>JAITWJ010000018.1 GCA_031285325.1 Bacteroidales bacterium
ATTCGTGACTTAACTGTTCAACGGTAACCTCCACTCCCGGTTTAGCCTGAATTACAAGTTCGCCTTTACGAATTTTTGAAATAGATTCGTTTACATCTAAAATTTGAGTGTTGTTTATACTCTTATTACAACTAACCGCCAAACCAATAATAGTCGGTATAAGAAAAAATATTTTATTCATTTCTCTGTATCATTGTATAGTTTATAAAATGTACATAAATTTTGTATATTTATACATGTTGCATACTTACATGAAATGTATCGATAACACACAGAAAAATAAAAATTTCTAAAAAGTCAATTCACTGCTTCTCGTATTCCTATCTCTCCATTGGCAAGTTTCCGATATAATGTTACTCCATTGGTATTTCCTTCCTGTTCATATCCTTGAGCAATCACAATCGCCAATTTTTTTGTGTTCAAATAAGGTCGTATATACCAATAAAAAGCAGTAGGAATTACATCGTTAGACACTGTTTGAGTACGATACATTGACATTGTACGCCGGCTGTGTTCCGTAGGGGTAAGATATGCTGACCGTAGTGCATCAATATAATATCCGAAAGACTTTGATAAATCATCCTTATTTAAATGCCAATCTCCGGTGCGTAATTTTGCCCATGCATCGTTAGGGTCGAGTTGCATGGCACGTTCGTAGTACTGCAAGGCAACTGTATCGTTTCGGGCAGAAGCAATATCGCCAAGCATTAACCATGGACGATTGAGGTTTGGCATTGCTTGTGTAACCTCGCGCAGCAAATTTTCAGCGTCATCTGTTTTGCCTTGGTACAATAAAAGTTTTGCCAGGCGCGACTGGAGTAAATAATCATTTTTACGGAGAACCAAGCTGTCGCAAATCATGGTTTGGGCGTCTTTTACAACATATTTAGCTTTAATTGAATCCTGTTCATACAAACCGGCAAACCATTTGCTGTCAAGTACATCAGGCGAGTAGTAAAGCGCATGAACAAATCGCTGATGGCTATACAAAGAGTCATCACAACACATTATACCACACAATATGTGATAAATGGATTGGTGCGGAGCAAGGTTTAACGACTGTTTAAAATGTTGCAAAGCGTTTACGGTATCCCCTGTTGCCAAGTTAAGAATGCCTAAATTGGATTGAAACGCAGCATCAGCAGGGTTAAGCTCCACTGCCCGCTTAAAAGCAACTTTTGCTTGAGATAGTGTTGAATCAGGAATATTATTTAGAAAAACCAAACTGTCGTAACCGGATATTTTTGATAACAGATAAATTCCCTTATTGGCATGTAAAATAGCATTATTAGAGGATAAACTAAGACTCTTCTGCAATTTTTCCAAATTATATTCCCCTCTTTCATAAGCACGGACAAAAGCTTTATTGTTTCGTGTAGCACTTTTTTGTTGGGTTTGCAAAATTCCAAAATACAGAATAGGAATTACAAGTAAAGTTATCCACCCTTTGTGTATTTTTATTTTTTTGCCGTTTTGTTCTGTAAACCATAATAATAATATTATAAGAAGTAAAAGTGTCGGCCTATCAAAAAGTGAAGAAAATGTTGTTTCCCTTAAAAAACAAGCTATGATACCTGCACCACAAATCATGGCGGCAAGATTATGTTTTTCTCGTAATCGTAATACTCTTAACATACCAATAGCCCAAACCGCAAAAAACAATCCATAAGCCGACAATCCTGTCATACCTTTTTCGGCAGCCAATTGCAGCCATGAATTGGTGCTTCGCCCTGTGGATGCTGATTCCCGTTGATTGCCTAATGGTTCTACTCGCAGGGCGAAATTTCCGGCGCCCACTCCTGTAACAAAATGCTGCGAGAATAAAAGCACGGCATCATTCCATTTATTCATTCTTCCTTCAATGCTGCGCACCTGCGAAGTATTTTTAGTCATTGCAAAAATGGTAAACAATTGTGACCGTATAGGGATGCAAACCAGCGCAATAATTGTAAAACATATAAGACATCCTAATGCTAAACGTTTTAGTGAGTATCTTTTGAAATATAACAACAAAACGATCAATAGTATCCAAAAGAATATTAGGGAAAAAATAGCCCCACGTGATAAAGATATAATAATGGAAATAGTGATTAAAAAAAATGCTAAAGCGGATAAACGGTTACATGGTTTGGGTAATAAAAAGAATGATACTATTGTAAAAGGCATAAAAGCCAGCATGATGCCTACCCAATCATTTGATGGCATTCCAAAAGGACGATACAAGTAACGAAATTGGGTAATATCATCGAATCCCATATTTGTAACTTTTACCCAAAAAAAAACAAAAAAGAATACAGTCAACAAAGCTAATACGCCTCCTGTTGCTGTTAGCACGCCTAAAATAATCTGTTTTTGATTAATTTTAACGATCCATCGCCTTATGTATAACCATAAGGTTATAAACGTCAGACTTATAAGTGGAAAATGTATAGAGTTTGTAGGATAAGTTGAACAGAAATACAATACGATTTCGACTATTCCAATAGCCAACAAAGTTAAATCAATTACCTGTAGTTTGTAAAACCTCTGGTTTTGATCTTTTCGCATGGTAAGTACAGTAATTGCCCAAACCGGCATTAAAATCCACCATAAAGAATCGGCAGCGAGTAATCCACAAAAAATACAAATACATGCCGCCAATGTTAATGCCAATTGTTGTTTTTGGTTCATTAGTTTTGTTGTTTTACGAAATAATACGTTTTTTGGATTTTACAAAACTTAATTTCAGAGCCTTTATCGCGCAATATTTCCAGGTAATTGAATAATGTACGCCTTGAAACATTAAGTTTTTTTGCCAATTCATAGGCGCTACCTGTGTGTCCTGTCCTGATATAACATTGCAGGCTTTCAATTTTCATAAAATAGTCTTCGTAGGCCATATATAGAAGTTTTTAATTGTTTTCATACGCTTTAATTACAGTTGCGGTATCCACTCCCGATATTATTTCAGTATAAATCCCATCTGATATTCCTGTAACAATCATTGTTTTTCCCAATTTCCCATTTCTGTCCGGTATTTCAACAAACACAGAATCGCCGGAGAAATTCAGATGTTTTTCTTCCAATGCCAATACGCCTGTTTTTGATTCAACAATCATTTCGGCAGTAGCGCTGAACCCTGCTCTAATCATTATGGGCAATTCTTCGGGAATGATTACTTCCGCTTCAATTTCAAACTTTGTAATACCTTCGCGTAATACACCTTTAGGCGCTATCAAGCGCAGCATTCCAGGTATTTTGTAATTATTCATCGCACCTACAATCAGTTGTATCATCGTTTCTTCTTTCAAGAATACAACATCGGCTTCGGCAACATACCCTCTAAATATTAAAGTATCCAAACTGGCTATACGTGCAACAGTTGTTCCTTCACTAAAAGTGCCACGCGACATTACAGGCCCTCCTTTGCGTACAGGTAATTCAAGCAATGTGCCGTTATCGGTAGCAACTACCATATTATGAAGGCTGTTAGCATCTGTATTTTGAAAATAATTACCTGCTAAGTGCCATTCAGCCAATGCTGATTCATATTCAGCTTTAGCCAGCAAATAAGACGTTTCCTCTTTTTCAAAATCAGCCTTTGCAATTACTTTCTGGTCGTATAATAATTTGCTCCTGTTATAATTTGCTTGACTATTTTTAAATTGAGTTTCAGCTACATCCTTTCGTTTTTGTAATTGTTGATATTCAACAGGATTAGTTTCTATACGAATACGGGCTATTACTTGGCCTTTTTGTAGTTCTTGCCCTATTTGAACAAATAATTCATCAAGAACACCGGAAATATTTGATTTGATTTCTATTTCTTTTGAAGGCATAATTGTTCCCGGCACCAATATGGTACGCGAAATATCCCTAAATTCAGGCTTTACTGTTAGAACAGGGTCATACTTTGAACTTTCTACTGCTCTGTACACAATGTATCCGATAAAAGCACACATTGCTAAAATAATGATCCATTTTGCTGTTTTCATTCTTCTCTTAGGGCTTCAATAGGGTTAAGATTAGCTGCGTAAGCAGCGGGTTTAAGTCCTGCCAATGTTCCGGATATGATTAATACAAGTGTTGCAGTAATTGCAGTAACAATATCAATTGATGGTTTTTCGAACAAAAGACTATCAGGTTCTATAAACATGCCTATCAGCCAAAGGATTCCCATTCCCAGTAACATACCAGAATATCCAGCTATGGACGTAATTAGTATTGATTCGTAAATAAACATAGATTTAATGGTACTTTGCTTTGCGCCTATAGCCTTTCGTATGCCTATTTCGCGTGTCCGTTCCTTTGCCGATACATACATAATGTTAGCTACCCCGATGATACCGCTCAACAACGTACTAATACCCATAAACCACAAAAATTTGCGAATTGTACTGAACAAATTATTAAATGCCTTAACTTGTTCTTCCATACTGTTGATGTAAAATGCCTTGTCATCATCAGGATGAATATAAAATCTGTGGGCAAGAAAATTACGAATACGGAGTTGCGTTTTTTGCATAGTTATTGACGAATTTAATGACATTACCATGGTTGTGAAACGAGTATCAGGCTCAATATAACGGGTAAATGTTTGAAATGGCATGTATATTAGCCTGGCCTCATATTGATTTAGTATATTGTCAGCTATTACTCCAACAACAGTAAAAATGTCATCATTGATGTGAATTGTTTTACCTACAGGGGATTGTTTATAGAATAAAACATCTGCCACGTTACTGCCAATTAATACAACTTTGCGCCCTTCTATATCATCAGAAGGATTAAGTGTTCGTCCTTCCTTTACGTTAAGCAGCCGAAGTTGAAAATATGACGGAGCTACTCCTCTGGTCTCATAAACATATCTCTGAGCTCGTTGAATTACATAACACAATTTGGTTGTTTCGGGCGACAATAAATCAATTTCCGGCAAATTCGTTTTCAGGTAATCCAGGTCTTCCGATGTGAAAAATATTTCCTGCCCTGCCGGTTGTCCCTTATATTCCATACTGGTTGCAGAAGAATGGATATATACCATTGATTGAGAAAAACCCTGAAACATTTTGAAAACTCCATCTTCAAAACCATGTCCTAAGCCCAATAAAAGTACCAATATCAAAATCCCCCATGCAATACCAAGCCCTGTTAGCAATGAACGAGTTTTATTACCTTCAATTGATTTCCGTATTTCTACCCAAATAAAATTAACTGTATGTTTCAAACAAATTTTCTATATATGTTATTTAAACGTGGCATTACATTTGTCGCATGTAAATTTCAGGCATAAAAAAAGCGCAGACTTAACCTAATTTGCACCTGAGGTTTTCCACAACCCGTAACGCCTATAACCAGTCAAGCCCACGCAATGCGTAAGCGCTTACTAATTATTTTTGGCGTTACAACCTGGTTAACAGGTTGGTTTTTGTGGAATTTCAGGTGCCCAAATAATAGCTAACGTTTTCCTATATCAAGTCCTTCAATTATTTTTTCATTTTGCAAGCGAATAATTTTTAATCATAATACAAACATTATAAATTAAATTAATAAATACAACATTTTTTATTGTTAAACAATAATATTTTTCGGAATAAAATATTCTCTACTTCAACGCTAATTCGATGCTAATCCGTTACCACAAACAACAATGCCTCGAAAACATTACGTAAAAATGTTTCGGCCTTTCTTTTTCGCATTCAAATCCTTCGTTAAACATCCCCCATGTTAATTAAGAATATTAAAAAGTAAAAACTTTTAATTGAATATTGCTTGGACTTGGTATTGACCAGGTATTGACCGGGTATGGCCTTGGCCTTATCCGTGTGCAAAGACAGGGGATGGCGGTTAAGTTATTTTTTAACGTGTTGCGTAATTAGTTATAAGGTAGTTTTGTCGGTTTTATTTTCTCCTGCTTTTTTGTCTTGACACAAAAAAGTAAGCAAAAAAAGTCAAGACTGCGCCCGCTTTGCACGAAAAATTTGCGCTTGCAGGCTAAAATCTTCAAAACTTGCTCCTTTGTCGCTTAAACAGGGAAGATTTTTTAACGCCAACTTCACTTGTTTTTCGGCTCACCGGACGAGGCCTGGGAAAGTTGGCAAAACGAGCGTTGTTGTATATTCCTGTTTTCAATAATTTATCTGATAACTTAACAGCCCTGCCCTGAAGGGGGAACAGTTGGGCGGCAGTTGCGCTTTTCGATTGAAGAGTTGCTGCGTCATTGCGAAGCGGTTCGCAATGACGCGCATGTACAATTGCAAATAATCAGGAAAATTCAAAACAGTTTCGAATAATATTTTTTGTACAGTTGTAATGTTCTATGTTCTGAAATTTTCTCCTCAATCAAAATTAAGACAATAAACACCTTTAAAATCAATAGAATAAAGTTTTATTGATTTTTTTCAAAAAAATATGCAGAAAATTTTGTTATTTCAAACAGGATAGCTATACTCGTGTTATATTAATTTTTTAAAACTTCCCATTTATGAGAAAAATATTTGCAACATTCCTGCTATTGGTTCTTTTTTCCTGCAGCAACAACAAAAATATTTCAATAGTCGATTCTTTTAAAACAACTCAATCACTTACACATAAAGTTTTTGAAGTTCAAAATGGCGCAAACGAGCTGCTTAATCCTTATTCGATGGCAGTATCGGGTAATACCCTAACCACATGGAGTACTAATATGCCTAATGTTTTTACCACAATCGATATTGCAACAGGAAAGATTATAAAGCACTGGGGAACCAGAGGACAAGGCCCTGATGAATTTCAGGGACGTATAGACATGAATAATCATGCCGAAAAGGGATTAAATGTTTGGGACGTTAACAAACGTAAATTTTACTTTTTTTCTAACAGCAATTTAGAGAGCGACTCTACTTTTTTTCAAAATGTACCCCTCAATATGGCAGAAGGCATGTTAGACCGCTATAACTCGGTAATACAATTAGATACCTTTGTTTTTTTTGCTTCCGGGGGCAATAACGAGAAATTGTTTACATTAATCGATACTAAAAACAACACAGTTAAAGACGTCGGCGATTTTCCTCCCGAAGACACGAACGAGATTAAAGATCTTCCGCCTTTTTTTAGAAAGATGGCTTATAATGGCAGGCTCAAATATAACAGTACATTGAGAAAACTTGTTTATGTGTCGATTGCCAGCGAAATGTTTGAGATATATAATTTTGATGGTTCCGGTGTGGAACTGTCAGCGGGAAATTATTCCACAATACCCAAATATAAGAAAGTTGTTCGAGAAGGTGGCTACAGCAGTGTGGCAACTGAATTGATAAATGGGAAAGGTATAAATATTGGCGTAACGGCATCAGACGACAATATTTTCATGTTGTATCAAGATTTTGAAAGGTCAGGAATGAAAGAAGAAACAGACAATAAACTGGCCGATATGGTATTGGTTTTCGACTGGGATGGAAATCCTGTGAAAATATATGAATTAGACAGTTTTGTTAAAACAGCAATTACTTACGATAAGGGAAGAAACAGGCTTTGGGCTATTCGTGACAATCCTGACCCTGAAATTATTTATTTTGAATTGTAATATTCTATGTAACAGGTAAATATTGGATTAAAAAATTCAAAAGAACAATCATTAACGTTAAAATTATAAATACGATGAAAAATATTTTTATCGTTTCATGTATGCTTGTTTTGTGCAGCGTTGCTTTTGGGCAACAGATTATGAAAGATAACACAGTGCCGTTTTTTGGTGATGACCCCGCTAAAAAAGAGTTAAATGAATATTTGGATTCACATATCAATTATCCGGATGGAATCCCCAAAGACAGTATTAGCTTGGTAGTACTTATGAGTATTGTTGTTGATGTTGACGGCTCTTTAAGCGATGTAAAAATAATACAAAGTATGGGCGATAAATATCCATCGTTAGAGGAAGAAATACTCAGGGTATTTAATTCGATGCCAAAATGGACTCCCCACATTAAACAGGGGAAACCGGAAAAGATGCAGATATCATTTCCTGTTTTGCTTAAATTCCATAACGAAGAACAATAAAACGCCCCGGTAAGGGACAATAAATGAAAATAAAATTTTAAGAATAAATATTTGTATTACCATAGACTTTTGTGAAGGAACAATTTAACAGATTATCCGGTCATTTTATAATGCTATTATTTGCTGTATTGATGATCTTATTGCCATCAATTCGCACAGACGAGCTAATACATGGTACGGTAAGCGGGAAAATGTTCTTTTTTCTGTATGCGATGCTTTTCTGCGGAGTATTATTAATACTTAAAACTATTTTCAAATCGCACATTTATATTCGTTTCAGCATATTAGACGGACTTTTACTTATTTGGGCGGTTTATATAATATCGAATGGTTTTTTTAAACAAATGCCGGTATCCGGCAGATTATTGGAATTTTCAGGTTTAACAGTTTTTTATATCGTATTGCGTAATGTCGAACCATCAAAATATGGTATATTGCTTATAGCGACTGTTGTAGGGGGCGCCATTCAGGCTATTTATGGTAATTTGCAATTATGGGGATATTACCCCTCTCTTCATAATCAGTTTCGTATTACCGGCAGTTTTTTCAATCCTGGCCCTTTCGCCGGCTATTTGGCAAGCGTTTTTTCTGTTGCTTTGGGTATATATATGTTTAAAATCAATCCGTTTCCCAAAATCAACAATGTTATCAACAGAATGGGAATGCGCATATTCGATAAATTTCAACTTGCACAATGGCCTGTTACAAGTTGTATTGCCGGTGTTACTTTGATGATAATGTTGTTGATTTTGTTGCCGTCGCAATCGCGTGCGGCATGGCTGGCTGTAATAATATCTTCTGTAGTATTGTTTACTATACGGTATCCCGTTATACAATGGACAAAAAAATATTCCCTGTTCAAACGTACCGCCATGCTTTTATTGTTATGTGCCATTATAGGAGTTTGTGCTTATGGACTTTTTCGATTTAAGGCCGAATCGGCAAACGGGAGGGTATTGATATGGAAAGTAACCGGTACTATGATTGCCGAACACCCTGTATTTGGTACGGGTTTTGACCGGTTCAAGTCTTTTTACATGGCTAAGCAAGCCAATTATTTTGAACAGGTATCCGATTCGCCGGAGGCAATGGTAGCTGACGACACCAACTATGCTTTTAATGAGTTTTTACAACATACTGCCGAAAATGGGTTGATTGGGCTGGTACTGATGATAGCTATATTAGCTGCTGCATTTCGTGTAATTGCCAAGCCGTTCAACGATTTGGCATGGATTGCAAAAGCGGGAATAGTCGGAATTTCAGTTTTTGCCTTCTTTTCTTATCCTGCACAAATTTTACCCATTAAGATGGGGTTAACCTTATATTTAGCTTGTTTGTCATCGTTAGCAGAGCAAAGAACATGGCAAGTACAGGCAGTTAAATATATTCCTGTAAAATGCGCTTTGGCAGTGTGTTTAGCGCTTGTCTCAATTGCCGGCATTAACTGTCTGAATGTTGCCCGTACAGCGTGGGAAAACTGGAATTCGGCTTATAGAGTTTATGCAACCGGCAATTATACCGATTGCCTGCCTTACTACGAAAAGGCATGGCCTGTACTTAAAACAGACGGCGATTATTTAACAAATTACGGAAAAGCGTTAAGCATGGCAGGCGAACACGGGCAGGCTGTTAAGGTATTGCAGCAGGCCGCTTTATATTATCCGAATATTGTTGTTTATACAGCCTTGGGCGACAGTTATAAAGCGCTGGAAAAACCTGTTGAGGCCGAGCAATCATACCTCGAAGCTTGGTATATGAACCCAAGCCGGTTCTTTCCCAAATATTTGCTTGCAAAATTATATGACGAAACCGGACAAACCGAAAAAGCGCTGGCAACAGCTAATGAATTGCTTAATAAAGAGGTGAAGGTAGAATCTTCTGCTATCAATGAAATCAAGGAAGAAATGGGGAAAATACTGAATAAATACAAAAATTGAAAATAGGTTCTAAAAAATTTGGATAAACAGTTTTTTAATTCTAAACTTACAAACTATTGAGTATTAAAAATATTTGAATATATGAGGCCGTTATATCGCTTTGTTTTGTTATCAATGGCGTTATTTTCCTGCAATCCGATTGCAAGTATTAAAAATGAAAAAGAAGGGAAATTAACAGCTACCCATCAATTAGTAGAAAGTAGTGAAAAGAATATTTTATTAGACAATGAATCTGCGCCTAAGCCTCCTTACATGCAAATGATAAAAAGCGCCGAAGGGGAACAAATACTAACTTTCTTGAATCCTTATAAGAATGCTATTTTCTTTTACGATTATGAAAACGGAATTTTAGTAGATAAAATTGAATATGAAAAAGAGGGGCCGGATGGTATTTTAAGTCCGGCAGGTTATTTTATTAAAAGCATGGACTCCGTCTATGTTTATAACAAAGCACGATTCGAATTGGCTTTGACAGATAGTTTAGGACATGTAAAACAGCGGATCTCTTTAATTGGGAATAGCAGCGGTTACGAATGGACCATGTATTATCCGCAATATTTCTTTTATACCGTTAATCCACTGTTCGAAGCCAATGGAAAATTGGTGCTTACAGGTATGAGCCCTTTTTCGATTGCCGATTCATTAATTGGCAAATTTAAGTTTACGGCAAATGTAGATATAAAATCGGGTAATGTGGAGTTTATGCACACTTATCCTGAGGAACTATACGGTTCGGGAGCTATTTGGGACGGTGAATTTTATACACAAGCCCACCCTGTATTATCGCCGGACGGCGAATTGATACATAGTTTTCCTGTTTCGCACGATGTATATGTAGCTCGGAGGGGAGTAGAAGATTATAAAACCGTATATGCAG
Source organism: Bacteroidales bacterium (assembly GCA_031285325.1). Taxonomy (GTDB): domain Bacteria; phylum Bacteroidota; class Bacteroidia; order Bacteroidales; family Prolixibacteraceae; genus Draconibacterium. The sequence goes on from JAITWJ010000018.1 coordinate 10,828, forward strand.
GAAGTAATACAGCAGGAACAATCAATTCAATTGATAATAGAGGGGGGAGAGTATCTAACGAGGATATTCTTCCTCATATTTTGCAGTACGATTTTTACAATGGCATTATGTACGATACATACCGTAAGGTTTATTACCGCCTTATGTTACAGGGTATTCCAAATGCCACTGTTAATACGTCTGTATTTGAGAAGCCTGTTGTTGTTATTATTATGGACGAGCAGTTTAATTATATGGGCGAAACCGTACTTGGCCCCTGGCAGGAATGGAACTGGCAAAACTCCTTTGTTACTCCCGAAGGGTTGGTTATGGAATATTTTAACCCCGATTTGGATTCAGAAGAAGAATATTTGACACTAAAAACATTTACAATTGAAAAAATGTAAAAAATAGTTTATAAAAAATTTGTTCATATAGTTTTCTTATTCTAACATTGTAAAAAGATATAATTTTGAACCTAAAACTAATTAACATGAAAAAATTTATGAAATTTTTTGGAATTGCAGTTTTTGCAGCTGTATTGTTTGCTAATGTATCAATCAAAGCTAACAAAAGCACGGGAGATGCACTTTTAACAGAGATTGTTTCTGAAGCTAATGCTGCTTGTGAAATGCCTACTGCTCCTATGTTCCCAATGCATTGTGTGTATGGATATGATTTTTGTGTTGGAGGGCCTGGACCTATCGACTGTGAAGACCCTGATTTTTAAGGCTGTATTATTTAGAAACACGTTTATATAAAATATATAATCATGGATAAAAAAAATAATTTTTTTATCCATGATTATCAAAATGATTTGTGTTGTTTGTGTGTTAAATTATTTTTGAGATGACCGCAAATTATTTTTTTTTACAACGTTAGAAATAAGTGAATACATGAGGTTTTTATGTTTTTGTGTTTTACTCTCATTAGTGTTATTTTCCTGCACTCCAATTGCAAATATTAAAAATGAAAAAGCAGGACAGTTAACAGCTACCCATCAATTGGTAGAAAGTAGTGAAAAGAAGGTTTTATTAGACAATGAATCTGCACCCAAACCCCCTTATATGCAAATGATAAAAAGCGCTGACGGGGGACAAGTGCTAACTTTCTTGAATCCTTATAAGAATGCAATTTATTTTTATGATTATGAAAATATAGCTTATGTTGGAAGAATAGAGTATGAAAAGGAAGGGCCGAACGGTATTCTAAGTCCTACCGGTTATTACGTACAAAATATGGATTCAATATATGTATATAACATGCCTATGACAGAAGTTGTTCTAACTGACAGCACAGGAATAGTAAAACAGAGAATATCATTAAGGGGCGATGAAAGAAAGGATTGGTATTCGTACTTTCCGCAATATATACTTTCTACGTCTATTAATTTTATTAAAATCAAGGATAAATTGTTGTTAACCGGATTGTTAGCAAGGTCAATTCCCTCACAAATGATCGACGATTTTCGATTCACAGCTTGTATTGATATGAAAACTACTGAAGTAGAATATATGTACACGTATCCGAAAGAATTGTACGGTTACGACTATAATTGGGAAGGTGGCTTGGCTACATCAGTTTTTCCAGAGTTATCGCCATCCGGAGAAATCATTCACAGTTTCGCTGTATCACATAATTTATATATAACTCCGTGGAATTCTAACGACTATAAAATAGTTTATGCAGGAGGCAATAACGTATCAACAATTCGTTCAATAAACTGGGGCGAATTCATGACAACGCCACTTGAAGTAATGCAAACTTATTATGCAACTGAGGATATGTACGCGGCTATACATTATGACTTGTACCGCAAAGTGTATTATCGTATTCTTTTGCAAGGTATTCCCGATGCTACGGTTGTTACAGATAAAGAAGAGAAGCCTGTTGTTGTTATTATTATGGACGAGCAGTTTAATTATATGGGGGAAACCGTACTTGGCCCCTGGCAGGAATGGAACTGGCAAAACTCCTTTGTTACGCCCGAAGGTTTGGTTATGGAATATTTTAACCCCGATTTGGATTCAGAAGAAGAGTATTTGACTTTAAAAACATTTGCAATTGAAAAAATGTAAAAAATAGGTTATAAAAAATTTGTTTATATAGTTTTCTTATTCTAACATTGTAAAAATATATAAATGAACCTAAATTTAATTAACATGAAGAAATTTATGAAATTTTTTGGAATTGCGGTTTTTGCAGCCGTATTGTTTGCTAATGTATCAATCAAAGCTAACAAAAGCACGGGAGACGCACCTTTGGTAGGATTTGTTTCTGAAGCTAATGCCGCTTGTGAAGAAGGCACATTCAATATGTTCCGTTGTACTTGGAACAATCGTTGTACGCTTGAAAAAGGACAGGAATGTGATCCTCATTTTAGTTGGTTAGATTATTAAATAGTATTTTTTTAAAAAAAAACTATTTAATGCCTTGTTATTATGTACTTGGATGTAAAGTAGTTTTTTTATTTTTTAATTTGCATATCGCTTGTTGTGTATTTAAGGAGAATTAGAGTTATTATTTGTGGTTTTTAAAGATAAATTCTCTTTTTGAAGTTTGTTCGTTGTTTAAAAATTTCCTAAGTATATAACAAGTGCATGTCGGTTCTTTCATCTAAAGTGTAGATAGGTGGTTTTGTTACGTTTCAAGATATAAGTAATTTGTGGTTCTGCTATTTATATTTTCCTTGTATGAGAATGTTGGTGTGTCTTATTTGTTAAATGTGTTGTTTTATGTTTAGTAGGTTATGTATTTTAGTGTTGTTTATTGTTTTTTTAGGATGTACAAATACCATAGGCATTAAGAATGAGCAAAAAGGCAAATTAACAGCTACCTATTATTTGGCGGAGAGTGAGGTTAAGAGAATACTGCTTGATTACGAAACAGCGCCAAAACCTCCTTATATGCAGATGGTAGAAGACAACGATGGGAAACGGATATTGACATTTTTCAATCCTCATAAATATTCTATTTACGCTTACGATTACGACAATGGTAATCTTCTTAGAACTATTGAATATGAAAAAGAGGGGCCGGATGGTATTTTGCGTTTAGAGGGTTATTACATTAAAACTATGGATTCTATTTATGTGCACAGCTATCCAATGGTTGAGTTGATTCTGACCGATAGTTTGGGAAATGTAAAGAAAAAAATTTCATTACGCGAGAACAGAACAGACAGGGAATGGTATTTATATCGTCCGCAATACTTTTTTTCTACTGTTAATCCGATAATTGAATTAAACAATAAATTGATATTGACAGGAATTAAACCATTTTCTATAGCAGATTCATTGATTGATGTGTTTCGTTTTACATCATGTGTTGATTGGGGATTAAACAACGTAGAGTTTTTTAATACTTATCCTAAGAAACTGTACGGATCTGATGTTAATTGGCAGGATCCGATGTATATGCAGCCTTATACTGCAATTTCACCTCTCGGCGAGCGAGTATTCAGTTTCCCCGTATCACATAATATATACATAACTAACGATGATGCAGAAAGTTACAGGACAGTATATGGCGGAAGTAATGTTGCAGAAACTATCAGTTCGATTGATGATGGCAGGGCAAGGACACCTAATGAAGTAATACACGCTCATATTTTAGGACAAGATTTGTATGCATCAATTCTTTATGATCCGTACAGGCATATCTATTATCGCTTTATGTTGAAAGGTATCCCCGGCGCGACTACTGAAAATTTTTACGGAGAGAAGCCTATTGTGGTTATTATGATGGACGAGCAGTTCAATTATTTGGGTGAAACGCTTATTGGTAACGTAGAACAGTGGAATTGGGAAAATACGTTTGTAACGCGAGAGGGTTTGAATATAGAATATATAAGTGTGGATGAACATGATGAGGATTATATGACATTAAAAATATTCACGGTTGAAGAGATAGACAGATGAAAAATATTTTAAAGTTTTTGGTTGTATTTATGATTGTTGCTGTTTCCTGCGAAAAAAGCCCAGAGAAAGTAGAGGCAACCAGTTTTGCTCAGGCTGTTGAACAGATAAAAGTGGACGGTAAATATAAGTGGATAGCAGTTTTACCCGGTTTAGGATGCCATGGCTGTATTCAGGAAGCAGAGGCATTTATGAGCGGACACGTTGCAGACGAACGAATTTTGTTTGTACTTACAAAAGTATCGTCTTTAAAAATACTGCAACAAAAAACCGGAATCAATTTTGACGAACACACAAATATTTTTGTTGACAGAGATAACCTGTTTCAGATTTCTACCAATAATGCCATATATCCGTGTGTTATTCAACTAAATAATGGGGAATATTTAAAACATTCATTTCAAAATCCATCGAATGAAGCCTTTAGGCAATTAAGAGAACAACTTTAACAGGTTGTTTTACAGTAACAGACGTTCATTTGTTAAATGAATTATGTAGGTATTAGAGAAAAATTCTAAAAACATAAAAGCGATGAAAAATATATTTATTCTTCTTTTTGTATTTTTCAGTTTTTTTTCCTTTAGCCAGGATTTGGATAGTGAAGTTAGCGAGTTTGTCCCTTATATTCAGGCGCTTCACGATTTTACAAGGCACATACCGCAGGAAAAAGTTTATCTCCATTTCGATAATACAAGCTACTATCAGGGCGATAATATCTGGTTCAAGTGTTACGTGGTAACATCAGGCCAACATCAGTTAAGCCCCTGGAGTAAAACTTTGTATGTAGAGCTTTTGAGTCCGGGCGGAGAAACAATCGACAGGCGTATATTGAAAATAGAAAACGGGCAGTGCCATGGCGAATTTACGCTTAATCAGCTCACATTTTATTCTGGCTTTTACGAGGTTCGCGCCTACACAAAATACATGCTAAACTTTGGCGACGATGTTATTTTTTCGCGCTTGCTGCCTGTTTTCGACAAACCAAATATTGAAGGTGATTTTGAAGAAAAAAATATGCTGAGTTATGGCAGGTTTGGCCCTGATAACGGCGGCCGCCCTATGAAAAGAGAATATCCTGCCAGAGAAAAAGCAGTTAATCTCCGTTTTTTCCCCGAAGGAGGTAATCTGATTCGGAACGTAGAATCGCGTGTTGCTTTCGAGGCTACCGATGAGGCCGGTAACCCCGTAGAAGTTGCGGGTGTTGTTATTAATGCTGCCGGACAGGAGTTATCTAAAATTGTTACCATGCACGAAGGGCGCGGAGTATTTACATATACGCCCAATGAAACTACCGGCAAAAAGGGAGATGTGGCCGAAATTGAATATTCAGGCAAAAAATACCGGTTCGATTTGCCCGCAGGCTTGCCGAATGGAGTGTTGATGGAAGTTGACAACCTCTCTTATACCGACAGTATTGGAATAACATTGCGTAAAAACGAGGGTACTCTGTCCGAAATGCTCGGCGTGGCTGTTTTAAACGGCGGTAAGCTGCAAAATTACTGCTTTGTATGGATTGAAGAAAATCAGGAAAGTTTTAAAATGGATAAAGCTCGCCTGCCTGCCGGAGTTTCGCAAATAGTGCTTTTTAACAGCAAAGGAGAGATTATTAGCGACCGACTGGTGTTTACTGCCAACAGCGATAGCCGCCTGCAAATAGAAGCAAAAGCCGGCAAACAGTTTTATATGCCTTACGAACAGGTTGAAATGGAGTTTTTTGTAACCGGCATGGAAGGGCGGCCTGTAAATACAACGTTCTCGTTGGCTATAAGAGATGGCGCTAATGAAGTTGAGGGTAATCGTAATATTTTGACCGATCTTTTGCTTATGTCGGAAATAAATGGGTATGTGCGCAATCCTTCATATTATTTTGAAGATGGCGAAGATAATACACGAAATAAAGCATTGGATTTGTTGTTGATGGTACAGGGCTGGCGGCGTTATTCATGGAACCTGATGGCCGGAATCGAACCTCTCGATTTGAAATATTTACCCGAACAGGGAATAGAAATAAAAGGGAACGTTGTTTCGTTTATAAAACAAAAACCACAGCCAAACGTTAATGTTTCGATGGTACTGTACGAATCGGGTACGGAAGAAGAGCAGGGTACGGGCGCTGTTGCGTCTTTTGAAACAGACAGTGTGGGGCGCTTTTCTTTTTTATCGGGAGTGTCGGGAAAATGGAATATGTTCTTATCTGTTGCCGACAAAAGAAAGCAGAAAAACAACCGGATACGAATATTATTAGACAGGGGAGTTAGCCCCGAACCCCGAAGGTACAATTTTGCCGACCTGCAAACAAGCATTGCCGAAAAAAGCATGGAAAACATTATTGACAACGAAGAAACTCCCCAAAACGAAGATAATGAATACAGTTATAACACACTCCTTGCCGCTTATCGGGATTCGTTGTCGGAATTAGGCATTGATGAGAAAATGCATAACATACCTGAAGTAACCGTTAAGGCAAAAAGAAGAATGGAAAATGAGGTTTTTGAAAATCGTTCAACATCGGTAGCCTATTACGATGTAGCTTCGGAATCAGACAACATATACGACAGAGGGGAAATAATAAACAACGATATTCATGCATTACTGTACAACATGAATCAAGATTTTTTTACAATAAGGGGTAATTCATTGCCTATGAAAAAAAAGGCCGAACCACCGATACAGCTTACAACATTATTACCCATGCCAAGAGATGAGAGTTCGCATAGCAGCTTTAATGAGGAACTTTTATATTACAAACATAAATTGGTGCTTTTTATTTTAAATTATAAAGCAGTAGAATGGAGCAATCTTTCGACATATTTGCAATATAAAGATATTGATGTAGGCGCCATAAAATCGATTTATATTAACGATAACCCTTACATTATGGCTGATTATATATATGTACCTCCCCAGTTTGAACTTCTGCCAATAGAAGTAGCTTCAGAGCTTGTAGGCTGTGCCGTATTTATTGAGACCTATCCGGAAGGAGAAATTCCTGTTAAATTTACAAACGGCGTACGGCAAACATGGCTTGAGGGGTATTCTAATGTAGCGGAATTTTACAGCCCCAACTATACCGTGTTGCCGCCTGAGCCCGATTACCGCCGTACTTTGTATTGGAACCCCGCGGTAACGACTGATGAAAACGGCAGGGCAGATATAAAATTCTATAACAACAGCAGTGGTAAAAACTTCAGTATAAGCGCCGAAACCGTTACGCCTTTAGGAATGGCCGGAGTTTATAAGAGTAAATGAAAATTGAAAAGATCATGCTAAAATCAGTAGCAAAATCTATTCTTAAATATTTTCTGTTCTTCGTTTTGTCGTTATTATTGGCATTAACAGTAAGGTTGTTTTTGTTCAATTTTTATTCGATTCCGTCCGACTCGATGGAACCTGCTTTATTGCCGGGCGATTTTATTGTTGCAGACAAGTTGACTTATGGCGCCCGTATTTTTACCGGTTTAAAATACGACAGCATTAGTGATCCGCCAATGGTACATGCACCGGGATTTCGCAATATACGCAGAAATGATGTAGTGGTATTCAATTTTCCTTACAGGTACGAATGGGATGTAATACGTATGAGTTTGGATAAAATTTTTGTAAAACGCTGTATCGGGCTTCCGGGCGACAGTGTTTCTATTGTTGACGGTTATTATCATGTTGCAGGCATTGCCGGCACATTGGGATATATACCCGGACAAAAACAGCTGTTGGGCAATAGTTCTACACTCGATCCGGTTATTATGTATCCTGCTGTTTTTGACAGCTTAAACTGGGACATTATAAATTTAGGGCCGCTGTATGTTCCTGCCGCAGGCGATACTGTTGAGCTTACACCCGAAAATTTCTACATATACCATAAAATGATAGTTTACGAAACTAATGCAGTTGTGCAGATGAAAGATTCGTTGGTATATATAAACGATGCCGTAAAATACAATTATACTTTTAGCAATAACTGGTACTTTATGGCAGGCGATAAGGTAATAAACTCGCAGGATTCGCGTTACATCGGATTGATACCCGAAGACTACATAATAGGAAAAGCATCGTTTATATGGAAATCTAAAGACCCTGTAACAGGAAAATATCGTTTTAAAAGATTTTTAAAGAAAGTAATCTAACAATGTATATTTTTGCTTACTGTATCAATACACGTATAATTTTCTACTTGATAACAGGACAACATTTCAATATATAGAGTGTGAAAAAAATCTTATTGTCAATTGTCGTTTCAATTTTTATCGTTTTAGTTTCATGTAAAAACGATAAAGTTTTATTAAGCAGTTTATTTCCCGATAACGAAATATATCATTTAAAAGAATTAAACTATCCTGAAGACTCAATATTAAAGCCTGATTTTATATATTCTTTCGGCGATTTCATACTTCTTTCCGAACCGAAATCAGATTATCTTTTATCATCGTATAATATTAAAACGAAAGAGCTTAACCGTTTTATAACTAAAGGCAACGGGCCGGAAGAATTATTAGACGTACAACAAATTGGTAGTTTCAAAAACGATAATACATTTTTTGCTAAAAGCACATTTACCGAAAATATGTTCGTGTTTGAATCGGTTGACAATAAAATCCATAAGTTATCTGCAACACCGATACCCGATAATATTGTTTCTTTATGTACCGATGGTGATTTATTAATTTATTCTAAATATGGCGATTACAGATATTCGGTTTATAATAACAGTAATAAATCGAAAATTGAATTTGGAGACAGTATCGTTTATAATAATTTTTCTCAAAATATGATTTCCCGCACTTTGCAAGGGCTTTGTACAAATTCAACCGAGAAAAAAACAATAGCATGGTTTTCAATTTATGGAGATGCTTATGAAATATATGATTATAGCGATTTATCCGATATAAAAAACACAAAACAAGTTTTAAGCTGGTTGCCGTCTGTAACCGCACAGAGGGAGATCCCCGTAATGAATACAGACACAAAATTAGGCGTTCCGTCTGTAACTTCAAGCGACAAATATATTTACGCTTTGTACAGCGAAAATACATTAATGGATGCAGCAACGCTTCAGGATGATGTGTTTTTTTGTAAAAAAATATTAGTGTTCGACTGGGAAGGCAATCCTGTAAAAATTTTGCAAATTGATAAAGAACTTCGTTCCATTTCGTTTAATAAACAACAAAAAATTATTTATGGAATCGGAAAAGATGAAAATGCCAATTTAAGGATATATTATTTAGATAACATTGAATAATTAAATCGAATATTAGGTTTTTTCTATTTTTATCGTTCTTTTTGTCATCTTATTCATTTCGTAATGCCAAAAATTGTTACGTCAATATGTGTTTTTGTTTTGTTGTTTTTTGTGTCGTGCAAAAACAGGGAAAACGCTTTGCAGGATAATAGCTATGCGGAAGAAATAACGGTAAAAAATGAAGAATTTGTAGTACATACACAGGATGAACTTTTTTTGAAAGACTATAATCTTGTATCGTCTTTTGCCTGCGACAGCAGTTTGGATATAATTGTTGCCTACAACCACACAATCCATGCTTTAGATTTGTTTAGCCCGCAAAGTAATTATTTGAAACAGGTAATACTCGACAAAGAAGGGGGAAACGGTATTCTTCCGGATATTCACGGTTTATATGTTCATACATTGGACAGTATATGGATTTATAATTACGATATAGTATATCTGACTGATACAACAGGCATTGTAAAAGAAAAAATAGATATTGGAAATTTGCAAAGCGATGAAGAAATAATTATTCATGCAAATTATTCAATATCGAGCGCATATTTGTATTACAACAAAAAAAGAAACTCTTTGTTTTATGCTGCAAGAATAATACAACCAAATTATAAGCTTCGTTTTTACGTCTATGAATATTTTTTAGAAAACAGGAATGTAAAACAATACGAGTTATCCGGCTCAGATTACGATACGGATATATGGTCGTCTTATGGTTGGAAAAACACTCCGAATGTAACCTTTTCCGATGATAAAATAGTATATAACTATCCCATAGAATCAAATATTTATACCATCGATTTGGAAGACAATTCCAAACATACTTATGGGGGAAAAAGCAGATACACAAAAAACACAGTTAATAAATTGTCGGGAAACGCAGGCTTTTTTAGTGCCGAAATTCATAAAATAGAGAACGTGCATTTTTATGAAATAGTTTATAATCCGGTTCTTGATTTATATTTCAGATTGCATATCGACAGAAATGATTTTTTAAAAACCCAAGATGCTCAGGACGCTGGAATCCAATTCAATAAAAAAGGCCGTTACCTGATGATTTTCAACAGTAAATTTGAAATAGTTTATGAGGGCAAACTTCCATCGGACAGATACAGTGTAATAACATCGTGGTGTGCTGTAAACAAAGGATTTCTAATGTTTGTAAACAACTACTATTTTAACGGCTCCGGAATAAATGAAAATACTGTACTGTTTGATGTTTTCGAGCCCCAGATTTAAATTCTATGTTTTAGGCAAGTAATCCTTTAGTAATGTTGTTATTCTCGCCATGGCGTTGTAAAGAGTTATGGAAATGATATCAATACTGTATTTCTGCGGCCGGGATGGCTGTTAAGTTATTTTGTAACGTGTTGCGTAATTAGTTATAAGGTAGTTTTGTCGGTTTTATTTTCTCCTGCTTTTTTGTCTTGACACAAAAAAGTAAGCAAAAAAAGTCAAGACTGCGCCC
>JAITWJ010000078.1 GCA_031285325.1 Bacteroidales bacterium
CGCCCACGCTATTGCTAATATAGACCGGAATCTGATAGAACAAGTGTTAATCAATTTCATAACAAATGCAACTTATGCCGTAAAAGATAAACAAGACCCCCAAGTTATTCTTCTTTCCGGTACGATGGAAGACAATCCATACATTACTGTTGCCGACAATGGTTGTGGAATATCACCCGAAATACGCGAAAAAATATTCATCCCTTTTTTCAGTACAAAGAAAACAGGAACAGGTATCGGGTTAAGCCTTTCCCGCAAAATCGTTAAAATACATAACGGCAACCTGCAAGTGCAATCTATAGAAGGCTACGGCAGTACTTTTACTATCGTGTTCAATAAAAACCACATATTATAAAAATTGCATTAAAATAACCCAACCTGCCCGATAATTTAAAAGGTATAATAAAGTCTTATCATACCCAAAACAAGCAGCCAAGTTAACACAATATAAATCACAGGAGTTTTACACATTATTTTTTTGGAAATATAAAAAAAGAAAATACTTTTGCAGTCCCGATTATTGTCCTTATAAATTAAGGATGTAAAAGTTGGTTAACTTCAAGTTAATGAATTTAGTTAAGTATTCCGTATTAACTTTAAAACTGCTTGATTTGGAACCAATGAAATGTTAAACAATAAAATAAGACAAAGTGGATACACTGAGTTATAAAACAATTTCGGCTAACAAAGCCACAGTTAACAAAGAATGGGTTGTTGTTGATGCTGAAAACATGATTTTGGGAAGACTTGCAAGCAAAGTAGCCAAGCTTCTCAGAGGTAAGTACAAACCGGAATTTACCCCTCACGTTGATTGCGGTGATAATGTAGTTGTAATTAATGCAGAGAAAGTATTATTTACCGGAAATAAAATGACCGATAAAATTTATGTACGCCACTCAGGTTACCCCGGAGGACAGCGTACACAAACACCAAGAGAAATCCTGGCAAAATATCCTGAAAGGCTTGTCGAAAAAGCTGTAAAAGGAATGTTGCCAAAAAACAAATTAGGACGTAAAATTTACGGGAATTTGCATGTTGTAATTGGCTCAGAACATAAATATGAGGCACAAAAACCCAAAGTAATTGACTTAAACTCGATTAAATAAATGGAAATAGTAAATACCATAGGACGTAGAAAAGCGGCAGTAGCCCGTATTTACCTTAACGAAGGTAAAGGTAATATTACTGTAAATAAAAGAGATTTTAGGGAATATTTTCCCACTTTAGCCCTACAGTACATTGTTTTACAGCCTCTTAATCAGCTTGATGCCGCCGAGAAATACGACATCAAAGTAAACCTCGACGGAGGTGGCCAAAAAGGTCAAGCTGAAGCTTTAAGGTTGGCTATTTCACGCGCTTTGGTTGAAATAGATGAACAGGTAAAAAAAGTCTTAAAACAGGAAGGTTTTCTAACGAGAGATCCGCGCGAAGTTGAACGCAAAAAACCCGGTCGGCCTAAAGCAAGGAAACGCTTCCAGTTTTCGAAACGTTAATATTAATTATTATTACATGGATCTAAAACGGTTGAGATTCTGTCTGCTTATGATAGACTACTCAGCGGTTGCTTTTAGAACATAAATAAAAAGTAAACAGATGCCAAGAACAAATTTTCAGGAATTATTAGATGCAGGTGCACATTTTGGGCACCTTAAAAGAAAGTGGAATCCGAACATGGAGCCTTATATCTTCATGGAAAAAAACGGTATTCACATCATCGATCTTCAAAAGACTATTGTTAAGATTGATGACGCCGCAAAAGGGATAAAACAAATTGCAAAATCAGGACGTAAAATATTATTCGTTGCTACTAAAAAGCAGGCCAAAGATTTGGTTGCCGAATTGGTAAAAAGTGTTGAAATGCCATACGTTACCGAACGTTGGCCGGGTGGAATGCTTACCAACTTTCCAACCATAAGGAAAGCCGTAAAAAAGATGATGTCTATCGACAAAATGACCAAAGATTCAAGTTGGGATAACCTGTCGAAAAGAGAAAAACTGCAGATAACAAGGCAGAGGGCCAAACTCGAAAAAATATTGGGTAGCATTGCTGACCTTACACGTTTGCCAGCCGCTTTATTTGTAGTTGATGTTTTAAAAGAAAAAATTGCAGTACGTGAAGCTCGGCGCCTCGATATACCCATATTTGCTATTGTTGATACCAACTCTAATCCTGATGGGATTGATTTCGTAATACCGGCAAACGATGATGCTTCGCAGTCAATAAAATTGATTGTAGGTACTATGGTTGATGCCATTAGAGAAGGACTCAACGAAAGAAGAAACGAGCAAAACAAAGAAGACGCTGAAGTTTCGGCTCCAACAAAAACGAAAAGCAAGAAAAAGAAGAGAAGAAGTCTTGAAGATGATATAGAGGAAGATGTGCAGACAGACATCAATACTAATAATGTGGATGACGAAGATTCCATAGATTAGGTTATTCAATTTAATAAAACTATTTTAAAAGAAATTATATGTCTTTTACAACAGCCGATGTAGTTAAGTTACGCAAAGTAACTGGCGCAGGGATGATGGATTGTAAAAATGCCCTCACAGAAGCCGAAGGAAATTTTGACAGAGCTCTCGAAATTATTAGAGAAAGAGGAAAATTGGTTGCTAATAAACGTGCCGACAGAGAAGCCTCTGAAGGCGTTGTTCTTGCAAAAGTTAATGGAACCAATAAAGTTGGAGCAATGGTTGTTTTAAATTGCGAAACCGATTTTGTTGCCAAAAACGAAAACTTCATTGCTTTTGCCGACAGTATTCTGAATATTGCTTTAGAAAACAATGCAGAAGATTTGAATGCACTTAAACAATTGCAATTAGATGGTAGAACAATTGAAGCCCAAGTTACAGAACAAACTGGTATTATTGGTGAAAAAATTGAACTTTCATACTACAATAAGATTAATGCTGAACATGTAATTACATACATTCACCCGGGAAACAAACTTGCTGCAATTGTAGGTTTCAATAAAGCAGGAGTCGAAATGCAGGTAGCTAAAGATGTTGCAATGCAAGTCGCCGCAATGGCACCAATTGCCATAGACAAAAATTCAGTGCCTGCCGAAGTAATTACAAAAGAACTTGATATTGCCAAGGAAAAATACAGACAAGAAGGTAAACCAGAAGCTATGTTAGATAAAATTGCGCAAGGTGCTTTGGTGAAATTTTTCCAAGAGTCAACTCTTTTGAATCAAACTTATGTGAAAGACGGAAAAATATCTATCAGAGATTTTTTATCACAAGTTGATAAAGAATTAACTGTAACTGAATTCGACCGTTATACATTAAGCGTGTGATTTTAAGAAACTACATAAAAAAGGCTGCTCGTAAAGAACAGCCTTTTTTTGTATGCACAAAAGCCAACAAGGCAAGCTTTTCTGAAAATTTTCTACAGAAAACATAGATACTTTAAACAATTACAAACCTTCAGAAAGCCACGTAAAACTTTGTAAAAAAAATGAACCTTCATAATTTTTTCAAATCTATTTTTTTCTTATAATTGTTATCCCATCGCGAATATTGAGAATTACTTTTTCTACACGGTTATCGTTTTTTATATAAGAATTGAATTCCATGATTCCGGCGGTTTGACTGTCGTTTGAACATGTGTTATCAATAATCTTCCCATTCCAAAGAGTATTATCGACAATAATAAAGCCTCCTCTTTTCAGTTTATCGAACACCAGATTATAATAAATAAGATATTCTCTTTTGTTTCCATCGATAAATACAAGGTCAAATATTATTTTTAGAGAAGGAATAATTTTCTGTGCCGAACCGATTAAAAGTGTAATCACTGGTCCAAATTCTGATTTTGCGAAATATTTTCGCGCAATACTTTCAAACTCGTCATCAATTTCAATTGTTACTAACTTACCGTTTACACGTAACCCTTTAGCCAAGCATATTGCCGAATAACCTGTAAAAGTACCTATTTCAAGAATATTATCTGGCTGAATCATTTTGGAAAGCATTGTAAGCACTTGTCCTTGTAAATGACCTGAAAGCATGCGTGTTCCAAGAACTTTAAGGTGTGTTTCCCTGTTAAGTTCCTCTAAAACGTCATCTTCAGAATCAATATGTTCAAGAATATATTTTTCCAATTTATTCATATTTAAAAATAAATAAGCCGGCTTAATTTTTTTTCGTCTAAAATTTCATTTGCTGCCTCGAATAAGTCATCGGCAGTTACAGCATCAATTTTCTGGAAAACAACACGTAACGGATCAACAGTATCATACAAAAGATAACTTTTCCCGATAGTGAGCATCAGATCATCATGGCTCTCGGTTGAAATAGCAATTTGCCCAATAAGTTGTTTTTTTGCTTTGCTTAATTGCATGGAACCTAATTTTTTCTCACGTATTAATTTGAATTCCTTTAAAACGAGATCGTAAGCCATATCAAAATTTTCCTTATCTGTTCCGAAATAAACATTGAATAATCCTGTATCTGAATAAGCAGTGTAATTCGATTCAATATTATAAGCTAAGCCTTTTCGTTCGCGTAATGCAAGGTTTAAGCGTGAATTCATCGACTGGCCGCCAAGTATATTGTTCAACAAAACCATTACAATACGTTTAGGGTGAGAGGCATCGTATGCTATGTTTCCCAACAGACAATGCGTTTGAAATGTATCCTTTAGCAACGACTTTTGTTTCGGGATATAATTATTGAATTGAACTCTTTCGTTTAACCTGTATTTGGCGATTACGCTCCCAAAATATTTTTGAATAATTTTCAGCAAAGCAGAGAAAGAAATGTTTCCAACCGAACTAATAACTATTTGATCGGTATGGTAATTGTTTTCTATGAATTTCAAAATCGATTCACGAGTGAAATTCATAATATTTTTACCTGTACCTAATATATTTCTGGCAATTGGGTGTCCATCGAAAACAAGTTCTTCAAATTCATCGAAAATTAATTCGGAAGGCGAATCCTTGTACGAATTAATCTCTTCTATAATTACTTCTTTTTCACGGTTTATTTCTTTTTCAGGATAAACACTATTAAAAAGAATATCACTTAAAAGTTCGGCAGCACGGTCATAAAATTCAGTAAGGAAAGTTGAATATAGAGTAGTTTCTTCTTTTGTTGTATATGCATTTAGCTCGCCGCCAACATCTTCAATACGACTTAAAACATGAAATGCTTTCCGTTTTTTTGTCCCTTTAAAAACCGAATGTTCAATAAAATGAGCCAGGCCGTGTTCATCGTCATGTTCGTCGCGTGAGCCTGTATTTATTAATATACCAAGGTGGCCTACGGGCGAATCGGTTTGCTGTTGAATAACACGTATTCCATTTGACAGTGTATATGTCAGAAAATCAATATCAACCATTTGCAAAATATAAAGCAGTAAAAGTAAGAAAAGAAAGAGGAAAACAAACGTAAGCATGGTATTTTGATTTTTTCGATGAATTAATAATATATTGAGTTTGTTATTATGAATTTTTTAATTGATTTTTTTGTGGTTTTGAAAAATTAATTACCTTTGCAGCGGTAATCGATAATTGATGGTGCCTTAGCTCAGTTGGTAGAGCAACGGACTGAAAATCCGTGTGTCCCTAGTTCGATTCTTGGAGGCACCACAGATTTAGAAGCAAAAATCCCGAAACCCCCGAATACCGCACGTTATTCGGGGGTTTTCATTTCTCCGGATATGCGAAAAAGTGCGGTTCGGAGCACTTCCGCAGTTGCTTATTCGGTTGCTTTTTTTAGGGATCCGAAAAAAGCAACCGAATAGGGTTCTTTTGCGCTGATGTACAATATTTTGCGTAGCCGTGTTTCGGGTTCGATTAAGTAGTTTTGTAACCATTAAAAGGATCGAATTATGAAGCATGAAACGATGAGTATTTTGTTCTACGCTCTGAAAAGTAGAACACTGAAGAACGGAGAGGCTCCGATACAGACTCTCATTCCGTCGCCTCCGCCAGACTATGAGCATCGCCCAGAGTCGAGCTATAGCACGACCCATTCAGGCGGGAATATTTTCAGTGGGTTCAATATTACGCCAAGTCTGGGTGAAACCCCCGATAGCGCACCCAGAAAAAAGCCTCGCAAGAAAAAGAAACGAGGTCAATCAATTTCGTAAACATAATTATAATCATTAGAAATCAAACTATTATGAGTACTCAAAAGAACGAAACAATGGACACTTCGACCGTTTATACGATGTTCGAGGAGATCAAGGAATTGCTATCCAAACAGCTAACGGCGATGCAGAAAATGGT
>JAITWJ010000083.1 GCA_031285325.1 Bacteroidales bacterium
CACAAAAACAAGTGTTTTAAGAACAAAAAAAGCCTGTCATCTGACAAGCTAAATAATTGATTTTCAATTTTTGTGGGTTGTATTGGACTCGAACCAATGACCCCTACCCTGTCAAGGTAATGCTCTAAACCAACTGAGCTAACAACCCTAATTTATTTTAAACAAGTTACAATCATATCATCAAATAATATAGCTTAAAACAAATGTACTAAAACAAGTTTATATACCAAACATGTAAATATTCATTTACGATATTTATTATATCAACAACCACTATTTCATTTTTTTACATAATTTTTATAAATTATGTATCAGCCGCTATTCAGAATAATTTACATTAAAATTTTATCGTAGCGGTGAGTTGGATTCTTTGGCAAATATTTTATATACCACTGCCTCTGCCAGTCGCGCCCATATTTTCGATATAAATACAGTGAGTTTACCCTCAATGAAATTTAGAATTAGTTTGCGCCTACGTTTTTTTATAGCATCGTAAATTTTTTCAGCTACTTCTTCTGACGACATCATTCTACCTTCATTTCGTGGAGTTTCGCCCTGAATACTTCCTTTTGCTGTGAGTGCATTCATCCTTATTTCAGAAGCTGTAAAACCGGGTGCAGCTACCAAAACATGCAGGCCTGTTTTAAGATTTTCAGTACGTACGGTGTCTAAAAACCCCCTCACAGCAAACTTTGACGCCGAATACCCAGTACGGCCAGGCAATCCAACATAACCACCAATTGAAATAACTCCTACTAACGAACCCTTACTTTCGAGTAAGTAAGGCAACGCATATTTCGAGCAATACACAGTCCCCCAGTAGTTCACATCCATCATACGATGTAGAACTGAAAGTTCTACATTTTCAAAAACAGCACGCATCGAAATACCCGCATTATTAATAAGTACATCTATTTTGCCAAACCTTTCCACCGCTTGTTCAATCAGTCTTTTACAATCTTCTTTAACGGTTACATCTGTTTTTACCGACAATATTTCCGTATTATTAAATTTTTCTTCAAGCAAGCGTAACCGTTCTATTCTCCTGGCTGCCAAAACAAGCCTGCAGTGTTCAGAAGCGTACTTCTCAGCTAATGCCTTCCCTATACCTGAAGAAGCCCCTGTTATTATAACAACCCTATTTTGCATAAAATATAAAGTAACATGTTTACCTGAGACAAATTATGAATTTTTACGAAAAGTAATAAAATTTATTGATATTATTAATTTCTGCATGAATAAACAACTTCAATAATTTCCTGTCCTTTTTTTATGGCATCAATATTAAGTTTTATTAAATCGTGGTAACGTTCGGGTAATGATTTCTGCAACCCTTTTTCCACATTATCAAGGGTAACTACAGTTTTTATTTTCAAAAAACTACCTAAGACAATCATATTGAAAACTTTCGGGTTACCCATTTCAACTGATGTTTTTGTGGCTTCAACCATATAAATATCAATATCTTTACGTTTTGGCGGGTAAATAATTCCATTTGGATCGTATAAAAGTGTACCACCAGGTTTTATCATTTTCTCGAATTTATCCATACTTTGCTGATTCAGGATAATGGCTGTGTCGTATTCATGTAAAACGGGCGAACTTATTTTTACATCACTAACAATTATGGTAACATTTGCTGTCCCACCGCGCATTTCAGGTCCGTATGAAGGGAACCAGGTTACTTCCTTGCCTTCCATTATTCCTGAATAAGCAAGTATCTTACCCATAGAAAGCACACCTTGTCCGCCAAAACCGGCTATAATAATTTCTTCAGTCATAATTCAATATATTAATTTTTCGAAGCGGGTTCATCTTTAATGTCATCTTTTAAATCGCCCAATGGATAAAAAGGGAACATATTTTCTTCCATCCATTTATTTGCGGCAACAGGTGTCATTTTCCATCCAGAATTACATGTTGAAACTACTTCTACAAACGAAGTCCCTTTTTTTTCCAGTACATTTTGAATACCCTTTTTGATTGCTTTTTTGCATTTTCTGACAGCGGCAGCAGTATGTACCGACTGTCTTGTAACATATGATGTACCCGGAAGCTTAGCAATAAGTTCCGTAATCTTAAGGGGATGTCCGTTTAACTCGGCATTCCGTCCGAATGGAGTTGTTGAAGTAACCATCCCTTCAATTGTGGTTGGTGCCATTTGGCCACCAGTCATTCCGTAAATACCGTTGTTAATAAATATTATAAGGATATTCTCGCCACGGTTACAGGCATGAAGAGTTTCCCCTGAACCTATAGAAGCCAAATCACCATCTCCCTGATATGTAAAAACAAATTTGTCAGGATTCAAACGAGAAATACCTGTTGCAACGGCTGGTGCCCTTCCATGTGCTGCCTCTTGCCAATCAACTTCTATGTAATTATAAATAAACACCGAGCAGCCAACGGGGGCAACTCCTATTGCTCTTTCCTGAAGGTCGAGTTCCTCTATTAATTCGGCAATCACTTTCTGAACAGTTCCGTGTGAACAACCCGGACAGTAATGCATTACAACATCATTCAATACCTTCGATTTTTTGTAAACTATATTTTCCTGTTTAATAATATCAATTAACTCCATAATACCTACTATGAAAATTTTTGTTCCAACTCATCAACAACTTCGCCGGGAGTAGGAATTATTCCTCCCATACGTCCAAAATGTTCAATCCTGACATTTTTTCCGGCTTCATAAACCGACATTTTAATATCTTCTATCATTTGTCCTGCATTCATTTCAACCGATAAAAATCCCTTTACTTTTTCAGCCAGCTTTGCAATGGCTTTTTTGGGGAATGGGAACAGCGTAATTGGCCTTAAAAGTCCAACCTTAAATCCTTTTGAGCGAGCAATTTCCAATGATTTCTGACAAACTCTTGAAGAGGTTCCATAAGCTACAATAACATATTCGGCATCACTGCATAATATTTCTTCAAAACGACACTCTTCTTCTTCCATTTTTTTATACTTCTGCTGAAATCTTAAATTGTTTTCTTCCATTCTGGCAGAATCTAATTCAAGCGAAGTAACCACATTTCTCCTATTACCTGGTTTTTTCCCTGTTGTTGCCCAGTTACCTGCAATTTTTTCAATTTCATCTACAGTATTACGAGGTTTATAATCCGACAATTCCACTTTTTCCATCATTTGCCCTATGGCACCATCAGTCAGAATCATAGCCGGATTACGATATTTAAATGCAAGCTCAAAACCCAAATCAACAAAATCATTCATTTCCTGTACCGATGCCGGCGCCAGCACAATCATTTTATAGTCACCGTGTCCGCCACCTTTTACAGCCTGAAAATAATCGGCTTGCGATGGCTGTATGGTACCCAGCCCCGGCCCTCCTCGCTGCACATTTACAATAAGACATGGCAATTCTGCTCCGGCAATATATGAAATACCTTCCGACATCAAGCTAATTCCTGGCCCCGATGATGATGCCATTACTTTTTTCCCTGAGCCTGCAGCACCGTAAACCATGTTAATTACAGCCACCTCGCTTTCGGCCTGCAAAACCACCATACCGGTTGTATTCCAAGGTTCAGAGGCCATAAGTGTTTCCATAACTTCTGACTGAGGTGTAATGGGATAGCCAAAGTAACCGTCACATCCACAACGAATGGCAGCCTCGGCCAATACCTCGTTTCCTTTCATTAACCTTAATTCGCCCATTACTTTTATAATTATAATTGATTATTAATTAACTAATTTTATTTAAAAAAGGACAACAATTTAATGATTGTCCTATAAATATTGAAGCTAAACTTAAATTCTCAGACCTTCGCTCTGTAAATTGTAATACATGTATCCGGACAAACTAGTCCACAGTTAGCACAACCGATACACTTATCAGAATTTTTCATGTATGAATAATGGTAACCGTAACTGTTCACTTCCTTATGTAAAGCCAAAACATCGTGTATACACTCATTTACACAAACGTTACATCCTTTACATTTTTCCTCATCAACTACGACAGCGCCTATTATCTTTGCCATATTGTATCATATTTTCGAATAAAAAATTAAACTGTTTTCACCACAAAAATAACTGTAAAAATCAGCTTATTCAACTTAAAACATAAAAAATAGAAGTGATTAATCCATTTTATCGATTGATATTAGTCGAAAAATGCCCATGGAAAGCTTTCAATCTATTTTCAAGTTCAGTAAACTGGCTACGTTGTACAAATGAAACACAGGCTCTGATCCCTTCTTCAAGGCTTCCTGTACCATTGAGAGCAATGGCGCTGATACCATAGTATATAAGATTTTTAACCAATTCATTTCCAGTCATGCCCTTGTAAGAAACAGTAAAATAGAAACCATCGGCAATAGTTTCATCCAAGTCTCGTTTATAAACAATATCGAATCCGTTTTCAAGGAAAAGCTTTTTCATCACTTTTGCTTTTTCGCCATACTCTTTAACTTCTTTCAGAAAATTGAAACGGTTTTCGTTAGCAGCTTTTAACATGGCTGTCAATGCCCATTGAGAAGAATGGCTCGTGCCTGACGAAATAGAATACAACAGACGCAGAGTTACAGTATTACCAAATGACGAGCTTTGAAAGCGTTTTTGCAAATCTGGATAATCACGATCGAAAAGTTTTTCAGAAACAACCATCATTCCTATTCGCTGTCCCGCGTATGAAAATATTTTTGAACTTGAAATGAACAGAATATAATTGTCAGTGTAATTTGCTACGGAAGGCTGGAAAGGCGGTTTACCCGGATTCGATATATCACGGCGGAAATCCATACCAAAATAAGCTAAGTCTTCCATTACTATCACATCGTATTTATTGGCTAATTCACCAATAATTTTCAGTTCGTTTTCTGTGAAACATATCCAACTCGGATTGTTAGGGTTTGAATAAATAATAGAATGAATGTTTCCTTTTGCAAGGAATTCTTCTAATTTTTCGTGCAGTTTTTCTCCTCTGAAATGGAATATGTCGAAAGTATCGTATTTAAGTCCCAAAACATGCATTTGTTGTTTCTGAACAGGGAAACCGGGATCTATAAATAAAGCAGTGTCTTTTTTTTCATTGGTATTTCCTGCAGCCATGAAAGCAACAAATGTACCTTGCATTGAACCCACAGTTGGGACACAGCCTTTCGGATTAACACTGATGTTTATAAAATTCTTCACAAACAAGGCTGTTTCTTCTTTAAGCGGCCTAATTCCATCAATCATCGGATAAATAGAGGCAACTCCATTAGTGAGTGCTTCAATCTCAGCCTGTGTTCCTATCTCAGTCGGAGGAAGACCCGGCACACCCATTTCCATGCGGACGAATTTTACACCGGTTTCTTCTTCTATTAAATTAATCAATGCAACAATTTCGCGTATCGATGCTTTACCAACTTCCGGAATACGAAGTTGTTTAATTTTTTGGTTTACAATTTTTTTATTTAAAGGAGAGTTTAACATAAACGGTACTATTTATAAAAGAATAATCGCTTGTCCTTTTGCCAATAACCAATTACGAAACTGAAAAAAACCACAAAACTCAAAATAAGATATATCAAAGTTATACGGCTTACTGCATTTTTTTTTGAACTAAAAAATGTTTCTGTTTTTTTCATTTACGCCAGGGATTTATGTTTAATTTTTATTGACTGACATTTGCACTTCACCTCTAACATATTCGCCAAGAATTGACAGGCTTGAAGTACTTTTTAATACCTGGTGGATAGCCTTATCGTAATTTTCAGAGTCTTCCCACTCAATATCAGCGTGTATGGTATATTCGTTTGGTTTACCAAGAATTGGTACAGACTGAATTTTATTAAGGTTTATTTTGTATTCTGCAAAAATATTGAGCACATGTGCAAGCGCACCATAAAAATGGCCGACTTCGAAACAAATTGAAGCCTTGTTGGTACCTGCCGTTGAATTGGCATGTTTAGACAGAATCCAAAAACGGGTATAATTCTTTTTAATAGTTTCAATTCCTTTATCAATTACATGCAAGCCATATAATTCAGCCGAACGTAAATTACTGATTGCCGCAGCATAATTTATTTTTTCATCGCTAATAATTTTGGCCACTTTTGCATTATCGCCCAGTTCTTTACGTTCAATTCCAGGAAAATATTTTTCAAGATATTCATTGCACTGCAAAAATGAAACAGGATGCGAATATATTTCTTTAATATCTTTTTGTTTTACACCAGGCAAAACCATAAGATTCATTTGAATATGTATATAAATTTCGCCTATGATACGAAGATGATAATTTCTAATAAGGGAATAATTTTGCAACAAACTTCCTGCGATTGAGTTTTCAATAGCCATCACAGCAATATCTACCTTATCTGTGTCAATTAACTCACAAACGTTTTGAAATGACCGGCATTCAATTATTTCAATTTTTTCGTTGCCAAAGTATTTTTTTGCAGCATCTTCGTGAAAAGATCCGGCGATTCCCTGTATTGCTATTCGCTTCATTCAACTTAATTTTAACAAGTCCAAATATACAAATTATCCCAAAATAATAGGGTAATGAGTAATACGCCGCTAAGTAACTTAACTTTTAAAACTGATAGTGTTTGTCTATAAGCATAAAATCATTTTTATGTTCTAAAATAATTTGCATGCATTTGTTAATATCGGTTGGCCTTATTACAATAATTGCCGCGTTATTTTCCACAGAAAAGGCGTACATATATTCGATAAACGAACCACCCTCTGTAATAATTTTCAACAAACGTGTTAAACTGCCTGGTTTATTAGGGGTTTTAGCAAGTAATACATTGGTTATTTGAACTGAAAAAGCATTTTGTTTTAATACATCGCAGGCTTTATCTGGATCGGAAACAATAAGGCGAAGAATACCAAAATCGGAAGTATCGGCAATAGTAAATGCTGAAATGTTAATACCGGCATTGCCCAATATCTCGGTTACTTCACTTAGTCTTCCCGATTTGTTTTCGAGGAATACGGAAATTTGTTTTATAATCATTTTTTTAATTTTTACGTTTGTCGATAACACGTTTTGCTTTACCTTCTGTACGTTCAATTGTTTTTGGTTCAACTAATTTCACATCAACTGAAATACCTAAAACACTTTGAATTTTATTTTTTATTTTCTTTTTCAAAGTTTCCAATTCTCTTATTTCGTCGGAAAAAAACTGTTCCTGTACTTCAACCATAAGTCTTAGCACATCAAGAGTACCTTCGCGTTCTACAATAAGCATATAATGAGGTTCTATTTCGCTCATTTCAAGAAGTACGTTTTCAATCTGCGATGGAAATACATTCACACCTCTTATTATCAACATGTCGTCGGAACGGCCGTGTACGTTAGCCATTCTAACATTAGTTCTTCCGCAATCGCACTTGTCGTAGTTAAGTGAGGAGATATCTCTTGTCCTGTACCTCAACAATGGCATGGCTTCCTTAGTTATGTGTGTAAAAACGAGTTCCCCCGTGTCTCCGGCATTCAGCCTTTTTAGCGTGTCGGGGTCTATTATTTCTGGATAAAAATGGTCTTCGGCTATGTGCATACCATCTCTTTTTTCGCATGTACATGATACACCCGGCCCCATTATTTCTGATAATCCGTATATGTTATGTGCCTTTATTCCGAGTTTTTCCTCTATTTTAGCACGCATATTATCAGTCCAAGGCTCAGCTCCGAATATACCTATACGCAGGGGCGTATCGTTTCCCTTGATTCCTTTTTCGTAAAGCGATTCACCAACATGAAGTGCATACGACGGTGTACACGCCAAAATGGTACTGCCAAAATCCATCATGAGCGTAATTTGTTTTTCTGTGTTCCCTCCGGATATAGGCACCACGGTAGCACCTAATTTTTCGGCTCCACAATGAAGCCCAAGTCCACCTGTAAAAAGCCCGTAACCGTAAGCGACCTGAACAATATCGTCTCTGGTACCTTCTGCAGCACAGATTGCCCTGGCAACATTCTCGGCAAACATGTCTATATCTTTTCTAGTATGGCCTATTACGGTAGGTTTACCTGTTGTTCCTGAGGAAGCATGCAGTCTTATGATTTCACTTTTCGGCACGGCAAACATTCCGTAGGGATAATTTTCACGGAGGTCTTGCTTAGTCGTGAATGGGAGTTTTGTAATGTCTTCTATACCGTTGATGTCACCCGGTTCGATCCCCATTTCTTGCATTTTTTTCCTGTAAAAGGGAACGTTATGATACACACGGCTCACCGTTTCTTTAAGCCTTTCTCCTTGAATGTTGGCCATCTGCTCCCTGTCCATACATTCCATAGTTTCGTTCCAAATCATTAAAAGTTGTATAAAAGTTAATTAGTTGAATAATGGTACCTGTATTGTTAATATTGTTATACCTGCTGTAAAGTTAAAAAGTATTCTCAAAAATCAATGACAGTGCTATTATTTTTCTGATAAGTCGTTACATTCAATACTCGAAACTATATTTTTAAGAACTTCTAAAGCTCAAAACTTAAATTGGATTTAACAACTCAATTAATGCCCAAAACTGAGATTAAATTTCTGTTTTAAAACAGTTAAATGGGGATTTCTTTTTATCATTTCATCAAATTTCTCAGAGTCGGTATAAATTACTCTTTCTTTTACGGTTTCTGTAATTTTTGTAATAATCTGAATTTTAGAATTTTTTAATTCTGCCCGCAACCATGATGTTAATTCGGGTTTTATGGTATTTATTAAATCCTCTTGAATACGGTTGTTTATTTCAAGTACAAGCGTATAGTCGTCAGTAATTTGTGGCAAATTTGAAAGTGATGATTTTATGCTTGGACGTTCTGTAAGGCGAGTCAAAAAAAGCTCCCATTTTGCTTTCAAATCATCAGCAGAAAAAGGTTCCAATTTATCAAAATAATTATATTCAAGGTATTGCTCTTTAGCCAAAAGCAGTTCAGGTTCATTAAAATTTCCACTTAAGGCATCTTTAATTGACGGCCCTCCAAGTTTTGTAAGTTTGGTAAGTTTTGGCGGTTGAACTTGTTTTTGAGGAGTTTCAAGGATTTTTTGAGGAGTTTCAGGAATATTGTTAAAAACAGGTTCTATAGTATCGCCCAATTGTGTAGGGTCAACTATTTTTTTTTTAAGGTTAGCTGAGCTATCCGTATCAATGCAATTTCTACCAATAATCGTTTGTTTTGGCTGGTTTTATACTTAATATCGCATTCATTGCTTATTTGCAGGGCATCAAGTAAAAATTCGCCTGAACAACTTTGCGCCTGAGCTTTATAGCGTTCTTTTATTTCACTGCCAACTTCAAGTAATTGCACTGTAACCGCATCTTTACAAACCAAAAGATCACGCAAGTGGCTGCTTAAACCGGTTATGAAGTTATGCCCATCGAAACCACTGTTTAAGATATCATTAAAAGTAAGCAAAGTATCTGCGACCTCATTTTTTAAAAATTGGTCAACCATCCGGAAATAGTAGTCATAGTCAAGAACATTAAGATTTGCAATAACATTGCGATAAGTTATTTTTCCTCCTGAGAAACTGACTATCTGGTCGAAAATAGATAAGGCATCCCGCATGGCTCCATCAGCTTTTTGCGCAATAACATTTAGTCCTTCCTGTTCTGCTTCAATGTTTTCATTTTTTGCAACAAATTCTAAATGATTGGTTATATCTTCAACTCTGATGCGGTTGAAATCGAAAATCTGGCAGCGCGACAAAATGGTTGCAATAATCTTGTGTTTTTCGGTAGTTGCCAAAATAAATATGGCATGCTTTGGAGGTTCTTCGAGCGTTTTCAGGAAAGCATTAAATGCCTGCTGCGAAAGCATGTGAACTTCATCAATTATATATACGCTGTATTTCCCCATTTGCGGGGGGATACGAACCTGATCGATAAGATTACGGATATCGTCAACTGAATTGTTTGAAGCTGCATCCAATTCGTGAATGTTAAACGAGCGATTGGTATTAAAGGCTTTACATGAATCGCACTCGTTACATGCTTCTGTATTATGGGTGTTATTTGTGCAGTTTATTATTTTCGCAAAAATACGCGCACATGTTGTTTTTCCTACGCCGCGCGGCCCGCAAAACAGGTAGGCATGCGCCAACTGATTGCTTTTAATTGCATTCTTCAGCGTGTTGGTAATTGATGCCTGGGCAACAACCGTACTGAATGAATCTGGCCTGTATTTTCGTGCTGATACAATAAAATTTTCCATAATATTGCTTTCAAAAGGAATAAGTTATAAAAATTTACTACACACCCTTAAACCATTCTTGAAAATATTTACCAACAACAGGCGTTTCTTTTTCTTCTTCCTGTATTGCCCCCAGTAAACTTAACAGCCATAAAATAAAACTAATTATAACTCCGGCTGTATCTATATACGGGATGACACTCAATATTGTGCCCAATAACATTATACCAAGTACTTGCCTGATATAATAACTTGCAAATTCATCTTTTTCTCCATTGTTTAATATCAGTGCAATTATCCAGCCTATAAGAGTTATGTGTGCTACAATTGCTTTAGTTTTTCCATTCATATTGTTTTGTTTTTATCTGATTTATCAAAGGTAGAAATTTTTATAAATTTTAAGCTTTAAATTTTCAAGAAAATAAAAGATTTGTTTAATCGTAGTTAAAATTGCGCAATTGGTGCCCCATTCTGTCGCGTTTTGTTTTCAGGTATTGTTTATTGAATTTATTGGGTTCAATTTCAAGGGGGACGACTTTTACAACTTCTAACCCAAAGCCTTCAAGGCCGACTCTTTTTACGGGGTTATTGGTTAGCAATTTCATTTTTGTTACACCCATATCTCTGAGAATCTGCGCTCCAACGCCATAATCGCGCTCATCGGCATTAAAACCGAGATGTATGTTGGCTTCGACTGTATCTAAGCCCTGGTCCTGCAATTTATAGGCTGCAATTTTATTTATCAATCCAATACCGCGGCCTTCCTGCATAATGTAAACGATAATGCCTTTCCCTTCTTGTTCTATCATTTCCATCGATTTGTGTAACTGGTCGCCGCATTCGCAGCGTAATGACCCAAAAATATCGCCGGTTACGCATGATGAATGAACCCGTGTTAGAATTGGTTCGCCGTTTTCCCATGTTCCTTTTATAAGTGCAACATGCTCGGTTCCGTTCGATTTCTGACGGTATGGTATAATTTTAAAGTCGCCAAACTTGGTAGGGAGCATAACTTCTTCGCCTCTTTCGATCAAACTGTTTGTTTGCAGCAGGAATGAAATAAGATCTTTTATTGAGATTAGTTTAATGTCGAATTTCTCTGCTATTTTCGACAGTTCGGGCAAACGTGCCATTGAGCCGTCTTCGTTCATTATTTCGACTAAAACGCCTGATGGGTACAGTCCTGCCAGCCTGGTTATATCTACTGCTGCTTCGGTATGCCCGCTTCTTCGCAATACTCCGCGTTCTTTTGCTTTTAACGGAAATATATGGCCGGGGCGGCCTAAATCTTCGGGCCTGGTTTTTTCATCGACTAGCATTTTTATGGTAATTGCCCTGTCTTTTGCCGAAATACCGGTTGTTGTTTCGGGGTGTATGGCATCGACCGAAACCGTGAATTGAGTTTCGTTGGAGGAGGTATTTTTTCCGACCATTAAATTAAGTTCCAGTTCTTCGCAGCGTTTTTCGGTTAAAGCCACGCAGATAAGCCCGCGGCCGTGTATGGTCATGAAGTTTATGGTTTCGGGGGTTATTTTTTCGGAGGCGATGATAAAGTCTCCTTCATTTTCACGGTCTTCATCATCTACCACTATAATTAACTCGCCGTTTTGAATGGCTTTTATTGCTTCGTTAATAGTGTTTAATTTAATTTCGCTCATATTTCGATTTTTAAAACCGCTTGCAAAGTTACTTATTTTTTTGCAACATTAACATAAAAACGGGCTGATTATGATAATTGACAATTAACAATTGATAATTGACAGTTACCCCGCCCACTAAAGGGTGGAGCAGTTGAGCGGGAAAGTACTCTTCGGGGGATTCGGGGGTGAATAACAATTACCCGCCGGCCGCTGTTTATTATTAA
>JAITWJ010000130.1 GCA_031285325.1 Bacteroidales bacterium
CGTTTTCGAGGCGTACTTCCAACTGAACAATGTCATTCGGCTTGTAAAGTATGATTTCGTTTTGCGGGTGCATTTTCTAATTATTTTTTCGCTGCAAAATTACAATTTTTATTTCGTTATTGCTTTCCGGAAAACGTCCGTACCTCTGCAGAAAAAGGTATATACATTTTGAACAAAGGATTATACGTTTTTCATTGTGCAGTTTATTTCGATTAACCCCATATTCTTATTGCTTTTATGGTTGAGCCTTTTTTAAATTCGGAAGGTTGTAGAATTTCCCTGTCGCTCTCGAATTTCGGCCCTCCCTCTTCTATAAAGTCATTCCCGTCAAGGAAAAACTGAATAAAATCAAATTGTTTGGTTTCAATAACGTACCAACGGTTAATGTAAGAGTACCAAATTGTAAAATCGGGATATGCTTCCATAAATTCCTCAATGGTGGAATGAAGTCCTATATTTTCAGCAGTCTTGAACTTATCACTCAGTATGTAGATACTTCCAACCTTTTCTGAGAATTGTTCCGTGTTGTAGTCGTATTCGGTCTTAATGTTTAATAGATTCTGCCCATTTTCGGAAACAGTATATACAGGTATCTCAAATTCTTCTCCTTCTTCCGTTCTTGTTTCAATAGTTTTAGTTATCGAGTACCTGTCTGAATAATGCGGAATTTCCCCTCCGATTAAAAACATATCAATAGCATGGTCTGTTATCAAATACTTTTGCTCGGAGTTGTCATGTTGCGCTTCTTCAAGGTTATTATCCGAAAGCCCCTCAATATCATTAATCAGCCATTTGCCGCTACGCTGGACAAGGAACAGCGTAAGACAAATCGCATCTCCCCCGTCATAACAAATGCGGTAAGCGTTATCCATTCCCTGACCTGAAACGGGATTGATTTCGAGCGTTTCAACCCACGCCTTGTCGCAGTCCTGCGCATTGAGCAATGGGTCAAAGTCCAACTTCGCCTCCGCTAATTTTGTTATCAACTCTCTGGTCAAAAAGTTCTCTTTTATCGCGGTATTATCCGACATGTCATCGCAAGCAGTAATGTACTGTGTATAAAATTCCTTCAGTATTTGTTCTGCTGTATGGCTGTTTTTGCTTTTGCACCCTCCAGCGATGATTGCAAGGAGAGTGAATAAGAGGATTTTTTTCATTGGGAAAATTATTTTTTTACAAAGGTACGGTTTTTATTTCATCCGTATTACTTTCTAAAAACGATACGCACCGTTTGTGGAAAAGACACGTGTCGTTTTGGAAAATGTATATACGTTTTTTAGACTGCTCCGGTACGCTTGCATAATTTCATTCCGGCGGAGTAGATTTTACTGCCGGTACGAATTAAACCATAAATAAAACGGTTTATAGATACAAATTAATGCTGTTTAAATGCCTTTGTTTTTTAAATGTGCCAAACGCTGCAACAACGTAGGATGCGAGTAATGGAAAAATACATATAGCGGATGCGGTGTTAAATTACTCAGATTTTTAACTGATAATTTTTTCAACGCCGAAGCCAATGCATCGGCATTATAATTTTGGGCGGCAAAAGCATCGGCCTGGTATTCGTTTCCTCGTGAAAGAATATTCATAAATATTCCCAGCACAAAAGAAACAGGCGAATATAAAATACCAAAAGCCACCAATCCGATATGAAAATTAGGCTCTTCTACACCGAGCGCCATGCTTAATGTTTTATTGCTAACAAGTAATGAAAATACAAAAAGAACAATACCTGTGTGCAACAATGAAATCAGTAAAGACTGAACCACATGTTTATTTTTGTAATGCCCAATTTCGTGAGCCAGCACTGCCACTATCTCCTCTGTTTCCATGTTATTAACGAGTGTGTCGTATAATACGATACGTTTTTTGGCGCCTAATCCGGTAAAATAAGCATTTGCTTTTGTAGAGCGTTTCGAACCATTTATAACAAAAATATTGTCGAGTTTAAACCCGACTTTTTCTGAAAACTGCTGAATTGCACTGCGCAATACACCATCTTCGAGAGGAGTTTGTTTATTGAAAAGAGGTACAATAATATTGGAATAAAACATTGCCATAAAAATAGAAAAGGCAGAAATAAGTATCCAAGCGTAAATCCAGAACATTTCCTGTGTTTTCTGATAAACCAATATAATAAGTGCAAGTAATCCTCCACCAATAATAGCGCTAATAACCCAACCTTTTAAAGTGTCGAGAATAAAAGTTTTAGGTGTAGTTTTATTAAAGCCATATTTATTTTCTATTACGAAAGTGTCATATACCGAAAATGGGATACTTAATAAATCGGATGCAAACATAATTATACCAAAGAAAAAAATTGCCGACAGAATTGCATTACTTGTAAACCCATATACGATATTGTTCACAAAAGCAAATCCAAAAAAAAGAAACATAACCATTGTTACTACGAAACTAAAACTGCCTGAAATTAAACCAAACCTGTTATTTTCGCGCTGGTAGGCTTGTTGTTTTTTGTATTCATCAGAATCGTATATACCCTTTACTTCATCAGGGATGGTTTCTCTCATGGTAGTGGTATTCAAGTAATCGAGGTATTTCTCAAACAAGAAATCGGCAACGAGTATTACAATAATAATCCAGAATAAAACGCTATGCATATTTATTTTTTTAGTAAAAAAAACATTTAAGAGAAAGATGTTTAAAAATTTGGCACATATACTATTATCTAACTATGTACAACAATATCAACCGCCATTGTATTTTATTAACAACAAAACACAAAAGCGAAGTTTTGTGTTTTGTGCAGCAAGTTATTGTGCTGATATTGTTAAATTACGACAAAAATTATTCTTCCACACCAAAATTGTAAATACAGAAAGAATAATACTCATCTCCGGGTTCAAGCAGGGTTGAAGGAAATTCCGGTTTATTAGGACTGTCGGGGAAATGCTGTGTTTCGAGGCAGAACGATGAACGGAAAGCGTATGCTTTGCCACCTTTCCCGATAACTGTTCCGTCTAAGAAATTCCCGCCATAAAACTGAAGTCCCGGTTCGTTGGTATAAACTTCAAGAGTTCTTCCGGTTGTTGGTTCTACTACTTTGGCTGCGTAATTAAGCCCGTTTTTCGCATTATCTGCCAAAACCCAGTTATGATCGTAACCACTGCCAATTTTTAATTGTTCGAAATCGTTGTTTATATTAGCACCTATTGGAGTTGGTGTTCTGAAATCCATAGGTGTTCCTGCCACTGCAACTATTTCTCCGGTTGGTATTAGGCCATTGTTTACAGGTGTATAAGAATCAGCATTAATTTGTAAAATATGATTTTTTACATCGCCACTGCCATCGCCCTGTAAGTTGAAGTACGAGTGGTGGGTAAGGTTTACATGTGTAGGTTTGTCGGTTATGGCAAAATATTCAATCTTCAATTCGTTATTGTTTGTAAGTGTGTAAATAAGTCTTACACTCAGATTACCCGGATAACCTTCTTCCATATCGGGCGACAAGTAAGTAAGTTCAATGGTGTTGTCGTTAATTTTATTTGCATCCCAAACAACCGAATTAAATCCTTTTACACCACCGTGCAAAGTATTTTCGCCATCATTTTTCGCAAAATTGTAAACTGTATCGTTAAGTGTAAACTGTGCACCGCCAATACGGTTTCCATAACGGCCGATAGTTGCTCCAAAATAAGTTTCTTTTGTGTTAAAATATTCATCAATAGAGCCGAATCCTGTAACAATATCGTCAAAATCACCATTTTTATCGGGTGTATAAAGGCTTACCACTTTCGCTCCGAAATTTGTTATTTGAACTGTTAATCCGTTGTTGTTTTTAAGTGTGTACAGTGCAATTTGTTTCCCGTCGTGTTCGGTAATGAATTTTGTTTCATCTACAAGTACGGGTTGTCTGGGCTGCTGCTGAGAGCATGAAAACAGAGCCACAGTTAAAATTAATAGCCAAAATTTTTCCATTTTTCAAATATTAAATGTTATTGTAATTCTATAGTAAAAAATCAAAATTACATTTTTCAACACAATAGAAAAACAAGTGTTAAAAAAATAATTAAAAATTAAGCCTGAACCGACAAGTTTTTTCTTATACATTTGAAATATCGTATTAAAGAGATAAAATATAAAACGAATTTATATTTTTAACCCGAATAATTTAACTATGAAAATTTTTATTTCTGTTCAGGTATTGTTATTCTCTATTTTTGCCGTATCGTGTGGTACGCAAAATAATACCCTTTCAGACAGAGAAATTGCCAGAGGGTGGGAATTGCTTTTCGACGGTAAATCGGTTGAGAAGTGGAAAATGTTTAACGGTGGCGATGTTGTTGGTTGGAAAGCTGTAAATGGCGAGTTGCACAATTCAGGTGCAAATTCGTATTATGGAGGAGATATAATTACAAAAAAACAATACACCGATTTTGAACTGCACATTGAATGGAAAGTTGAACCGCAAAGCCATTCGGGTATTTTCTTCAATGTTGAAGAAGGAATAACAGATGCAGTGAACGAAACCGGACAGGAATACCAGTTGATTGACGATTCGGGATGGGCCGAACCGTTAGGCGGAAAACATAAATCGGGCGCTAATTACGGCATGTTTCCTCCGGTGCATTTTACTGCAAAACCAGCAGGCAGTTGGAACAATTCGCGTTTGATAGTAAATAACAGTTATGTTGAACACTGGCTGAACGGCAAAAATGTACTCAGCTATACATTGTGGGGCGACGAATGGAAAGCTGCCAAACAATTGGGCGAATGGGCAGAATTTCCTTATTTTGGAGAAGGAAAATCAGGACACATCGGATTACAAGACCATGGAGGCGGAGTTGTGTTCAGAAATATAAAAATAAAAGAACTGTAAACCTGCACGGCAACTTTGCAGAAAATACTTTCAGTAACCGGAAAAATACTCAAAGAATTATATTTGGCATAAAACTTTTTTAAATGGCTTTTACTGTTTTTCGCGAAATGAAACCTTTACAACAGCTTATATTATCAGCTTTTGTTGTTATTGTATGTTTTTTACTGTTTATGACAGTATCATTAATAGTTGCCATCCCCATATTTGGCATGGAAACGGTAATGAATGTTCCTTTTGTAACAGGGTTTGATGACCCCGCCGTTATTAACATGCTGAAATACTTTCAAATTGTTCAGTCGTTTGGCCTCTTTATTGTACCGCCAATAATTTTAGGATGGTTGTTTTATGGAAATTTCATAGAATACCTGTACCTCAACAAAACAATTATTGCGTCATCCGTTTGTATTGTAGCAGTGCTAATGGTTTCAGCCTCGCCGCTGATTAATTTTATTGGAGAATTAAATGCCGGTATGGATTTACCCGACTGGATGAGTGGTGTTGAACAATGGATGAAAGCTTCCGAAGAAAAAGCAACAAAACTTACAGAAGCATTTTTAGATGTAAAAACATACAGAGGGCTGTTATTAAATTTATTCATGATTGCGGTTCTACCTGCATTTGGCGAAGAATTTCTTTTCAGAGGCATTATTCAGCGTATTTTTACTCGAATAACACGAAATGTTAATTGGGGAATATGGATTTCGGCCATACTTTTCAGCGCCATGCACATGCAGTTTTATGGTTTTGTTCCTCGAATGCTGCTTGGAGCTTTGTTTGGTTACCTGTTAGTTTGGAGCGGTTCGCTATGGATACCTGTAATAGCCCATTTTATAAATAATGGCATTGCCATTGTTGCCGCGTTTTACATAAATCAACACAAACTAAGCCCGTATATTGAAGAAATAGGTTCAACCCACAACACTTATTACCTCACCGTTATAAGTTTTATTTTTGTTACGGCATTACTCGTATTTTTCAGAAAACAGAACAGTAAGCAGTCGTTAAGTCGCAATTCACAATTGACAGTTGACAGTTTACAATAATTGCTTGCGCAGAGAGTTGTGCAAAAGAAATTAGCGCCGGCGCCGGACAGACTATGTTGTACCGGACACCAACGCTAATGATAACAATTAATTATTCAGTCTACACACCGTAAATGTACATGTGTGTTTTTGTATTTCCAAATTATTTGCCGGTTATTTTTATTGAATGTACCCAAAAAAATAGCGCCGGCGCCGGAAACCATGTACCCGGACACCAACGCTAACCAAATAATAAATGTTTCTCCATGAAAAACCCTGCGAAGATACGTAATTAATTGACAGTTGACAATTCATAATTAATAATTG
>JAITWJ010000028.1 GCA_031285325.1 Bacteroidales bacterium
AAATTTAGAAAAAAGGCTGGGCAAGATAATACCTGATTAAAACATAATCACCTCCGTCAAGGCATGCTTCTACGGTATTGTCAAGAAAATCAACAGACCCGTATGAAGGAAATAGGATGCTATTGAAATAGCTAACAACAGTACCATTATTTAAAGAAACAGGTAAGCTTAACTGCAATGGATTATAATTACGCAGACCGTTTATAGCCGTTTTACCGGTAGTTTTTTCCATAACAAACGAATATAGTTCGCCATTCAAATTTAATATTCCCATGATATGAGTGGCAGTTAAAAGAGGTGTAGTGGCTAAAAAACAATAATTTCTGTTACTTCCAATTAATTTAGCGGTATTCTTGAGATATTCGCCTGTTACATTATATTCTTTAAAATCAAAATATATACATTCTGACAAAGTGCCGTTGCTTTCAAAGAAATAGACATTGTTGTCCAAACCCCGATGATATACCGGCATCTTATCTGTTTGTATAAAATAATAAGTCATCTCATAATTCGGGTCTATTTTTTCTTCATCATACTTTGCATATTGTTCAAGCAGGTTATAATTTTTATCTGTTAAAATAAGCTGTGCATTTTGGTATTGTCCTGTATTATATGAAGCAAGCCCCCAAAGCCATAGCGAATTATCCAATACGGTAAAAATGTCGGCCTGA
Source organism: Bacteroidales bacterium (assembly GCA_031285325.1). Lineage (GTDB taxonomy): Bacteria > Bacteroidota > Bacteroidia > Bacteroidales > Prolixibacteraceae > Draconibacterium. Next base: position 672 of record JAITWJ010000028.1, read on the forward strand.
AAAGGCAATTCTTTTTGAAACAAGAATTGATTATCTGTACTGTAAGCCATAATTTTGGATTTTCTATTATCTAATAAATATACCGTGTCGTTATGTATTTGAAAATCACTTAATCCTATATATTCATGCGGGCCGTTACCTGCCCCGCCAATGCCTGTAAGATATTCGCCATTGGTATTATATAAATTTAATTTCTTGTATCTTACATCCATAATGGCAATATGGTTTTCAGTAATAACAATTTTGTCGATCTGCCCTATAAAAGATTCACTTGAAGGATGTTTCAGAGGAATAAAAACAACCGAATCAATTACAGGCGATACTGCTGCATAATCTACCAGGTTATTTGCATTCAGGCTAAAAATAATTTTAGTTGCATCAAATTCTGTTTGTTTAGTCGAAGTATTACAGGATACTAAAACAGAAACAAATAAAATAGCAATACATTTTTTCATGGAACATATAATTTAAACAGGCTGTAATTAAGGTTAAAATTTTACGATGTTATTAACATAAAACACACATAATACAAGTATAGCCGTACTGTTTGTAATAACAAAATTTTTCTGTATCTTTTTTTGAAAAATCAATAAAATTTTATCTTAGTGATTTTAAAGGTTTTTGTTGTCTTGGTTATGATTGAGAAGAAAATTTTAGTACACATAACCGAATGGTACATACATATTATTATACACTGCAACCGGAACAATATAATATTAATATTATTTCCATAGACTTGCAACACGGCTTCAGAGATAATACGAACGTTGCAATGTTTATAAAATGTTCGATAAATACCATAAATTTCAGATTTTAATAAAAAATCTTGACTATTTATGGTGTAATATATATTTTCGTGGTTTATTCGAAATTATACACGCCACGTTGTTGTGGTATTAAAATTATGTAAATGGAACCTAAAGATCTAAAAAACGCTAGTGAGCTAGAGTATGTTAAAAATTCGGAATTTGAAAATTCGGAAAAAAATTTTGTGTCATCAGAAGAACAGCAAACAGGAGAAAAGCCTTTGGCTGAAGAAACAGTAAAGACGATAAATGGACTTGATGATACAATTGTTAGTGAAAACTTGGATAAGGAATTGGTATCTGAGCAAATACAGGAGCACCATTTGCATATAGCTGACAATCAAAATAAAATAGAAAAAACTGAAATAATTGTCTCTGAAGATAAAATAGAAGTTGAAACCGAAGCCTTTGATATTGAAAGTACCGGTAATGAAACACCTAAACTTGAAGAAGAGATAATTGTTGTAACAGAAAAAGAAATTTCGGAAACAAAAAACAGGAAAAAAGATTATCTAACATATTCGCAGGAAGAATTGGTGGACGCTATTCGCAAAATTATTGAAAACACAGATGAAACAGATATAAAAGAAGAAGTTGACACTATTCGTTCGGTGTTTTACAAAAATCATAAAAATAAAATTGAAGAACAGAAAAAGAAATTTTTGGAAGAAGGAAAGAATATAGAAGAGTTTGTTGCAGCTTTTGACCCGTATGAGCAGGATATGAAAGAACTGCTTAAAAGATACCATAATATGAGGATTGATTTCAACAAAAAACTTGAAATTGAAAAAGAAGAAAATCTAAAATTAAAATACCAGATTATTGAAGAAATAAAAGCGCTTATAAATAAGGAAGAATCAATAAACAAAACATTTCATGAATTTAGAGAATTACAGCGCAGATGGCGCGAAATAGGACTTGTTCCCCAAACCGGAATGAAAAATTTATGGGATACATACAACTTTCATGTCGAAAATTTTTACAATTATATTAATATAAACAAGGAACTTCGCGATCTTGACTTGAAAAAGAATCTGGAAACAAAGATAGAGCTTTGCAAACGGACAGAGGAATTGTTACTTCATCCAAATGTTGTTAATGCATTTAATGTATTGCAGAAATTTCATGAAGAATGGCGCGAAATAGGGCCTGTTCCTGTTGAGCACAAAGACAGTATTTGGGAACGTTTTAAAGCGGCGACATTAAAAATCAACAAAAAATATCATGAATATTTTGAAAACAGGAAAGATGAACAGAAAAGCAATCTCGAAGCTAAAATAGCCCTTTGTGAAAAAGTGGAAGAAATTCTCGCCTCAGAAATTTCAACACATAAGGAATGGGACGAAAAATCAAAACAATTGGTTGAACTTCAGAAAATGTGGCGTACAATCGGATTTGTGATGCGTAAGGATAATAATAAAGTTTATGAACGTTTCCATAATGCATGTGATAAATTTTTTGATGCCAAACGTGAGTATTATTCCAAAAACAAGGATTTAAAACAAAACAACCTTCAATTGAAAATGGATCTTTGTGTTGAAGCTGAAACATTGAAAGACAGTACAGATTGGAGAAAAACTACACAGGACTTTATCGCTCTCCAAAAAAAATGGAAAGAAGCAGGCCCTGTACCAAGGAAATATTCAGATAATTTGTGGAAACGTTTCTGTACTGCCTGCGATTACTTTTTCGAAAAAAAATCTAATCATTTTTCAAGTATAGATTTGGAACATGATGAAAATAGAAGGCTTAAAAAAGAACTTATCGCCGAGGTTGAAAATTTCAAACCAAGCGAAAATGTTGAAGAAAACGTTAAAACTATTAAATTGTTTCAGAAAAGATGGATTGAAATAGGGCATGTTCCAGTTGGCATGAAAGACGAAATTCAGAATACATTCAAAGAAGCTATCAACAAGTTGTATGACACCCTGAATATAGACGAAGGGAAACGTAATATGATTAAATTCAAATCGAAAATAACATCTTTATCTGAAACAACACGTGGTCATGATAAAATGCGTCTTGAAAGAGACAAATATGTGGGTAAGCTTAGGCAACTGCAAAACGATTTGGCATTGTTCGATAACAATATTGGATTTTTTGCCAAATCGAAAAACGCTGAATCACTTATTGAAGAGGTGAAACAAAAAATTGAAGACACGAAACAAAACATAGAACTTTTAAAACAAAAAATCAAGGCAATAGACAGTATGAATTCTGATGAATAATAAAAGGAGGGTGCCAAAAAATTTTGGTACCCTCCTTTTGTATTACACCTAATCCGAGAATAACTTCAAATATTCAATTTTACGTAATATAATCGGACTTTTAAACAAGCCTATTTCTAAGTCTTACTTCAGCCTGTAGCCAACACTAAACTGAGCAACTCTGTTGACTGGAGTACCCCCACTATTGTATAATTCTATAAAGCCAAAGTTACAACGCCCCGAAACAGAAAACCGGTTACCGAGCTTGTAAGAAAGTCCTATGGCAAGCGCAACATCTAACTTTTCGTAATCGTCATAATGACTATCAACAAAATACTTCACATTATCAGTGGACATTTTTATTTTTGACGAAATCATATATCCTAACTGCGGCCCAAGGTCGATGCTAAAGCCTTTTGCCACATACAGTTTTGCCAACACAGGAAGAACGATATAGTCGTTTTTAGTAGTAGCTTTAATAATTTCAGATCCACTAATGAATGATGACTGAACTCCCATCATTGAGTAAAGAAGTTCGCCCTGCATGCCGATAAAATTATTAAAAGTGTGTTCGGCAAATACGCCTGCATTTATTCCGGGGCGTAGATGGTTCATATTTAAAACGATTCCGTTAATATGCGCCAAATTAAGACCGCCTTTTATACCAAATTCTGTTTTGTTTTCCTGTGCAAAAGTTGCAGTAGAAAATAAAATACAAAATACTGTTAAACTAATTGTTATTAATATTCTTTTCATTGTTTTAATTCCTTTTTTGTGTAAAATAAAGTTATACGCAGGTTTTAACCTGCGTAACTTTGATTAATCTTTAACGCTTATTACTCGGCAGGAGTAGTAAACACAATCACTTCCCCATATTTAGTTATACCGCTATAATGTCTAACATGGGCCACCACCCAATATTGGGTTCCGGGAGTAAGGCCTGTCATTTCACATGAAAAGCGGTCTCCTTGAAATGAGTCTTCGTCCGGAACGGGATGCATATCATTATTAGTTATTTTTACAGATATTAAAGGATTTGAAGGATCCGGAGTTGTCCAACATTCTACTCCAACAAGCAAACCTTCAGAATAATCCAATTCTGCACTGCAAACAGCAGAGGTTGCAGTTATGTCGGTTACTCCCAACGTAGTTACATCAGGCGGCGGCGGTATTTCTTTTTTACAGCTTATCAATGATATTGATAAAATTAAGAGCGATATTTTTAATATTGTATTCATTTTTGGTTTTTTATTGTGAGCGTGGTTATTCTTACATCGGATATCCTTAAACTCACTTTTTATAAATAATTTATTACCGTTGAAATAACTCTACAAACAGATTATCCGGTAATCGATAATTTAATCTGCCCTACATAATATTTCGTGGTAGAATTATGAACTAATTTTTTATTTTTCCATAGGCAATCGTATTCAGGTTTCAATGTATAGTGTTATTTTTAACTGACAAAATTTTTTAACACTTTTTGGCAAAAGAGAAATCAATATTCGTATTATTGTACGTATAAATTATCTCACGCAAGAATATAAATCATTTGTTACAATTCTGTTATTTTTTTTAATCATGCATTAGCGGCGTTTATGTAGAACCACCGGATAAGAAAACTTCCAGCCAACCTCAAAACAAAGATCGTTATGTCTTATTAAAAATATCACTATGTTTTTCAGGGAATGTAGATGATGTGTAAAAACAGTTTCGACAAAATGCGTTGAATATAAAAAAGAAAAGTGTGTGTATGCAAGACACCCTATAATATGTCCGAGAAGACTTCAAATATTCAACTATCCGGAAGATAATCGGACTTTAGCGACAGTTTTTCAATCTCTGAAACGTTTCAAAATATCGCTATATGCGTCTATTCTGCGGTCGCGCATGAAAGGCCATATTCGCCTTACGTTTTCGGAACGGGCCAAATCGATATCAACCAATTCGGTTTGTTCATTTTCGGCTGAAAATTGTTTTATTATTTCGCCTTGTGGTCCGGCAACAAACGAACTTCCCCAAAATGTAATACCGTTTGTTGTTTCTGAAGAACCGGCCTCAAAACCTGTACGGTTTACACTTATCACAGGTATTCCGTTCGCAACGGCATGCCCACGCTGCGAAATTAGCCATGCATCTAATTGGCGTGTTTTTTCTTCTTGTGAATCGGTATTTTCCCAGCCAATGGCGGTAGGGTAAACGAGAAAGTCGGCTCCGGCCAATGTCATTAATCGTGCAGCTTCGGGGTACCATTGATCCCAACAAATAAGAACTCCTATATTTCCAACAGAAGTTTTAATTGGATTAAACCCCAAATCTCCGGGAGTGAAATAAAATTTTTCGTAATAAGCCGGATCGTCCGGTATATGCATCTTTCGGTATTTTCCTGCTATTGAACCGTTTTTTTCAAAAACAACTGCTGTGTTGTGGTACAAACCTGTAGCCCGTTTCTCAAACAGAGATGTTATCAAAACAATGTTGTTTTCCCTTGCTGATTCTGAAAATATTTCAGTTGACTGGCCTGGAATTGGTTCTGCCAAATCGAACATCCTAATATCTTCGGTCTGGCAGAAATATTGACTGCAGTGCAATTCCTGTAAAACGACCAATTCTGCTCCTGCTGCGGCACAACGTTTTATTTCACAGATACTTTTTTTAATATTGTCTTGTTTATTGCCTGTGCATGCCATCTGCACCAATCCTGCTTTTAATATACTCATATCTTGTGCATTTATATAAAATTGTTCACACGGCTAAAGTAAAATATATTTAGTTGTTATTATATCAATTAATTATTCGCTAAAATAAAAAATAACAGTTAAGAATCAAGTAATACTCAGAAGTGTTTATATTTGTGAAGTTTTTAAAAAAAATCAGGGATGATTGGAAGAATTAATAGAGAGAAAAACTCAAATACAAAGAAATCGGAAGAAAACAATCAAGGAGAAATGTCGTTTTTAGAGCATCTTGAAGAATTACGCTGGCATATTATCCGATCTGTATTGGCAATTTTTGTTTTTGCAATTGCTGCTTTTACACTGAAGAGTTTCATTTTCGATACAATTATACTAAAACCCAGTACTTCTGATTTCTGGACTAACCGCATGTTCGCTAAGTTTGCCGATTTAGTACAGTCAGACGTATTAAGGATTAATGAAAAAGGATTGAATTTGATTAGTATTAAAATGGCCGATCAGTTTATGATGCACATTTGGACATCAATTATTGCAGGGTTTATTCTTGCTTCGCCGGTAGTATTTTTCGAGTTTTGGAATTTTATTAAACCCGCATTGTACGAAAAAGAAAGACGGCATGCATCCGGAGCCGTTTTTTATACTTCAATTCTATTTATTCTCGGAGTGCTTTTTGGGTATTTTCTTATCGTACCGCTTTCTATTGACTTTTTGAATACATATAGCGTAAGCGAGCAAGTTGTAAATCAAATAAATACAAGATCGTATATTTCAACCGTAACTTCTATTGTTATTGCGTCGGGTGTATCATTTCTTCTTCCTATTTTTTCCTATTTTTTGAGTAAAGTTGGCATTTTAACACCCGGGTTTATGAGTAAGTACAGAAGACATGCTTATGTGTTAATGCTTTTACTTGCTGCAATTATAACACCACCCGATGTTTTCAGCCAGATTATGGTTTTTATACCTTTGTTTATTTTATATGAAGTTGGTATTTTAATATCGAGGCGTGTAGTTAAAAAACGTGAAAAAGAATTTAACGAGATGTAACTCTAACAAAAAAATTAAGTTTATTTGCCTGAATGATTCTTCGTGCTGAAAATATTGTAAAAAAATATCGAAAAAGGACTGTTGTAAAAGGAGTCAGTTTCGATGTAAAACAGGGAGAGATAGTAGGCTTGCTGGGACCAAACGGAGCTGGTAAAACTACTTCATTTTATATGATAGTTGGCCTGATACAACCTTTATCAGGAAAAATATTTATTGATGACAAGGACATAACCAACCTTCCTGTTTACAAGCGCGCAAAGAGAGGGATTGGTTATCTGGCTCAGGAAGCTTCTGTTTTCAGGAATTTAAGTATTGAGGATAATATAATGGCGGTACTCGAAATGACCGATTATTCAAAAGAATACCAAAAAGAAAAACTAGAAACCCTTATTTCCGAATTCGGTTTGCAGCACATCCGCAAAAGTAAGGGAATACAACTTTCGGGCGGTGAACGGCGGCGAACCGAAATTGCCCGTGCTTTGGCAATTGACCCGAAATTTATCCTGCTTGATGAACCTTTTGCCGGTGTTGACCCTATAGCTGTTGAAGACATTCAGGGAATTGTATCCAAACTTAAAGAAAAAAACATAGGTGTATTAATAACCGACCATAACGTGCATGAAACTCTTTCTATAACCGACCGCTCGTATCTTCTTTTTGAAGGTTCTATAATGAAAGCCGGAACAGCTGAAGATCTTGCCAACGATGCTGATGTACGCAGAGTATATCTCGGTCAAAATTTTGAATTAAGATAGATAGATTCTTTTATATTTTTGTTATTTTCTTCGTTTTTTGATTTGCATATTCAAAAAACATCATTTTCTTTGCAACGTTTTTTTAAAATATACCCGATAAAAGAAGCTTTTGTATTTGTAGAAAAATTCTTTGAAAATTTGATGAACTGCAAAAATAAAGTATTTTTGCAGTCCGAAAAAGGGAAAATTTTAAATGGCCCGTTCGTCTAGCGGTTAGGACGCCAGATTTTCATTCTGGTAGCAGGGGTTCGATTCCCCTACGGGCTACTAAAAATTAAAGTTACATAATAATGGCACATCACAAGTCATCTTTAAAAAGAATAAGGCAAGACGAAAAGAAGAGGCTGCGCAACCGGCTTTATGCTAAAACTACGCGTAACGCTATTAAAGTTCTCAGTAATACAACCGATAAGGATGAAGTTATTAAATTGTATCCCGGGGTAGTTTCAATGATTGACAAACTTGCAAAACGCAACATCATTCATAAAAACAAAGCTGCGAACTTAAAGTCGAAATTGGCAACTAAAGTTAGTCTGTTATAAAAAAATATTTTAATGGTTGAGAACCTTCTGTCGTTTGACGGGAGGTTTTTTGCTTGATCGTTATTTGCATTTCCTGTTTTGCCTTGTTTAATATTCCTAATTCCGCAATTGTGTGCAAATGGATGCATATAAAAAACTAAATATTAAAGACTGGGCAGAAGAAGATCGTCCACGAGAGAAATTGCTTTCCAAAGGATCGCGCACATTAACCAATGCAGAACTCATTGCCATATTAATTGGTTCAGGGAATCTCGAAGAAACTGCAGTTGAACTATCGAGGCGGATTTTGCAATCTGTTGACAACAACCTTTCGGAATTATGCAAGAAAGGTATCGATTATCTTAAAACATTTAACGGGATTGGCGAGGCAAAGGCAGTTTCAATAATTGCTGCCCTTGAGTTGGGAAAACGCTGTAAAGATGCCGATGTTTTTATTCGAAAAAAAATTACAGGAAGCAGTGATGCCGCCGAATATTTTATGGTTTTTCTATCTGATTTAAACCATGAAGAATTTTGGGTAATGTTACTCAATCACGGTAATAAAATTATTGACAGTTTTATGGTGAGCCAAGGTGGAATTTCGGGAACGGTAATCGACGTGCGGTTGATTATGAAATTGGCAATCGAAAAATTAGCCAGTGCCATTATTATTTGCCACAATCATCCATCGGGAACACTACAAGCGTCAGATGCTGATTTGAAAATTACGAGCAAGATAAAGAATGCTGCAAAATTAATGGATATATCGTTACTCGACCACCTGATAATAGGACACAATCAATATCTTAGCCTTGCTGATGAAGGGATGTTGTGAATATAAATTTCATCTAAAACATAGTCAAATTAAGTTTGTAAATATTCCGAAGTACTTGGTGAAGTTTGCATCAACTTACGCAAGTGTGCCGAAGCCCTGCTCTCATGTATTTACGGAATATGGTTGGCTGCTGAATACGGAACCAAATGTCCGTTACTCGAGACAACCCAGTAGGTATAGTGGCCGTCAATTAATATCGGCCGGTCGATGTGTCTGGTATTACCAATGCGCCATGCGCTAAAATTGAGCAGCCGGTCGGTTGTTTCGTCTATCTTTACCACTTTACCTTCAGCAAGGTTTATCGACACCTTTACAGTTTCGCCCATCCATTTATTACCCTGTGGAATAGTGAAGTAATCATCTATATAAATTGTGTCGCCGGAAACGTTACAATTATAGTCGATTTTATTTGCCCTGTCGAATGCGTTTATTCCGTTGCTTCCATGCGCCGACATTGCAATAGATATGTTTTCCTGACTGTCACCGGCTTTTTTTACGGTAATGTTGGGGCTTATGTGTAGTTCGTTATTCTTGCTGTCGATAAGCATGTAATATTTATCGGCCTTGAATGCTTTCATATCGGCAGCGGGCACAAGAGATACAGTGTTTTTTACTGTAATATAAACGGTGTCGGCAGTGCTGTACAACTGCTCGTTTTTGTAGGCAACCGACTGCTGGGCAAATGAAATACCTTCACTGGCAGTTATGAAACCGAGGGCTACCGCCGAAACAATCCATGTAATAAAAAGCACGAGGCTCAGAATTCCGTCTTTTGCCTTGAACCAAAATATCATTTTTATGCCCCAGTATATAACAGCAAGCAGTGGTAGCAGTATTACTGCCGATGTCAGTATTAGTATCCATGGATACGATGCGGGTGTAACGGCGGTTTTTATGAGATCGGTTAGTGTGGCCATCGGTATTTCAATGTTGAGCGGCAGTGATGCTGCGGGAATTTTTATAAGGAATACGAACAGTAACGACAACAACGTGGCAAAGCCTGCTATTACCAGGGCTACTCCGATAATTATGAGTATGGTTCTTGCTATTACATAGATAATGTTTTTTATCACTTTGAATATTTCGTTTATTGCGTTTCCGAGCCTGGTGGTTTTGTAGTTGTAAGAGTTGACGCCTGTCATTTTCCGGCGTTGTTCGCAGCTGTTTGCCGGTTGGATGGATATCCACATGACTATATAAATGAAAATTCCGGACCCAAAAAACATTGTGAATAGTACGAATATTATCCTTATAAGCACCGGGTCGATATTGAGGTATGCACCAATACCGCTGCATACACCTGCAATCACGGTGTTGGCAGGATCGCGGTACAGCCTTTTACCGGTTGCGGTGGGTCGCGTTCTATCGTCGTTCTGCTCGAAGTCGGCCGGAGCGCCTATAATTGAAATCATCGACTGTACGTCTTCAATGGTTATCGCTTCACCGGGACTTTTACACGAATTAAATATTTCGGCTATCCGCCGTTCTATGTCTTCTATGGTTTCGTTTCCGCCGTTTGTTCCTTCAAGCTGGTCGCCGATTGCCTGAAGGTAGTCGTGTAAAGCGTCATAGGCTTTTGTGTCGATGCTAAATAGTGTTCCACCCAGATTAATATTTAATGTCTTATCCATTTTACTGTTTTGTTTAGGTTTTAGTGTTTTGTTTTTATTTTATTTACGGCATCTAAGAGTTCTGTCCATGATTTGTCGAGGCATGCGAGGTATATTTTCCCCGTTTCCGTAAGCTCGTAGTATTTGCGTGGTGGTCCCTGTTGCGATTCTTCCCATCGGTAACTAAGCAGACCAGCATTTTTCTGCCTCGTAAGAAGCGGATACAGGGTGCCTTCAACAACTATAACTGCGGCTTCTTTCAGTTCTTTTATTATATCGCTGGCATAACATGAGTTCCGTGAAAGGATGGACAGAATACAATATTCGAGAATACCCTTGCGCATCTGCGCTTTTGCGTTTTCCATATCCATAATGTTTGTGTTTATTATTATAAATTCATTTTCTTTTTCACGGCGTTAAATTCTTTCTTCACAGCATTTTTTATGTTGTGAATATTTACCGGTTCACCGTGCATTTCAATTTTCTGTGCTGTTGTTCGGGCTTCCGGAATTACTATATATAATATAAAGTATATAAGAACCCCAAGGCCTCCTCCTATCGTAAGTAATACAAATATGATTCTTATTATAACGGGGTCGATGCTCCAGCAGGCTCCTATGCCGGCGCAAACACCGCCTATTACTCTATTGTCGGGGTCGCGATACATACGGCGCGAGCCCGATGGCCAAGACTTTTTGCTGGATGTTTTCCGTTCATTATCAGAAATGTCTTCAGGCATTCCCATTGCCGATATTGCATGCATAACGTCTTCAATGGATATTACCTGTCTGAAGGCGGTCATTCTGGCTTTGAATATTTCAGAAATACGTGCTTCGATATCCGAAAGTATCTCCGAGCAGTTTTCGTCGCCGGCAAAGTGGCTTTCAAGGCTTTTGAAATATCTCTTCAGTTCGACGTATGCGTCTTCGTCGATGTTAAAAGAGTATCCTCCAAGATTTATGCTTACTGTAAGTTTCATGATTGTCAGATTTTTTTTATTACTGTATTATACATATTAATATCACAATGCAAATATATATGTATTTTAATATACCATGCAATACATAATACTATTTTTTTTAAAAAATATTAATATTTTGGTTAATTTTATAACATCAGCAATACTGTTAACTGTATCGCACATCGGAGTTGACTATGAAAAAGCAAGGGAATGTGTATGTGATAGCAGGTTATGAAAATATAGAATAAAAAATACCCAATTCTCTATTCTCGATTAAATAAGTATATTTGACGTTTCTATTTGATATATTTTATATGGAAGCATTCGTTGTAACAGATTTTCTAAAGGTGTATGTACCTCAAATAGTGATAACCATTTTGTCGTTGATGCTTTTGTCGTTTTCCAAATATGTAATTCGCAAGCTGATCAAAAAATCCGCACCATTACTACAAAAACCCGACAAACAAATGGGGAGCGTAAAGAGACTGGTGTATATACTGCTAAATGTGGCGTTTATATTCGTTGTTGCAATAGTGTGGGGAGTAAGCCCGCAGAATCTTCTGGTAGGATTGTCATCTGTTTTTGCAATTGTAGGCGTTGCTTTGTTTGCTCAATGGTCTTTATTGAGTAATATAACTGCCGGAATAGTGATGTTTTTTTCTGCTCCGTTCCGTATTGGAGACCATGTTCATATACTTGACAAGGATATATCAATTGTAGCAACTATTGAAGACTTCAAAACCTTTTACACGCACATTAGAACAGAAGATGAAGAGCTTATTGTTTTACCCAACAATCTCTTTCTTCAAAAAACGGTAGCAATAAAAAAAGAGAATAAAACTAAAGAGAATTGAATATCTTAAAGTGTTTAAGATTACACTCCGAATAAAGAGCGTATAAGAAGTGGTTTTTATGACTTTTGGAACAGTTTCCGGCGGGTTATTTCTTTTTAATGCGGTTGTATAGGGCGAACAGGTCTTCACGCAGCAGGCATATGTTGCCACCATCTATGTCTCTTATTGAGGAGTAAACGTATCCGTAGTATATGTTCATAAAGAGCCGTGCAAAAATCTCGGGCTCTACCGTGTCATCGATCTCTTTTTTCTCGATTGCGCGGGTCAGTACATTTGTCCATATACGGTTCTCTACGTCGCGTGTTTGGCGCAGACGTTTGTCGAAATCGTTGAAATTACAGAATGCTGCGTTCTCGATAGTGTAGTAGGCGAGATGTATGTTTTTAATTCCCTGCGCTGCTGCCGTTTTTTTCATAGTTGTACAATTATCGACAAACTTTTCTATAAAGTTTTTCAGCATATCTCCTTCGGGCATGGGCACGTCCAATGCTGCACTCCAGTTGAGCAGCATTGTTTCTACGACAGCCTCAAACAGTTCTTGTTTTGTTTTGAAATGGTAGAGTATCGACCCGCGCCTCAGGTCGGTGGCGCGTTCAATTTCGGTATATGTTACCCTGTCGTATTGTTTCATGCAGAACAGTTTGAACGACTTTTCAATTATTTTTGCCCTCGTGATATGTCCCGACGTTTTTTTACCAGCCATAGAAATATAATTTCTTGCAAAAGTAGTATTCCTGTAAACAAAAACAACCGGTTTATAATTATTACTGCTTTTTTTATTTTGGTGGGTTTGTAATTTGCCGGCCACAATGTTGTATTTAACCGGTTATAGCCTGTTTAATGGGAAGTTTGGGGTTTTGTAACCGGTTTAATAAACGCTGAGAACTTTCCCACGATATGGATGGACAGGCTGTTTTTGTGTTGCAAGTAATGAATAATGTGGTTGCTGTTTTAGAAACTGTTTTGGATTTACAGGCGGTGCGCCCGACTGTTGCTTTGAACATTCCCGCTGGCGGAATTTGGGTATATCTCCCCTGTTCAATGCCTGCAAAGGCAGTTTATTATACCGAACGGTGTAACTTGGTATAATATTTTTTCATTATTGTACCAAATTGCACTACCCTGTATAATATATTTTTAATATTATACCGAATGGAGCGATTCAGTATAATCTATTTTTATTATTGTACTAAATGACACTATTCAGTACAATATTATTTTATTATTACACCGAATGGCGCCATTCGGTAAAAGCCGAACTTCGGGCGGGGGCAAATCGCGCGATTTGGTGCCTGCCCGGCTTGGGGCGGGAGCGAATGACGCCTGTTGCGATGGACTGCGAGGAACAAAGCGGGAAACAATCCACATGACAGTTGATAAGAACAATTAAATAGCGATTCGTCACTGCGAGCTTGCGAAGCAGTCCATAATAACAGCAACACTCTGGATTGCTTCGGGCGTTGCCCTCGCAAAGAACGGGGAGGCTTCCTGTATCTTAATTGAGTTCTATTTAATATCCGATTATAATTTATATAATGCAGTTATAATAAACTGCGAATTTGCTAAGTTTGCATTTCAATCAAGAAAACAAAAATGGAATTAGAAACTTTAACTGCTGTTTCCCCTGTTGATGGACGTTATAAAAATAAAGTTGAAAACCTTTGGAAATACTTTAGTGAATATGCCCTGATTAAGTATAGGCTTTTTACTGAAATAGAATATTTTATTGCGCTTTGCGAAATACCTCTTCCTCAGCTTGCAGGAGGCGTTTCAACCGATAAATATGAAAAACTTCGCGAACTTTATAAAAACTTTTCAATTGAAGATGCGCAGCATATCAAGGATATTGAAAATGTAACCAACCACGATGTAAAAGCTGTTGAATATTTTATAAAAGAAAAATTCGACAAACTTGACTTGGGGAAATATAAGGAATTTGTACATTTTGCCCTTACCTCACAAGACGCCAACAATACGGCAATTCCAAAATCGATAAAAGACGCGCTCGATAACGAATATTACCCGCTTTTGCATGAATTAATTGAAAAATTGCTTGCATTTTCAATCGAATGGAAACATATACCAATGCTGGCTGAAACCCATGGACAACCGGCATCGCCAACAAAATTGGGAAAAGAAATAAAAGTTTTTGTTGAACGTATTATGGTTCAGTTGGCACAACTCAAATCAATTGACATAGATGCAAAGTTTGGCGGTGCCACGGGGAATTTTAATGCGCATTTTGTGGCATACCCCAGTATTAACTGGGAGGATTTCGCCAATAAATTCTGTAAAGAAAAACTCGGGTTAAACCGTTCGCAGTTTACTACTCAAATTTCGCACTACGACAACCACAGTGCTATTTTTGATGCCCTGAAACGTATTAATAATATAATTCTCGATTTAAACCGTGATGTATGGATGTATATTTCGATGAACTACTTCAAACAAAAAATAAAAAAAGGCGAAGTAGGTTCATCAACCATGCCGCATAAAGTAAATCCAATTGATTTTGAAAATTCTGAAGGAAACATAAGTATTGCCAATGCTGCATTCGAACAGTTATCGTCAAAATTGCCTGTTTCCCGATTACAGCGCGACCTTACCGACTCAACCGTAACTCGTTTTATAGGTGTTCCGTTCGGGCACACCATAATAGCAATAAAGTCAACTTTAAAAGGATTAAACAAACTTTTGCTTAACGAAACAGCTATTCAAAAAAAATTGGACAACAACTGGGCTGTGGTTGCCGAAGCCATTCAAACAATTTTGCGGCGCGAGTTTTTCCCGAACCCATACGAAGCTTTAAAAGATCTTACACGCAAGAATGAAGTAATAAACAAAGAGTCAATCCACAATTTTATCGACACTTTAAGTGTTCCGGATGCGGTGAAAAATGAGTTGAAAAAAATTACACCGCAAAACTATACGGGAATTTTTTAGTTCCTTTTACGTTAAAGATATGAGAGACTTTATAAAATTACTGCGTAGATTTTTGCCTCCCTACAAAGGAAAAGTTGTTTTAAACTTTGTATTCAATTTTCTTGCCGCGGTTTTTGGAGCGTTTTCCTTTGGATTGCTTTCGCCTGTTCTGGGTATTTTATTTGAAACAAAGGAATATGTACGCGAACTGATGCCTTTTGAGTTTTCGGCAAAAGTTATGGAAAATAATCTTTCTTACTACATTACTTGGATAATTGACAGTTACGGACAATCAACAGCATTGATTTATATAGGTCTTTTTATAATTGTAACTGTTTTGTTGAAAGTAGGTTTTACCTACCTGGCCAGTTTTATGATGATTACTATAAGAAACGGAGTTGTACGTGACATTCGCAGTAAAATTTACCGGAAAATTATTTCACTTCCTTTAGGTTTTTTCAGTAACGAAAAAAAGGGCGATATTATGGCCCGTATGATGGGAGATGTACAGGAAATTGAAAACTCGATTATGAATTCGCTCGACATGTTGTTTAAAAACCCTGTACTCATACTTATTTCGCTGGTTTATATGGTTTATACCAGTTGGTCGCTTACTATTTTCGTTTTTATTATGTTGCCGGTAACTGCTGTAATTATTGGCAGTGTTGGCAAAAGCCTGAAAAAGCAATCGCTTAAAGGACAAGACAAGCAGGGTGAAATT
Source organism: Bacteroidales bacterium (assembly GCA_031285325.1). Classification (GTDB taxonomy): domain Bacteria; phylum Bacteroidota; class Bacteroidia; order Bacteroidales; family Prolixibacteraceae; genus Draconibacterium. Next base: position 16,607 of record JAITWJ010000028.1, read on the forward strand.
CTTTCTATTATTGATGAAGACATTACCGGATTACGTGTAATTAAAGCCTTTACAGCCGAACGAAAAGCCATTGAACGTTTTGAACGCGAAAATGAAAATTACAAGCTCATAATGAATAAACTTATGAGCCGTTATTTTTTAGCCCATCCAATGAGTGAGTTTTTGGGAACAGCTGTAATTATAATGGTACTTTGGTATGGCGGCAACCTTATACTTAGTGGAGAAGCAGGTGCATTAACTCCACAGCAGTTTATTGTTTACCTTGTTTTCTTTTACAACATTATTAATCCGGCAAAAGCTTTTTCAACAGCACTTTACAGTGTTGAAAAAGGGCTGGCATCAGTTGAGCGTATTGATAAAATTCTTGAACAGGAAAATTCAATAAAAGAAAAATCCGATACGGTAAATAAAACAGATTTTACAGGGTTGATTGAATATCGAAATGTAAGTTTTAAATATACAAACGATTATGTTCTCAAAAATATAAATCTCACAATAAAAAAGGGTCAAACTATTGCACTGGTTGGAAAATCAGGTTCAGGAAAAACCACTATGGCCGATTTGTTGCCCCGTTTTTGGGATGTTTCCGAAGGAGGTATTTTTATTGACGGCACTGATATACGCGATATGAAAATGCACGATTTACGCAGTTTAATGGGAAATGTAAACCAGGATGCTATTCTGTTTAATGATACTTTTTTCAACAATATTGCTTTTGGTGTGGAGAATGCGACCATTAACGATGTAATTAATGCAGCAAAAATTGCTAATGCGCATGAGTTTATTATGGCAACTGAGAATGGCTATAACACCAATATTGGCGATCGCGGCGATAAACTTTCAGGCGGCCAGAAACAGCGTATTTCCATTGCAAGAGCAATTCTTAAAAATCCGCCAATTTTAATTCTCGACGAGGCTACTTCTGCTCTTGATACCGAATCGGAAAAACTTGTTCAGGAAGCACTTGACAATTTAATGAAAAATCGTACTTCGCTGGTAATAGCTCACCGCCTTTCAACCATAAAAAATGCCGGATTGATATGTGTTATACACGAAGGCAAACTTATTGAAAAAGGCACCCACGAAGAACTGGTTGCCAACGAAGGCCAATATTTCCGGTTACACCGGATGCAAAATTTATAAATATCCCTTAAAAAAGTGTTTTCTTTGAAGTTTTTTGTATATTTCCCTGTTTTTTAAATTAAGAGAGACTGACTGAAATTAATATATTACACTAACAATATAAACTTAAAAACATGAAAAGGAAATGGAAAAGAGCATTATTCGGGAGTTTGATTTTTTCTTCGGCAGCCTTTGTGTTTCAAGCTTGTTATGGCGCCCCGGGAGATTTCGGGTACGATGTTTTTATAGAAGGGCATGTTATTTCAAAATCGTCCAAAAAACCAATAAGAGGCATAAAAGTTTCTATAACTGACGAAGATCAATACGCATTTACCGACGTAGATGGCCGATTTTCGTTTTATACCTACGAGCGCAAAATTAATATTCCCATGATATTTCAGGATGTTGACTCCGTTGAAAACAGTGGACTTTTTGAAACGCAGCAGCTTGATGTGGAATTAGACAGCAACAAAATTTCGCTCAACATCGAAATGGGAGAAGAAAACCGTTAATAAATGCTTAAACAGTTTTTTTTCAGGAAATTCAAAGAAAACGAAACACAGTTACACGAACTTAATTACCTGTTTTGGGAATGTACAGCCAAATGCAACCTGAATTGCCTGCATTGTGGAAGCGACTGTACCAAAGACAGCCTGCACGGAGACATGCCGCTTGCTGATTTCCTTGAAGCCATAGACACAATCGAAAATCCCGCGCCTAATTTTACGGTGGTAATTACCGGCGGTGAGCCTCTTTTACGCAAAGATCTGGAAATTTGCGGACGCGAAATTCGCAAACGCAACATGCGCTGGGGAATAGTTACAAACGGATTACTGTACGACAAGGCGCGACACGTTTCGCTGCTTAACGCCGGACTTGGGGCGCTTACCATCAGTCTCGACGGGTTGAGCGAAACACATAACTGGCTGCGTAACAGCAAAAAAAGTTTTGAGCGAGCTACACAGGCCATTACTCTGGCTGCGAGTTCTCACAGGTTGAATTTCGATGTCGTAACCTGTGTTAATCAGCGAAACATCACAGAACTAAGCAAAATACGCGAGTTTATCATCGAAAAAGGAGTAAAGGCATGGCGGCTCTTTACCATTTTCCCCATAGGACGCGCCGCCGGCAACACCGAGATGTTCCTTACCGATATACAGTTTCAAACTTTAATGGAATTTATATATGAATCGCGGAAACATGCGGAAATAGACGTAAAATTCAGCTGCGAAGGCTATGTAGGCAAATACGAATGGAAAGTACGCGACAGCGGATTTTTTTGCCGTGCAGGTATAAACATTGGCTCAATCCTGATTGATGGCTCAATAGCCGCATGCCCTAATATCGACAGAAGTTTAACCCAGGGCAATATTTGCAGTAACAGTTTTTGGGATGTATGGAATACAAAATACGAAGTTTTCCGCAAACGTGGTTGGACAAAAACAGGGAAATGCCAAACATGCAAAGAGTATAAAAACTGTTTGGGCAACGGACTGCATTTTTGGCATGGCAACCGTAGTGAACCTATTGTTTGCCATAACGAAAAACTTTTGTGAACCATGTATTATTTAAATCAGGATACACGTTTCTAAAATCGGAAAACCCGATTATCTCCCATATTTCAATTTTGCATTACGGTGCAAAACAGGAATTTAATTGCCAATCAATAATTAATATTAACAATGCAAAGGCGGGGTTCGCCCACCATAATCATAACAATCATTCAAATCAAACAAATCATGGTTCAGGCATTCTCTTAATTCTTATTAATTATAGGTTCTTCACTGATGATTGAAAATATTTTTACATATATTTGCTTATGAACATCAGATTAATTAAACAGCATTTTCCAACAAGTAATACTTTAAAAAATGACTCCAAAAATAAAACAACTAAAAAATACCGGTTACGGAAACTTTTTCCTTATAGCCGGCCCATGTGTTATTGAAAGCGAACAAATTGCACTTGAAATAGCAGAAAATATTGTTGAAATTACAAACAGGCTACAAATTCCATATATTTTTAAGGGTTCATACCGTAAGGCAAACCGTTCGCGCTTGGATTCGTTTTCCGGTATTGGTGATGAAAAAGCGCTAAAAATACTTCAGAAAATCGGGAAAACTTTCAATATAGCTACTATTACCGATGTACATACTGCTGCCGAAGCTTCATTAGCTGCGCAATATGTTGATGTATTGCAGATTCCGGCTTTCTTGTGCAGGCAAACTGATATTCTGGTGTCTGCTGCCCAAACAGGAAAAGCTATAAACATCAAAAAAGGACAGTTTCTTTCGGCAGAGGCCATGCAGTTTGCTGTTACAAAAGTACAGGAAAGCGGTAATTTTAATGTAATGCTTACCGAACGTGGAACAACTTTTGGCTACCAGGATTTGGTTGTTGATTTTCGTGGAATACCTGAGATGAAAAAATTGAATGTGCCGGTGGTAATGGACATAACCCATTCGCTGCAGCAACCCAATCAAACCGGTGGAGTTACCGGCGGTAAGCCTGATTTGATTGAAACCATTGCAAAAGCAGGAATTGCAGTCGGCGCCGATGGAATTTTTATTGAAACACACCCTAAGCCCGCGATGGCAAAATCAGATGGAGCTAACATGCTTAAACTTGATTTACTTGAACCATTGCTTACAAAATTAGTTACATTGAAACAGGCTATAAACAAAATTGAATGAATAAGCAAGAAACTGTTTTGAATTTACCGGATAAGTTTTTTTTGAACCCCTTCCATAGAACTGCTTAACAATTGACCGTTGACAGTTATATCGCACGCCGTCACTGCGAGCCGCTTGCGGCGAAGTAGTCCAGTATTGCCGTATTGCTCTGGGCTGCTTCGTTCCTCGCAGTGACGCAGAGCGTCAGATTGCTTTACCTTTCGGGTTCGCAAAGACGAAACAACCCATTGGCAATTATAAATTATATGACGGGATGCGTGTCCGTCTTTGGGCCGTTGCGTGGGCTATGCAGGCAGCGAATCGTGCTTCACGGTGCGCCCTACGGTTCCTGCAGGCGGAATTTGGGTATATTTCGTCTGTTTCGTGCATGCAAAGGCAGTGTTCTTAACAATCGTGCGAATGTTTGTGCTTTCACACACTTGTGATTTAACAATTGTGCGCATAATTGTACTTTCACGGAGTTGTGATACCCCTGTGCACCCCTGCATAATACTTTCACAAGGTTGTGAAACCTCCGTGCAGCAGTGCGCGATACTTTCACGAACTTGTGAAACAGCCATGCAGCCCTGCGCGGCAGTTTCGGGAAGTTCTGCTGCTTGTTTCAAAGGTTAAAAACTGCTTTCAGGCGTGCAGGAAACCATCGCAAAGCAGTTCATGGTTCGGGAAAAGTTACGCAGTTCTGCTTAAGTGTTATTGTTTACAGGTGTTTGATATTGGTTTTATTTCCCTTTTATCCAACTCCGGCGTTTATCAATTTTTACAGGGAAAACGCCATGGCTAACTGATTTAACGTCTTCAACCGAATAGAATGCTTTCGGATTTGTGGTTTTTACAATTTCTTCTACTTTTTGTATTTCACTGCGTTTAATAACGCTGTAAATAATACTTACATTCTCAGTCGCTCCATGTGCCTGATGGTGTGTTATTCCGTAACCGGCGTGTTTCAGGTTGTTAATCAAAGCGCTGGCTTCTTTTATGGTGATAATTTGGATTTTTACAATTCCCATAGCAAGTTTTTCTTCAATTTTTAATCCGAAATAATTCCCTGTTGCATACCCAAGTGCGTATCCGAGATAACAAGTCCAGTTATCGAGGTTTTCAAAGATGCGGGAAATAGCCAATAACCAAATAAGAATTTCAAAAAAACCAAGTATTGGCGCCCATATTTTTTGGCCTTTAGAAATCATAACAATCCGGACAGTGCCAAGTGTAACGTCAAATATACGTGCAACAAAAATAAAGAACGGCAATAAAAAATAGTTGAAAGTTGCACTGTCGTAGAAAGTATTAAGTAAAATCATTTTTCCTTAAAAGTATTAAAATTCAGAAGTAAAATGAAATCTGATTTTTTTAAATTCGTCTTGAGCCATCTGTAGTATGAATAGCGAGTCGGCCATAAAAACATCGCGCCCCAACTTATCCTTAGCCATTTTTTGATGTTTTCGCTTTTTGAATTCTTCAAGTTCTTTTTTGTCGTCCGATTCAATCCAGCAGGCCTTATACATGTTAAGAGTTTCAAAACGGCATTTAGCCCCGTATTCATGCTCAAGGCGGTACTGTATAACTTCAAACTGCAACTGGCCAACGGTTCCAATAATTTTTCGTCCATTAAACTGGCTTATGAAAAGTTGCGCCACGCCTTCATCCATAAGCTGGTCGATACCTTTTGCAAGTTGTTTGGCTTTCATTGGATCGGCATTTTCCACATAACGGAACAATTCGGGCGATAAACTTGGCAACCCTTTGAAATGAATATCTTCGCCATCGGTTAATGTATCGCCAATAATAAAGTTTCCGGTATCGGGTACTCCTATAATATCGCCTGGGAAAGCCTCATCGATAGTTTCTTTTTGTGAGGCCATAAATGCCGTTGGACTCGAAATACGAAATGTTTTTCCCGAACGTATGTGTTTGTAAATATTATTTCGCACAAATATACCTGAGCATACCTTTATGAAAGCAATGCGGCTTCGGTGGTTTGGGTCGATGTTGGCATGTATTTTAAATACGAATCCTGAAAAGTGGTTTTCTTCCGGTTTTATTTCACGTTCTTCAGTATAGCTTGGCCGCGGTGGCGGAGCTATTTTCAGAAAAGCGTCAAGCAATTCCTGAACACCGAAATTATAAAGTGCGCTGCCAAAAAAAACAGGGGCTAAATTGCCGCTAAGGTAATCCTTTGTATCAAAATCAGGATACACTCCATTTACAAGTTCCAGTTCTTCGCGGAGTGTACGTGAGTCGTTGCCAATATATTTTTCGAGTTCGGGATTTGAAATATCATCAAATTTAATGTGTTCTTCAATTTCCTGAATATTTGGGTTAAACAACTTTAGGCTTTTGTTGAAAATACTGTAAACTCCTTTAAAATCGGGACCACTGTTAATAGGCCAGCTTAATGGCCGTGCTTTTATTTTTAGTTGCCTTTCAATTTCATCTATTAGGGAAAACGGATCTCCGCACGGACGGTCCATTTTATTTATGAAAACTATTACCGGAGTTTTACGCATACGGCAAACATTCATAAGTTTTTCGGTTTGTGGTTCAACGCCTTTTGCTGCATCAATTACAATAATTACACTATCTACGGCAGTAAGTATGCGAAAAGTGTCTTCTTGAAAATCCTGATGGCCGGGTGTGTCAAGTATGTTTATTTTATAGCCGTCGTATTCGAAACCCATAACCGAAGTGGCAACCGAAATTCCGCGTTGCCGTTCAATTTCCATGAAATCGGAGGTAGCCGTTTTTTTTATTTTATTACTTTTAACCGCACCGGCCACACGAATTGCCCCTCCAAACAGAAGTAATTTTTCGGTAAGTGTTGTTTTTCCTGCATCAGGATGGCTTATTATACCAAATGTTCGCCTGCGTTTAATTTCTTCGAGAAATGTCATTTTGTGCTTTTTTACAAAAATTCATGAAAACGCAAAGATACACTTGATTTTTAAAATTAGGCCTTCTTCGAAAAGTAGAACCTCAGAAGTTGTCCCAAATATAAAATCAAGCGCTTACTTCCTGTTTAAGGCTGATTTTTATATTCAAATAATTCAAAAACTGTTTTCAATTTACCTGATAAGTTTTTTTGATACCCTTCCCTGAACTGCTTAACAATTGACAGTGAACAGTTATATAGCGCACCGTCACTGCGAGCCGCTTGCGGCTAAACAGTCCAGAACAATGGACAATTGACAGTTCACAATTAAAAGAGAGGCTGAACTGTGATTTGTATGATTTTAATAATTGCCGTTATTGTATTTTACCACAAAGAACACAAAGTTTATGCAAAGTTCACAAATAAAATCCTGCCGGTTTTTTAATTCTGTAAATTGTGGTTCAGGCATCACTGTCAACTGTCAATTGTCAACTGTTAATTGTCTTTAATTGGTTTACACGTTTAAAACATTATATTTGCACTGTAACATTGAATGCAAGAGTATGAAACAACGGTTCTATTTCGACACATCGGTATTCGGCGGGGTTTTCTACACCGAGTTCGAGGCGGATTCCGTGCCACTGTTCGACAAGGTAAAGTCGGGCGAGATAACGTGCGTCTATTCGGAGCTGACTGTGGGCGAACTGCAAAACGCCCCGCAGAAAGTCCGCGATTTTCTCACCGCGCTGGCAAAGGAGTATGCACAGCATACGGAATATCTGGAAATTACCGACGAGGTGTTTGCGCTCGCGCATCAGTATCTCGCCGAAAAGGTGGTCGGCGCAACGAGTTTCGACGACTGCCTGCATATCGCGATGGCAACCATAAACAAAGCCGACCTGTTGGTAAGCTGGAATTTCAAGCACATCGTGAACATCTACCGGATACGGGGCTACAACTCCGTAAACATACGTCAGGGGTACGCCCCTTTGGAAATACG
>JAITWJ010000073.1 GCA_031285325.1 Bacteroidales bacterium
TAAGCCGTGTCGTCTTTGACGGAGTAGGTAAAGGGGTTTTTCCCTGTTCGCCTGGCAACAATCACGGATTTCATTACGATGGCTACTGCAAAGAACAGTATAAAATATGCCGGTAAAATGATTCTTAAAAGGTCTGTCATATTATTTGAATCTTTATTGTTGGTTTAATCTTAAAAATCAATCGCTTAACGAAGTCTTTAAGGTTGCATCTTCAGATATTCCTCCTGCTTGCGTTTGGGCAGTTTTTTGAAGACCTCTTCTGCCGAATGCCGGATGAGTTCCCTGATCAGCTTGTCGGGCACATCGCTTTGGATATACACGGAATTCCACATCAGGTTGTTGCCGGCGTAATAGCCTTTGGTGATTCCCTGATAGCGTTCTCTTAATTCTGCCGACCTTTCGGGATCGCATTTCATAACAACAAAAAAATCATTGTTTTTGGGTGTAAGCGAAAAGAACGCAAACATTTTCCCCATTATCTTATAGACAGGCGTGTCTTCATCGAAAGGCAGACACTCTTCTGCGCCTTTTACCGACAGACAATGCGTGCGAAATTCTTCAATATTCATGGCGTATTACTTTTTCATTGCTTCCGCCCGCAGTTTCGTGGGCATCTTTTCGATAGCGTAGCGCAATGCATATTTTTTAGCGGGAAGTGGAAATCAACTGATTTCCACTTCTACATCTACCATCCAGGCAATACCAAACTTATCGACCAACATGCCAAACAGTGGGCTAAAGAAGGTTTTTTCGAGCGGCATGGTTACAACGCCATCTTCGGCGAGCGCGTCGAAAATCCGGCGGCTTTCCGCTTCGTTTGGCGTGCTGATGCAGATCGAAAAATTGTTGCCGGCAACTAACGGTTGTCCCATAGACGCTTCCGACAAGTCGCAGCCCATCAGCATGGTTTCGCTGCTGACCGGCAAGCTGATGTGCATGATCTTTTCCCTTTCGGAATCAGGAATCGGTTGATCCGAAGGTGGCATATCCTTGTAATGACCTACATAACTGAACTCGCCACCAAAAACAGACTTGTAAAAATTGAATGCGGCTTCGCACGTTCCGTTAAACGCTAAATAAACATTTACTTTTGTCATAATTTAATTGTTAATTTATTATACCGAAAATAAAAATTGAGTGTAATGTATGAAAAATAATTTAGAAACGAAGAAACGCTTCATTCTCTGTTTCCAATACTCATCTGATTTTACCGTTTGTCGTAAATTACGAACTCACGTCAAGCGGGCGTTTGCTTATTTCGCGTGTATTACAGTTCTTAGTTTTGTTTCCACCGTTTTAAAGTTGGTAAAACTTTTTTACAGTATTCCTTCATTTCGTTTTTAGTCATGTCTGCCTGTTCTGCAAATTGCAAACTGTATTCTATATATTCTTCCAAAGAAGAAATGTTATCAGTAAAATTCCCATCTTTAAAACAATATATGCAATAGTCATTATTTTCACTGCCATCAGCGTTTGTTCCAATAATTTTATCTTTTTCTATTGGCATACTGCAACTTTGACACACTAATCTTTTTTCCGTATTCATTTTTTTACTTTTATATGTCTTTGTGCCTTTAAGTACGATTATTTAATATTACTGTAAAGTTCTGTTTATTAAACATTCATTCCTTATTCTAAAACCCTCTGTACTTTCACTCAAAAATGTATATACGTTTTGGGCAAAGGGTTTATACCGTTTTTAATTCGCTGCAACGATGTTTCTTTTTAGGAATAATGGAATTTATCATGCTCTGTGTGTAATGGAATATATTCCATTCGTAATTTTCGATATTCCGGAAGAAAATATGTTCTATAGTGTATTTTTTTTATGGGTCATATAAATATCAAGAGCCGAAGGAAATGGCTGCAATGCACGTTCAAAAATACCAAGTAAATAGGCAATGGCTAATCCGTAATTTGTGATTGCAACTTTGGCCTGACGTACCTGCATAATTCTTGTAAGCATTTCACGCCTGTTCCACATACAGGCTCCGCAGTGAATTATAATTTTATATTCCGAAATATTTTCAGGGAAATCGTGTCCTCTGATATTATCTATTTGAAGTTTTCCTCCAACATATTGTGTAAGCCAGCGTGGTATTTTTACCGTACCTATGTCTTCGCCAATTGGGTGGTGCGAACACGCTTCAGCAATTAAGACTTTGTCGCCGGCTTTAAGTTGGTCAATAGCCATTGCTCCGTGTACCATTTCAATTAAATCGGCCTTAAATCGTGCAAATAATATTGAAAATGAAGTTAAAGGAATTTCTTTTGGGGTACAGGCGGCAATTTTATTAAAAGCTTGTGAATCGGTTACAACAAGTTTTGGCGGTTTTTTAAGTCTTGAAAGAGTTTCGCGAAATTCCTGTTCTTTTACTACAATACAAAAAGAACCGTTATCAAGTAAATCGCGGATACTCTGTACTTGCGGTAAAATTAACCTGCCTTTTGGTGTTTCCTTATCGATGGATATTACCAATATGGCTGCTTCTCCATACCCCACCAAGTCGCTTAAAATGGCTGGGCGATTTATAAAATCGATATTTACCGATTGCAAAAGTAATTGGCGTAGTTCATTAATGCCCTTTCCTGCAGATATTGAAGTAAAAACATAAGGTATTTTTGCATTGTTGAGTTGCAATGTAATATTAGGGTCTTCATTAAAATAATCAATTTTGTTGAATGCAACAACAAATGGTATTTCACGTTTTTTGAATTCTGTAATCAGTTGATGTTCATGTTCGCCCCATTCAGCAAAGTTCGATACAATAATGCCCATATCGGTACGATCGAAAACAGCTATTGTTTTTTTTACTCTTTTTTCACCAATTATACCGACATCATCAATCCCTGCTGTATCAATAAAAAGCACTGGGCCAAACGGTAATAGTTCCATTGGTTTTTCAACAGGGTCGGTAGTTGTACCTGCAATGTCTGAAACAATTGAAACTTCCTGTTGTGTCAAAGCATTTAGCAAACTGGACTTTCCTGTATTCCTTCTTCCGAAAATACCTATATGTAATCGAAATGATTTTGGCGTTTTCATTTTTCGTTTATCGAAACGTGAAAGTATTGATCTTCTTAGATGAGTTTATTTAACAATACACATCATCTCTTTCATTGTTTACCCGTTGAATCAGTTTTTCTGCTCTTTGCTTAGCAAGGCCGGTCATTTCAGTGATGCTCTTTTTTATGAGTTCATCACCAATTTTCACTGTTTCCGGTTTTGCATAATTTTTCAAATATTCCTTGAATGATGACAAAGCGTTTGGAGCACAGTGCAATTTAATGTCGCCTGTTTTTGCAAGATCCATAAAGTCATGTCCGGTTCTGCCCAGTCGGTAGCAGGCTGTGCAAAAAGATGGTATATGTCCCATGGAAACAACATCACGAATTACCTCGTCAAGTGGACGGTGGTCGCCAAGACTAAACTGCCCGGATGGGTCATCATCGGTTTTTTCTTCATAACCTCCGGGATTTGTACGGCTTCCGGCTGAAATCTGACTTACTCCCAGTGCAAATGTTTCACGGCGCATTTGAGCAGTTTCACGGGTTGACATAATTATTCCGGTATATGGAACTGCCAAACGTAAAATAGCAACAATTTTTTTGAAATCGATATCTGAAACAGGAAATGGCGGGTGTGTAGCCAGTTTACTTCCCGTGGCGGGTTCAAGCCGAGGAACACTGATGGTATGTGGGCCAACGCCAAATTTATCTCCTAACTCAGCAATGTGCTGTATCATGGACAGAATTTCAAACCTGTAATCGAAAAGGCCAAATAGTATGCCAATGCCAACATCGTCTATGCCAGCCTCCATAGCACGGTGCAATGCCCATACCCGCCAGTTGTAATCGCGTTTTTTCCCCTTTAGATGAACCTTTTGGTATGTTTCGCGGTGGTAAGTTTCCTGAAAAATCTGGTATGTGCCAATACCTTCTGTCTTAAGAAGTTTAAATTCATCCGTGTCAAGTGGAGCTATATTAACATTTACGCGCCGTATTTCGCCATGCTCTGTTTTTACACTGTAAATAGTTTTTATTGAATCGAGTATATATTGAAATCCTTGATTTGGATATGATTCGCCGGCAACCATTAAAATTCGTTTATGCCCTTGGTTTATAAGAACATTAACTTCGCGTGCAATGTGTTCTTGTGTTAATGCATTTCGTTCTATTTTTTTGTTTGTAACACGAAATGCACAGTACAGACACTCGTTTGAGCACATATTTGAAATGTATAATGGAGCAAAAAGCACCAGGCGTTTCCCGTAAATGGCTTCCTTTACTTCATTTGCAGAGTTAAATAACTCACTAAGCATTTCAGGATCGCTAATACCGGTTAAAACAGCAACATCGTTCATGTTCAACCCTTTCATTTCACGAGCTTTTGAAAGTACTTCTCTTACTTTTATAAAGTCGGCTTTTTTGTTTGCCTCCAATACTTCCCATACTTTTTGTTCATCAATAAAATTTGCAGGTATATTATACATGGTTTAAAATTTTTGAAATCGCCTTTTATCAAACTTTAGTAAAATGTAAAGTTAAGACTTTAATTTTAGATATTAACATCTAAAATATTTTTGAGCGTAAAGCTCATATTTTTTAATTTTATCTAAAATTAAAACAAGCGTGTAAATATTTTTGGGAATACATTTTAAAGAAAGTTGTGGAAAAAACAAAGATAATAGAATTGCTTCAGCTTCGAGGCGAAGAAAGAAATGTGCTGTTTGGAGAAGCCTCGAAAGTTAAAGATGAGATTGTTGGCCGAAAAGTATATTTCCGTGGATTGGTTGAGATTTCAAATATATGCTCGAAAGACTGTTTATACTGCGGAATAAGAAAAAGTAACGATAAGGTTATTCGTTATAATGCAAGTGATGAAGAAATACTTTCAGCATGCCGGTTTGCATGGGAAAATGGTTTTGGTTCGGTGGTTTTGCAGTCGGGCGAGTTAACATCGCCTGCATTTGTAAGGCGAGTGGATTATATTTTAAAACAAATTAAGAAACTTTCGGGTAACGAACTGGGTATTACACTCAGTTGCGGTGAGCAAACAAGAGAAACTTTACGGCGTTGGTTCGACAGTGGAGCGCACCGGTATTTACTGCGTATTGAAACTTCCAATAATGATTTGTATAATAAAATTCATCCAAAAACAAAAAAACATTCTTTCGAAAAACGTATTGAGGCGCTGAATTTACTGCGCGATGAAGGTTATCAGTTGGGAACGGGGGTTATGATTGGCTTACCTTTTCAGACTGTTGAAGATTTGGCTGACGACCTCTTGTTTTTCAAAAAAATGGATATTGACATGTGCGGAATGGGGCCTTATATAGAACATAAGCACACACCATTGTTTGAATATGGAAATTTGCTTAAACCCAAACATGAACGTTTTGATTTAGCGCTGAACATGATTGCTGTTTTGCGTTTGCTAATGCCCGATATAAACATTGCAGCTACTACCGCATTGCAGGCAATTGATACTGCAGGGCGTGAAAAAGCGCTTACGGTTGGCGCCAATGTTATTATGCCAAACTTAACACCCTGTAAATACCGGAAAGATTATCTGCTATACGAAGGTAAGCCTAATTTAGACGAAGATGCCGGATTTAATAATTATATAAAAACCCTTGCCGAATATACAGGAAACAAAATAGGATACAACGAATGGGGTGATTCGTTACATTTTCAAAAAAATAAAAAATAATTTCATGTTAATTGGTTACTGTAATATGAAAACACCGTTCGTTGCGTTCGGTAACAACCACACACCGGCCTTCTTTGCGTAACTCGCCAATGGCTTCCGACAAAAGTTTTGATGCTTCGCCGTCAGTTAATTCGGCTTTTTTCCAGAATAATGTTTTTTTTGTAACCGTTGTATAAGGTATGTCAAACGTTGTGCCGTACAGGTGCGCTGTATTCGGCGAAGCATTTCCATTATTCCGGCTCAGGCTTTTTTGGCTTTCCTGAGTACGCAGCAGCGAACTTATTTGGAAGTAATAATCCGGTTTATCATGTTCATCTAACTTCTTTCTGAACAGTTTTCCTAAGTCGTCTAAAAAATCTTTAACATTTGGGGTAAGATAGGCATGCGAATGCGTAAGGTGTCTTACCATGTAGTATCGATTATTCTTTATTTCAACCAGTTTATTGTCGTCTATTAATTTAGCAACATCATTTTTTAACGCCTCATTGGTTTTAAAAGGTTCGATACCGTTTCTTTCAGCATATTTCAAATGAACAGCGTTAAGGTCTTTATACCAGTCAACTTTTACTGTTCCTATTGAAGGCGGGTGTAAAATACCGTATATTTTTTTCTTCGCCGGAAAATAAAGAACAGTAAGCACAACAATGGCGGAAAGAAATATTATACCTTTTATTTTGACTGTTTTTTTCAGTTTCCTTTTTCTGCGTCCCTTAACAGAGTGTTGTAATTTTGTAGTGGTCATTTTCATTGTATCTTTTTCGATTCAATGCCTGCAATATTAAAATGAAAATTGGTTTATTGCCTTACTCGGTTTTTTAAGTTATAAACACAACATTGTTAATGTATAAATTATTGCTGTTTAGTATTGTATTTTACAGTTGACAGAGGCTTCGCGCTGTTGCCGGCAGTAACGGCGAAACAATCAGGAACAATTAATAATTAAGAGAGAGGATACGACAGCATCGCAAGCACCAAAACGATGATTTTGCCTCTTGCGGAGTTTCCGCAAACCCCAAAATGAAGATTTTACCTCTTGCGGAGTTTCCGCAAACCCCAAAAAGATGATTTTGCCCCTTGCGGAGTTTCCGCAAACCCCCAAAAGATAATTTTGCAACATGAAATCAAAACCACAACGATATGAAACGTAAATAAATCAATCTTTAACACCGGTAAAACACCGGGCGCTTCGATTTTTATGCCGGCGGTGTTGGCCAACACCGCCGAAACTACCGAAACCACCGCGAAGCAGTTCATCGAAGGGGGGGCAAAAAACTTATCCTGTAAATTCAAAACAGTTTCTAAATAATTATTCCTTATTTTGTAAACTGATGAATAAAATGAACTACAATCTTGTAACAATACTTGGTTCTACGGCAACAGGAAAAACAACACTTGCCGCACATTTGGCTTTTAGAATGAATGGCGAGGTAATTTCGGGCGATTCGCGCCAAGTTTACCGAAGAATGGATTTAGGAACGGGGAAAGATTATGCCGATTATCTTATAAACGGAATCGAAATACCATCGCATTTGATCGATATTGAAGATGCCGGAGCGCACTATAATGTATATCGTTTTCAGACAGATTTTCAACATGTTTTTGAAGATATCCGCTTGCGGGAAAAATTTCCGGTTTTATGCGGCGGCAGCGGTTTATACCTCGAAGCTGTACTGAAAAACTACAAATTAATACACGTGCCGCCCAATATCGAATTGCGGAAACAAATAGAAGGCAAGCCGTTAGAAGAACTTACCGGTATTCTGAAATCATTAAAACCTGTTTTACACAACCAAACCGATGTTGAAACAAACAGGCGTGCAGTGCGGGCTATTGAAATTGAAATTTATTATCGCGAACATCCCGAAATTAATGTTTTCGTACCCGAAATAAACAGCCTGAACATAGGAATTGAGTTCGGCCGTGAATCGCGCCGTAACAGAATATCGCAGCGCCTAAAACAGCGGATTGACGATGGAATGTTAGATGAAGTCCGAGAACTGATACATTCGGGCTTAACACCCGAACAGCTCATTTATTACGGGCTGGAGTACAAATACATTACATTACACATTATTGGCAAACTTTCGTACAGCGAAATGCTCCGGCAGTTAGAAATTGCCATCCACCAGTTTGCCAAGCGGCAAATGACATGGTTCAGAGGAATGGAAAAACGCGGAACAAAAATTCACTGGCTTGATGGACACTCGGCGCTGGAAGAAAAACTTGATAAAATAGAGCAGTTGTTTTACAGTTAAAACAATAAAACATGATTCGCATTAAAAATTTTTATTAAAAAAAATAACTAAACGCTCAAAAAACATGATAAATGTTGTTCGTATTTCCATGTTATATACATTTACGTTTCTAATTATTATAATATAACATGAATAGCGTAGTAGTTCTTCTGGATGACCTGAACGATTGGAAACCATATTATAAAACCAGCAGCATATTAACAGTTTCCGATTATCTTAAACATAAATCAATAGGAAAAGATACCCGTCTTGTTATCAATCTAAGCAACAGCTACGGTTATAATTCCGAAGGTTATTACAGTTCGCTTTTGGCCCAGGCAAGAGGGCATAAAGTTATACCGACAATAGAAATTATTAATAAACTTGAAACCGGAACAGGAATACGCATGGATCGCAGCCTGCAAAATATGTGTTATCAATGGATACAGAAACACGGCATAAAAGACGATATCTGGCATCTGAACATATATTTCGGCGTTTGCAGAGAAAAAGGCCTGGAAAAAATAGCACGTTTCATTTTCGATAATTATCCGTGCCCGATATTGCAAGTCGGGTTTAACACAAGGCCGAAAAACCAGATAGAATTTGTTCATTCCATACCTTTAAACCGGTTAGGTGACGAAGAACAGGATTATTTTGCAGAGGCTCTAAACAATTTCAGTAAAAAGGTATGGCGCAGCCCACGGTCGGCCAAATCGCCGCGCTACAGTATAGCGGTACTTCACGACCCGAATGAAAAATTTCCCCCGAGCGACAAAAAAGCGCTTAACAAGTTTGTGGAAATATCAAAACGAATGAACATTTACTGCGAACTTATTACAGAAGACGATGCAATGCGCCTTATTGAATTCGACGCTTTGTTCATTCGCACCACCACATCTCTTAATCACTATACATTCAATTTCTCGCAGCGTGCCATGCAAAATGGTATAGTTGTTATTGACGATCCTGTTTCCATTATACGTTGTACGAATAAAGTTTATTTGAACGAATTGCTGAAAAAAGAAAATATACCGGCGCCGGTTTCAATGCTGGTTTTCAGGTCGAATGAAAATTCATACAAAGACATAAGCGCCCGACTGGGAAGTCCGTTCATTGTGAAAATACCCGATGGGTCGTTTTCTCATGGTATGAAAAAAATATCGAACGAACACGAATTACAGGAGGTTTTCGGAGTACTGTTTGAAAAGTCAGCCATACTTCTTGCACAGGAATTTTTACCAACAGAATTCGACTGGCGAATAGGCATACTTAACGGCGAACCCCTTTATGCGTGCAAATATTATATGGTTAAAGGCCATTGGCAAATATATTACCATGCCGACAATGGTAAAAGCAGGGTAGGGCTTGTAGATACAATACCCATATATGAAGTTCCGCCGCAAATAATAAAAACAGCAATAAAGGCTGCTTCCCTTATAGGAAAAGGTTTATATGGCGTTGACCTTAAAGTTGTAAACGACAAAGCCGTTGTAATTGAAATAAACGACAATCCGAGTATAGACCACGAAGTAGAAGATGCTATACTTGGCGACGAAATTTATTACCGTATTATAAGTCATTTTGTTCGCTCCCTGGAAATAAAACATTACTGACATAATGAAGGCGAAATTTATTATAAGAAGAGCGTGTATAAAAGATATCGAAAATATTTTAAAGGTAGAGAACGAAAGTTTCGGTAGTGATATGTTTTCACGTTCACAGTTTACTTATCTCATAAATAAATCGAAAGGAGCATTCTATATTGCTGTAATCGATAGTAATATAGCAGGATATATGTGTTTGTTATCGCACTCCATGCATAAAAATATACGCATTTACAGCATAGCTGTTCTTTCGGAATACAGAAGTATAGGCATTGCCGGCGCATTTATTTCGAAAGCAAAAGAAATTGCTGTAAGTGAAAATAAAATCGGTATTTCGCTCGAAGTACGTAAAGACAATTTACCTGCAATAAAGCTATACAAAAAAAATGGATTTCATATATCGTCTGTCAAAATGCAATATTATAACGATCTTACCAGTGCTTATTACATGCAGTTAGCAATTTAACAACAGTTGTTCATATAGCGACTAATTTGGCTAAAGGCGCCATTTGTGTACTTGTAAGTATCAGAGTGTCGTTTTCAATTGAATAACTTTCTGTTCTTGATAGAACTTCCATAAATTCGGTTTCGATTTTCATGTTAATACACATCATCTTTGTAGCAACTGTCTGCGAGAAAATAATGCGATTGTTTTCTTTAATATGGTAACTCCCGTTAAACCTGTTGCAACTTGCGTTGCCGCTGAAACGGTTGCCATCGATATGGAAAATAATATTAGCTTCTTTATTATTTACGATTGCTACCTGACTGCCATGCAATTCTAACAGTTTCCATGATTTTTCAACTAAATTTTGGTCAACTTTTACTAATGTGTAATTTTCGGCATTTTCACCTTCTTCCTTTATGCCATCTACTAATTTGTAAAGCGCATGGTCTTCAATGGTATATTGACCCAAAAGTTGTTCGTCGAATGTAATTGTATTTTTGTCGGAATTCCATTCAAATTTACCCGAAACAGTATCTGTTTCTTCCGATTCGTCCATATAACGTATCTGTAGCGTGTAGGTCAAGTCAGTATTAATTTCTACCCTTGTTTGAATACCTGAACAGTTGGCACAAGGTAGAATTCCTGTGTAAATACCGCTTGCTTTTTGTATTGCATCAATGTTGCTGTCAGATAATCGTGTTTTATTTTTACAAGCATTAATAGACAATATAAACACTGCCGACAACCCAATCGCTATCATAATTTTTCTCATAACTGGTAGTTTTACTATTTTTTGTGGTGAAAATAATTTCTTTGTCTGAAAAGAGATTTACTAAACCATTCAAAATTGTAAATTAATTTTATATTTATTTACCAAATTCTACCCATTTTACTTGATCGTTATAGCCTGCTTTTACAACGGTATCTATAAACTGCATTCCACGTATTCCGTCTTCAATTCCAGGAAAATCAAGCATTTCCGGTGTTGGATCCAATCCATCTATTTTAGCCGCGACTGTAAGTGCAAAATTACGGTAAATGTTTGCGAAAGCTTCGATATAGCCTTCAGGATGACCTCCTCTTGTACGTATGTTATGTAATGCAACTGCACTGTTCATACTTGTTCCAACGCGTAAAATCTGTGTTGGTTTATCTGCCCATTTAACAATTAATGTATTAGGTTCGTATTGTATCCATTCAATTCCCCCCTTTTCTCCATAAATCCTGATTTTTATCCCGTTTTCCTCACCTGCAGCAATTTGAGAAGCCGTTAAAACGCCTCTTGCCCCGTTGTTGAAACGCAATAAAACATCACCATCATCGTCTAATTGACGATTAGGAACAAACACATTAAGTTCGGCACAAAGTTCAGTAACTTTTAAATTGCTAATATATTCAGCCAAATGGTGGGCATGAGTGCCAATATCGCCCATACAGCCGGCTTTGCCCGAACGTTTAGGATCTGTTCTCCACGAAGCTTGAGCATTTCCCGTATCTTCGAGTTTTGTTGATAACCATCCCTGTGGATATTCAACATATATTTTTCTGATTCGGCCAAACTCACCATCGGTAAACATTTTTTTTGCATGTTTTACTGCCGGATATCCTGAATAAGTATGTGTAAGTGCAAACACCAATCCGGTTTCCTCTACTTTTGCTTTTAATTGCAATGCTTCATCAAGGGTGAAAGTAACAGGTTTGTCGAGAACTACATGAAACCCATTTGCAAGAGCCATCATTGCCGGTGCAAAATGTATAAAATTAGGGGTTACAATAGAAACAAAGTCCATACGTTCATATTTGGGAAGTTTAGCTTCTTTTTCAAACATTTCATGGTAAGTTTCATAAATCCTGTTTTCCGGTAAAAAACAGGATTTTCCGGATGCTTTTGATATTTCAGGATTAGTGCTGAAACAACCACAAACAATCTCAATTTCATTGTCTATAAAAGCAGCCATGCGGTGGACACTGCCAATAAGTGAATTTATACCACCGCCAACCATTCCCATTCTTAGTTTTCTATTCATACATTATAGGTATTTACTTAAAAATAGGTCTAAAGTTAGCAATATGTTTTAATGTAGAACATAAACTATTACTTATTTGTTCCGTGTTTTGAAAAATTATTCATGTGTAAATTTCGTGTTGGCGGTTATTTTTATAACATGTACAGGAAACTATGAAAAATAAATGCCTGTCAATCAATTTTTGACAGGCATTTGGCGGTGCGGACGGGACTCGAACCCGCGACCCTCGGCGTGACAGGCCGATATTCTAACCAACTGAACTACCGCACCAATTAAAACAATTCAACCTAAACAAGGGTGCAAAGGCGCTGCAAATATATATATTCTTTTTTGTCTGCAATACAATATTATGTATATTTTTTAAATAAAATATCAGAAAACTGAAAATAAGCAAGTTATTTTTTCCTACCAATAGAAATTAAATTTTCTGCAAGTAATGATTTTTCTCCTGACCAACGGTAGGCAACTATTTTTTTGCTTTCAGCTACACCTGAATCAACACAACAAATATTCGATTTAATAATATGTGGTCCGTTGAATCGGCAGTAATGTCCTATAAATAAAACAGGTGCGTTTTGGGGATAAATAAAAGTTACAGGTAATAATTGTTCAGGGACAGTATATGAAGGAAGTACAAATTTACTGTCGAAAGACAATTCTTCGAAAGTTTTTCCGGATGGGTCTTCCCACCAGCGCAATCGAAACGAACGAGAACAAACACCCTTATTATTAATTAGTTTAAGGTTGTTAGGCATTTTAAAATCTATACCTTTGGTAAGTGTCCAGATATTTTTTGAGAAATCAGATTTTGGGTTCTGTATTAATTCCAGGAACATCTTTTTTTTGATCTTGCCTTCAGTAGTTTTTATTTTAAAAAAGTCAATCGCTTCCTGCGACCAGCACGCATGAACTATTCTAATTCCATCCATTTCAAGAAAAAGCGGTAACGAACGTAACCATTTCAAATGACTGATTAATTCATCAGAATAGAGAGTAAATTCATCAATTGTCCTTAATAGTGTCATGAAATATTTCTTCTGTGCTTTTACCTGCATATCTCTCTTCTTAAACTTAAGATAATAGATAATTGCATTTACCTCATGATTTCCTATAATTGCATAAGCATTTCCATTTTCAACCATGGAACGAACAATATTGATAGTTTTACGTATTTCGGGGCCACGGTTAATAAAATCACCTAAAAAAATGGCTTTCCTCTCAGGATGAGAGTATCCTGACTCAGTTTTTTTATATCCAAGTTCAGTTAATAACTTTTTCAATAACGACGCATATCCGTGAACATCACCTATTATATCATACATTCTTAAACATGAATTTTATACCCATAACGAAATTATAAAATTATATTAAAAGTAATACAAGAAATCTGTAGAATATTAATCAAATAGAGTTGTAAAAAACGAAAACATGTATTAATAACATTGTTATTCAACAAAAACGGATATTATGGATAAAATATATGTTTATCCACTTTGTGTTAAACTATCTAAGTATAATTGTATAAATAGCTGAAATTCATTTTTAAAATATACATTTGCGCACATTATTTTTTTATAAGTATTGAATGACATTATTTGAAGAAATGGGGTTCAGTTCCGAAATTCAACTTGCAATTGAAGAATTAGGATTCAAACAGCCCACACCAATCCAGGAAAAAACAATTCCTTTTTTATTGGAGAAAAAGCAAGACATGGTAGCATTGGCACAAACCGGAACCGGAAAAACTGCAGCCTTTGGATTACCAATTATACAACAGATTGATTTAACAAAAAAAACAATCCAGGCGCTAATACTAAGTCCAACCAGAGAGTTAGCGCTTCAGATTACAAGCGACATAAATAACTTTTCAAAATATTTGCCAAAAATTAATGTGGCAGTTGTTTATGGAGGAGCCGACATTAAAAAGCAAATCAACGAAATTGAACGTGGAGCACAAATAATTGTAGGCACACCCGGACGAACTCTTGATTTGATTAAGCGAAAGAAATTGAAAATAAACGAAATTAGTTGGCTTGTACTCGATGAAGCCGACGAAATGCTTTCAATGGGTTTTAAAGACGATTTGGATGCAATACTTGAAAATGTGCCCAAAGAAAAGCAAACTTTACTGTTTTCGGCTACCATGCCAAACGAAATAGTGGCCATTGCAAATAAGTATATGATCAATCCTTTTGATATTTCGGTTGGTAAAAAAAATACTGGAGCTGAAAATGTAGAGCACCACTTTTACTTAATTCATGCAAAAGACAGATATCTGGCGTTGAAACGCGTAGCTGATATTAACCCAAGTATTTATGGGATAATTTTCTGCCGTACACGTATGGAAACCAAAGAAGTAGCAGACAAACTCATGCAAGACGGATACAATGCTGATGCTTTGCATGGCGATCTTTCGCAGGCACAGCGCGACCATGTAATGGCGCGTTTTAGGGGTAAACACCTGCAAATGCTGGTAGCTACCGATGTTGCTGCCCGCGGATTAGATGTGAACGATTTAACCCACGTTATTAATTACAATTTGCCCGACGATCCTGAAATTTATATACACCGCAGCGGAAGAACAGGACGTGCCGGAAAAAAAGGAATTTCGGTTACGTTAATCCACCTGCGCGAGAAAAACAAAATAAAACAGGTTGAAAAGATTGTAAACAAACAGTTTATTCAAAAAGAAGTCCCAACAGGGAAAGAGATATGTGAAAGACAGCTTTTCAGCCTGATTGACAAAGTAGAAAAAATTGAGGTTAACGAAGAGCAAATAGGTGAATTTATGCCTGTAATTTATAAGAAACTGGCATGGCTTGATCGCGAGGAACTTATAAAGCATTTTGTTTCGGTTGAATTTAACCGTTTTCTGGATTATTATAAAAATGCACCGGATATTAATGTTGACGAATCGAAACACAGAGAGGTTGATTTAGAACCAGGTGAACGTAACCACAGAAGGCGCAGCCGTAATAAAAATGGTAACGGCGAAGAACGTAACAATAATGGTGAACGAAAAAACAAACATGAACGCAACGAGAAAAAGAGGGGAGGGTACGACTTCTCAAGGTTCTTTTTTAATCTTGGCAAAAAAAATGGTATCAGTAAACGTTCCATCATAGAGTTGATAAACCAGAAATTGCCGACTCAAAGCGTAGAAATAGGGAGCATAGAAGTACTGAAAAGTTTTTCATTCTTCGAAATAGACAAACGATACGAGAAAGAAGTCCTGAAAGCTTTCAAAAATGCCAATTACAAAGGACAACGTATAGGAATTGACATAGCCAAAGGGAAATAAAATTCACCTGAACAAATTGTCTGTTTTTTACAACAGCCTTTAATATATTATTAAAAAAGCGCTTCATTCTTTGAATGAGCGCTTTTTTAGTTAAAACGGTTAGAACATAACCGTGTTAAATATTGTCTTTTATAATTGAGTCTGGATTTAATTTTATTATATCCATAACAGATTCGTAATCTTTATAATCAATAGCTTTATTTTTCAGTAATGCGGCGGGTAAAACTGTAATTCTGAAAATCTGCCCTTGTGTTTCGGCAGGCAAAAGGTTGTTGAAATTAGTGGTTCCTTCCAAAAATATTCTAACATCGGCATTTGTACTGTCGAAATTATACTGCAATATACCATCGTTCAGCACAACTGTCTGAGGTAATAACCGCCATACTTTGGCTTCTCCGCCATTATTGGTTTCGGCTGTTTCCCATAAAATATGAACCAGAACTACATCGCCATCGTAAACTTTAATATTACTTGGAAATGCATAATAGAGTTCATATCCCTCGTTTGGCGTAAAATCGCCTGTTATTTCGATAACTGAACCGAGAAGGTTCTCTCCATCAACACCGGGAGGGCCCATTGGCCCTTCGCACGATATTGTTATTATAAAGGTTAATGCTAAAATTAATCTTGTTACTGTTTTCATGTTTTTTTTAATTTTATAAGTTATTTAACGTAATTATTTATTTCTATGTGTTTTCGTTCAAAGTAAATTTCAATTATTTACCCCATGCTGTGTTAATGGCGTAAATATCCATTTTTTTTATCATAAGTTCGCCGCCGTTATTATATAAAATATACCCGTTGGCTCCTTCAACAGGAGTGAAATTATTTGTAATTGTTACCTGCCCGCCATTTGCGAATACTTCTATTGATGCACGGTCTATCAGAATTTCAATGGAAATTTTATTGTCAATTAGTTGAACGGGAACTGTAGTTCCGAATACCGACAGTGTTTCGTTTGTTACATTGTACAGAATTTCGGTGCCTATATCTTTTCTTCCGTTACGAATCATAAATCCGAAATTATTTGATGTTTTAACATCGAATTCGGCTATAATGTGAAAACATTCGCCTTTAATGTTTTTTAAGGGATTGTAATTTAGTCCGGGTATAATGTTTTTGTCTGTAAAATTATGGTGTTTGCCGTGTAATGAGGCAATTTCTCTTACCGGCAGTTTTGTTAGTTTATATTCGGAGTTTAATTTGTTAATTTTAAGTTCGGCAGGGAAAGTCATTTGTCCGCTAAAAGGCATGTTTGGGTAATAATTTTCGCCATTCATCCATGCTATTTGAATTATGCGTCCGTCTTCTGCCGGAATGTAGTTCCAGGTTTTGGGCGCAAAATAGTTTATTCCGTAGTCGCTTGCCGCTTTAGCCGTTTCGGGCGAAAATGTTTCACCGTCAAAATCTCCGATTATGTAACTTCCGTCTTCATCAAATAAAATCCATTTTGTTTCTTCGGGCCGGTTTGCTACTTTTATACTTACCAGGCTGGGGGTGCCTTTCAGGTTTGCGATATCACTTTCCCATTCCCAGTTTATCAGGTTGTTTGAAGAGTATATTGACGCTCCTCTCGAATTATCATTAATTTCGCGGTTTAAAACCATTATCCATTTTTGTGTTTGTTCGTGCCAAAATATGTTTGGGTCGCGCATGTTGTCTGCTTCGCTGTGCGGCATAACAGGGTTTTTTTCGAGGTTGTTCCACATTATGCCTTTGTTTGTGCTGTATGCAATTCTTAGCCCGCAGCTTTGGCTGATATTAAACATAAGTAATGTTTTTTCTGCTCCTGTTTGTTTGCCTAAGGTATTATTTTCGTCTATTATTATCGAGCTCGACAGTATTTTGCAGTTTTCGGCATTAAATGTTACCGGATTATGTTTCCAGTTAACCATGTTTTTGCTGCTTGCATGCCCCCATTCAAGATCGGCGCTGTTGTTGGCGTTGTTTGGCAGATACTGATAAAACATGTGGTATTCGCTATCGTAATACAAAAGCCCGCTTGTGGTAACGTGCCGGCCTGTTTCGGGCGAGAAGTGGAATTGCGGCCTGTATGTTTCCGAGTAATAATCTTTTTCGGGCTTAGCAGAGGTGAGCGTTAATGCCAAAATTGTGCCGGCAAATATTATCGATAAATATTTCATGAAAATTATTAAATATGTTTCTGTTCGTCTTCGGGCAAGATAATTTATTTTATTTAAACTGTTTGCATTTTCGGCGCTATTTTCATAAAAATAATGTTTTTGTTATTCGTTGGCCATGTTAACAATGCTGCATGCAATTACTCCGGCTGTTTCTGTTCTTAACTTTGAATTTCCAAGGCTTGTTTCTCTGAAACAGCGCCTTTGGGCGTACTGTACTTCTTCTGTGGTAAAATCGCCTTCGGGGCCGATGAGGACAAGTATGCCTTCACCTTTTTTTACTGTGTTTTTCAGGTGGTTTTTTTCTCCGTGCCCGCAGTGGGCAATATATTTATTTTTGCAGATTGCCGTTGAAATTAAATTATTGAAGCAGGTTATTTTGTTTAACACCGGAAGATAGGTTTTTACAGATTGTTTCATTGCCGAAATTAATATCTTCTCCAAACGTTCTGTGTTTACTGTTTTCCGTTCGGAACGCGCGGTTAACAGCGGCGTAATTTCGTCGATACCTATTTCGGCGGCTTTTTCGATAAACCATTCAAAACGGTCGATATTTTTGGTGGGTGCAATTGCTATATGCAGGCGAAAATCTTTTTTCCCGAACTCTGCCTGTTTATCTGTAACTGTAAGCCGGCATTTTTTCTGATTGGCATCCGATATTTCTGCCCTGTACAATCCGCCTTTACCGTCTGTAATTTGTACTGTGTTTCCGTTGCCAAGCCGCAAAACCTTTACTGCGTGTTTCGATTCGTCTTCATTTAAAAAAACTTCGTGGTCCGAAATATCAGGAATATAGAATAATTGCATGTTTACGGTTGTGTTATGTGCTGTTAGCGCTTTGTTTTTTATGAAATTGTTTTTGTATATGTTCCGGCAGGCTCCCGTATATTATTGTTTGAATGCCGTTCGGTTTAAAAGCTTTGTTCGTTTTATTGCGAAGATACACATTGTTTTACAAATTCCGGTGATTGTATTTTGTTGAATGTGAAAATTTGTTCCGCGCACCGTCCCCGAAGTTCCGCGCACCGTCCTCGAAGTTCCAGCCCCCGTCCCCGAAGTTCCAGCCCTCGTCCTTGAAGTTCCAGCCCCCGTCCTTGAAGTTCAATCCCCCGTCCCCGAAGTTCAATCCCCAGTTCCCGAAGTTCCAGCCCCAGTTCTCGAAGTTCAAACCCTCGTTCCCGAACTTCCAGCCCTCGTCCCCGAATTTCCAGACTCAGTCCTTGAAGTTCAATCCCTCGTCCTTGAAATTGCTGAGCATGCCGATAAATGTTTTTTTGTGAAGTTAACGAAGTAACTGTTATTCGATGCGGAGTGAATGCGCCGTTTTTTGTTTCGTTTTCATGTAAATATAATTTCAACCCCTTCCGCAGCTTTTTCGCGCTGTGCGTTATGCCGGCGGCGCCTGCGGGGCTGAAAGGCGGAAATGGGGCAGGGGCGTATCTGTTTGCCATATTATACGGGTTTGGTAATTTCGGCAAGAAATAACCGGTGCTCTTTACTTAAACAGTGTGTTAATTCGTTTTTTACTCTCAGGTGGTAGGTGTTCAGCCATTCTTTTTCGTTAGGCGTTAGCAGTTCAAAATCAATCAAACTTGTATCGACAGGGCACAGGGTGAGGGTTTCAAAACATAAGAACTTGCCGAATTCATTTTCTTCTTTTTCAACACAAACTATCATGTTCTCTGTTCTGATACCGTATAGCCGGCTGCGGTATATGGCGGGTTCATTCGAAAAAACCATTCCGGGCTCAATCGGATTCGGATTAAAATCGGGGCGAATGGCTACCGGGCCTTCATGAACATTAAGGAAGTGCCCCACTCCGTGTCCGGTGCCGTGCCCGTAGTTTAGCCCTTTTTCAAGAAGCGGCTTCCGCGCCAAAATATCCAGCTGGCAGCCTTTTGTGCCAACAGGGAAAACAGCAGCGGTAAGCGCTATCATTCCTTTCAGTACCAGTGTAAAATCAATTTTTTGCTGATCAGTAACTTCGCCAAGTGCAATTGTACGTGTAATATCTGTTGTGCCGTCTTTGTACTGCCCTCCCGAATCTATAAGCAGCAGCCCCCGGGGTTCAAGCGGCAGCGCATTGTTTGCATCAACGCTCAGATGAACAATTGCACCATGATTTTTATACCCGACTATCGGCGGGAAACTTTCGCAATCGTACCCCGGCTGTTTAGAACGTATTTCATCGAGTTTTCTCCCAACGGTATATTCTGTAATATTGCCTTTCCCGATATTTTGCCTTATCCAGTATAAAAATTCAACCATAGCAGCGCCGTCTTTAATCATCGCACTGCGAAACCCGTTCAGCTCAACAGTGTTTTTCCTTGCTTTTTGAAGTTTTACCGGCGAGGCGCCTTCAATAAACGAGTTGCCGTTCTTTTCAAGTATTTCGAAAACAGAATAATTTAAGGTTGAAGGGTCAATAAAAATTTTTGTTCCGCCTGTTGCGCCCGTTTCATTCAGCCATGCGAAAAAATCGCCATACTCATGTACCGATATTTTTTCTTTTTCGAGTTGTGCCAAAAGTTGTGGCCCAATACCCGATTTATTTGTGAAAAGGAGCATTTCATTTTCGCCAATCACGCCATAACCGGTAAAAACAGGACTGCAATTAACTGCATTACCTCTAAGATTAAACATCCATGCAAGTTCGTCTAATGTTGAAATAATATTAAAACAAGCGCCTGTTTTTTTAAGTTCGGCAGCTTGTTGTTCCCATTTTTCCTTCCGCGATACGCCTGCATATTTTAACGGGAAATCGTAAACGCTGCTGCATGGCGTTTCAGGCCGGTTCTCCCATACTTTATCCAACAAACCGGTAGTTTTTACCAAAACAATCTCTTGAGTATCCAGTTCTCTGTGCAATATTCTGAAACCGTTCACCGTTAATGCCTGCGGTTCGAATCCTACCTTACTCTTCGGTTTCAATTTTTCTGAAAGCCACTTTTCAGGCGAAATAGCGCCCGTTACTCCCATCTTGAACATTTTTACACCCGAACCTTTCAGCTGTTCTTCAGCCTGAATAAAATACCGCGAGTCAGTCCACAAACCGGCATCTTCCTGTGTAATTGCAACAATACCGCAAGAACCGGTAAAACCGGTAAGAAATTCGCATATCTTCCATTTTTCGGGTAAGTATTCATTCGAATGCGGGTCGGTTCCCGATATGTAAAATGCATCCAAATTTTGTTTAAGCATTTCGAGGCGCAGAGCCTTTAACCTGTTTTTAATTTCGTTCATTCTGAAAAATTACATTTATCTAACCACGGCAAATTCTATTCTCCAAATAAGTCTGATAAGTAAAAAAGATACCCACACATACAGCAATCTAACTGTTATTTCTATACCCTTTCCCTAAAAAGCAAAGAATAGTATTAAAACTGTAAATATTACAAAAAAAGCCCGATTTTACTCAGGCTTTTTGTTGTAACTACTTGTTATGATTATATTCTTGGGTGGGCCCAGCTGGGCTTGAACCAGCGACCCCCTGATTATGAGTCAGATGCTCTAACCGACTGAGCTATGGGCCCAAAAACACAGCACTTATTTATGTACTCTGTAAAATTTCAGCGCACAAGTTTACAACTTTACCGTAAGATATACAAATAATTTTATCCAAATTACACTTTATTTAAAAATAATTTTCAATGGCGAAGAATAGATATGTAAAAACCAACAGTCTCGTTTTTTATTCGCAAAATATAGTACATTTACAATTCAGATTTTTTTTATGGAAAAAGCAATACACCGTTATACTGAAAACGATCCTGAATTTATTAAAGTAAACAAGGGTATTAAACAACCTGAAATTGTAGATAGGGAATCGGTAAAACGTTTTCTTGCAAAAAGAAAAAAATTATTATCAGTTGATGAATATGTGGAAGGTATTCTGAACGGCAACATTACGGTTTTAAGCAGAGCCGTAACTTTGGTTGAAAGTTCGAAATCTGAACATCAGGATATTGCACAGGAAATAATAACACGGTGTTTACCACATAGTGGAAATTCGATTCGGGTAGGAATTACAGGCATTCCGGGAGTTGGGAAAAGTACATTCATAGAAGCGCTTGGGAAACATATCACCTCAAACGGAGGAAGGCTTGCCGTACTTGCAATCGACCCCAGCAGCGAACGGTCGAAAGGTAGTATTCTTGGCGATAAAACCCGTATGGAAGAACTTGTTGGCGACAAAAACGCTTATATACGCCCAAGCCCATCGGCAGGTTCACTGGGCGGGGTAGCCCGTAAAACAAGAGAAACCATTGTTCTTTGCGAAGCTGCCGGTTTTAATCATATTTTTATTGAAACCGTTGGTGTAGGGCAAAGCGAAACAACAGTACATTCAATGACTGATTTTTTTCTCCTTATAATGCTTGCAGGCGCAGGCGACGAATTACAGGGAATTAAGCGCGGAATAATGGAAATGGCCGATTTTATTGCCATAAACAAAGCCGATGGAAGTAATATTGAAAAAGCACAAACGGCAAGGGTACAGTATAAAAATGCACTGCACCTTTTTCCGCAAAAAGAATCGAAATGGGACCCCGATGTTTTAACATGTTCAGCAATCAATAAAACAGGTATTCCTGAAATATGGACAAATATTGAAGAATATAGGCAAATTACAACCCAAAACGGTTATTTTTCATTAAAACGAAATGAACAATCAATATACTGGATGTACGAAACTATCGATAATCAGCTTAAACGAATTTTTTATAATCATCCGTTGATAAAGAAAAAAATTAACGAAATGGAGCATAAAGTTTTGAACAATCAGAAAAGTTCGTTTTTAGCTGCCGGTGAATTATTGAAATTGTATAATGAAAGATCTTAACAGTGTATATGTTCTTCATGTTTCAATTTTAATATAGTTGAAATAAAACAGTGTTACAAAAGAAAACTCATAATGAATTACGATGTTATTATAATAGGCAGCGGCCCGGGCGGATATGTGTCTGCTATCCGTGCCTCGCAGTTAAAATTAAAGGTAGCTGTTGTTGAGAAAGAAAACTTGGGCGGCATTTGCCTAAACTGGGGATGCATACCAACCAAATCGTTATTAAAAAGCGCTCAGATTTTTGAGTACGCCAAACATGCAGCCGATTATGGTATTTCTATTCAAGATGGCGTTAAACCCGATTTTAATGCTATAATGAAACGCAGTCGTGATGTTGCCGGAAATATGAGTAAAGGAATTCAGTTCCTTTTCAAAAAAAATAAAGTTGAATTGATTTTGGGGTTCGGTAAACTGGCCGGCAAAAATAAAGTTGAAGTTACCTGCAATTCGGGAGAAAAAACAATATATACGGCAAAACATATAATTATAGCAACAGGAGCTCGTTCGCGCGAACTTCCAAATTTGCTGCAAAACGGGCAAAACATTATCGGTTACAGGCAAGCCCTTACTCTCGAAAAGCAACCCGGTAGCATGGTTGTTGTTGGTTCAGGTGCAATTGGAAGCGAGTTTGCCTGTTTCTATAAATCAATAGGAACTGATGTTACTCTGATAGAATTTATGCCTACACTTATTCCTAACGAAGATGAAGAAGTTGCCAGGCAACTTGAACGTTCTTTCAAGAAAATGAAAATGAAAGTTTACACAAACTCTTCGGTTTACAGGGTAGATGTTTCGGATAAAAAATGTAACGTTTTTATAAAAACAAAAAAAGGAGAAGAGGTAATTGAAACAGATATAGTACTTTCTGCAGTAGGAATAGCGCCAAATACCGAAGGAATAGGTTTGGAAGAAACAGGTGTTATTACCGAAAACAACTTGGTTAAGGTTGATGAATGTTATAAAACAAATGTTGAAGGAATATACGCAATCGGAGATATTATTAAAAGTCCTGCCCTTGCCCACGTAGCATCGGCTGAAGGAATTATTTGTGTTGAAAAAATTGCCGGATTAAATCCCGAACCTGTTAATTATGGCAACATTCCGGGGTGTATATATACAAATCCGGAAATTTCATCGGTAGGTTTAACAGAAAACGGGGCAAAAGAAGCAGGTTACGATATAAAAGTTGGAAAATTTCCGTATTCGGCAAATGGTAAAGCCAGCGCTTCAGGACAAAAAGATGGTTTTGTAAAACTTATTTTCGATGCAAAAAACGACAAATTACTTGGCGCACACATGATTGGCGAAAATGTTACCGAAATGATATCAGAACTGGTAATTGCAAAGAAATTGGGAATTACAAGTAACGAATTATTAAAAATAATACACCCGCATCCGACTATGAGCGAGGCAACAGTAGAAGCTGCTGCCGCCGCCTTAGGGAAAGCTATACATATGTGATAAAAGACAATCTGTACCAACAAATTTCTTCACGTTTCTTGATAGCATTGAAAAAATATTATTTAGAACAAAACAAAAATGTTCCAATATATATCGCGAATTTGGAAAATATGTGTTTAGATGTCAATGAGTTTTCAGAAATAAGAAATATTTGGATAAATGATGAGTTTAATTAATATATAGGAGTATGGCGATGAGCAACAACACAAAAATATCAATCCGTTTCTTTGATGACCGCGAAGTGCGTGCCGTTTGGGACGAAGAAAACGCCAAATGGTGGTTTTCGGTTTTGGATATCGTAGCTGTTCTTACCGACCAGGATGACTATACCAGAACGCGAAACTATTGGAAATACCTCAAAGCGAAATTGAAGAAGGAAAATAGTGAAGTGGTTAGTATTACTACCCAGTTGAAACTTCTCGCACCTGATGGGAAAAAGCGTTTAACCGATATGCTCGATTATAACGGCATCATTGCTCTCGGCAAACAATTTCCCGGCAAAAAGGCAAATAGGTTTATCGAATGGTTTACCTTTAGCGATGAAAGCATAGACGGTAAAAGCAAAACAAAGGCGTATGCTCTGTTTGAAAGTTCATTTATCAACAGTATTGAGGTGGGGACAAGCAAAGGCTTACAGCAAATACATGGCTACCTGTTTGGGGGCTTGTATGATTTTGCAGGACAGATAAGGCAAAAGAACATCTCGAAAGGCGGTTTTCAGTTTGCTGTGTCACACTTTCTTGGCGGTACCTTAAAGCAAATAGAAGAAATGCCCGAAACAACATTGAATGAGATTATCGACAAATATATTGAGATGAACATTGCCCACCCATTTATGGATGGCAACGGCAGAAGCACACGCATTTGGCTTGATTTGATGCTGAAACGTTCTATGAAAAAGTGTGTGGATTGGAG
This sequence comes from Bacteroidales bacterium, assembly GCA_031285325.1. Lineage (GTDB taxonomy): Bacteria > Bacteroidota > Bacteroidia > Bacteroidales > Prolixibacteraceae > Draconibacterium. The sequence continues at coordinate 24,691 of JAITWJ010000073.1, forward strand.
CAAAATAGGCAAAACCGAGTATATGAATGCTATGATAGAAAGCCCAATAGATAGTACCACTATTAAGGCTTTGATTGAAGGCGCTTTAACCAACAAAATCAATGATAGGGAAATGTTTATGAAAGGAATTGATTACTCGTATTACTATGAAGAAAACGAGTAGCATTTATCAGAATATGGCGATAATCTAACCAGATTAATTGGGGTTGATATGAACAACAAAAAAATAGATAAAACACATAAGAATCCGTGGATATGGATTCCCTCAGTTTACTTTTCAGAAGGATTGCCTTACGTTATTGTAATGACCGTTTCTGTTATAATGTACAAGCGGCTTGATATATCGAACTCCGAAATAGCATTTTATACAAGCTGGCTATACTTACCGTGGGTTATAAAACCATTCTGGAGTCCTTTAGTTGACTTATTCAAAACCAAACGCTGGTGGATTGTGTCAATGCAACTATTTATAGGAGCAGGATTGGCAGGAGTTGCTCTAACACTGCCTACTTCGTTTTTCTTTCAAGGTTCTCTTGCTTTTCTGTGGTTGCTGGCCTTTAGTTCGGCCACACAAGATATTTCTATTGATGGTTTTTACATGATGGGATTAAACGAAAACAGGCAGGCTTTTTTTATAGGTATTCGAAATACATTTTACCGTTTGGCTATGATTACAGGACAGGGTATTTTGGTAATCATTGCGGGGTTTCTTGAAAATTCGTTTCTTATTTGGGAAAAAACAGCTATAAATAACATTCAATTTGCCTGGGCTTGTACATTTGCTTTTATTGCCATTGTGTTTTTTATGTTGGCAGTATATCATAAATTTATCCTTCCCCGTCCTTCAGAAGATATTAAGCAGGCGTCAGACAGTTTCAAAAACATACTCAGTCGTTTTATTGAAACATTTAAAGCATATTTTTTCAAAAAAGATATTTGGACCATATTGGGATTTTTGTTGTTATACCGCCTCGGTGAAGCTCAGTTGGGGAAAATGGCATCGCCATTCCTGCTCGATCCGGTTGAAATCGGCGGACTTGGGTTAACCACTAATCAGGTAGGATTTGTTTATGGAACAGTTGGGATAATTGCCCTTATGGTTGGTGGTATTTCCGGTGGCTGGCTGGTTTCGCGGTATGGATTTTCGCGGCTGCTCTGGTTTTTTGTATGTTCAATTAATCTGCCTAACTTAATATATGTTTATCTTGCCTGTGTGCAACCTTCTGCATATTGGTTGATTATGGGTTCTGTGGCAATAGAACAATTGGGGTACGGTTTCGGATTTACCGCCTACACACTGTATATGCTTTATATTTCGTCTGGAAAATACAAAACAACACATTTTGCATTCAGTACCGGAATAATGGCATTAGGAATGATGCTGCCCGGAATGGTTTCGGGCTGGATACAGGAAATGATTGGCTACACTCACTTTTTCGTGTGGGTGATGATTTGTACAATTCCCGGGTTCGTATTAGCAAAAATGATTAAAGTGGACAGGAATTTTGGGATAAGAAAATAAAACTACGTTTTAAACTGAAACCTATAAACTGTTTTGAATTTACCAGGATAAGTTTTTTTTACCCCCTTCGATGAACTGTTTCACAGAATTGCGATACCTTCGTGCAGGGCTGCACGGTACTTTCGTGGAGTTGCGAAACCTTCGCGCAGGGTTGCACGGCACTTGCGTGAGGCACGAAACGGGAAACAATCTACAGCAATTAATAATGGACAATTGACAGTTGACAATTCACAATTAAAAGAAAGGCTGAATTGAGATCTGTATGATTTTAATAATTGCCGTGATTATATTTTACCACACAGAACACAAAGTTTATGCAAAGTTCGCAAAGAAAATCATGCTAATCTTTTAATCCTGTAAATCGTGGTTCAGACATCACTGTCAATTGTCCACTGTCAATTCTTAATTGTTCCAGACTTCCCGAAATTCAAAAACAGTTTCTAATATAAAGATACCAAACAAGAACCTGTTGTTAGTAAACAAACATATTTCTTTGCCGGTAGAGCATAGCTTGCAAGTTTTTAGAGTTATCCAATAATTCGGTCTTTTATTTCGAAATAACCGGTATTACTGTGTTTTTACTGCTTCCCATACAGTTGATTTTCCTTCCTTTTCAGCTGTTCCTTTCATTTCATTGTTATTTACAGTGCATTCGTAATTAACACCATTACATGTGAATTTAAGAACACTTCCACACAACTTACCATCGATTGAATATGATTCTCCACCTGTTTTCATATTGCCTTTAAGCATTTGGTAATTTTGGGTTAAATGCATCTCGCCATCTTTAAATTTCCACGATCCTTCAACTTTTGCCGGTACTATCCACATAAATGCAGTATTCCACGAAACTGTCTGGTCGTCTATTTCCCCTATTTCATCGTATGGCCAGTCTTGCATCGAAAAAGAATTAGTTATTATGCGGGTTCCTGGCCTTAGTTCAAGTAATTTGGGTTTAAGTTGCCTGTTTATCTCCGGCAAAAGAAACATTGTTATAACCGTAGCTTTTGACATATCATATTCAAAGAAATCGGCTTTAACAAAATCTGTTTTGTCGGCTACCCCTTCTCTTTCTGCATATTTTTTTGAGTATTCAACCATATCCTGATTAAATTCAACTCCTGTTGCGTTAATGCCTTTTTTAGCTGCTGCAATTACAATTCTTCCATCGCCTGAACCAAGGTCAATCAAATAGTCATTCGAGGTTAAATCTGCCATGTTTATCATTACATCAACAAGTTTATGTGGTGTGGGATACCAAATTACATCCTTCCCTGCCTGTCCTAATTCCGGTTCGTAACTATTATCTCCGGTATTAGTCTGGCAAAATAATGTTTCCGGAAATATAAGCAATGCAAATCCCCAAAATACATGTAACCAAAATTTACTGTTTTTCATAATCATTTATTTTTATAAAATTACTAAAGATGCATAAAACGTTAACAATGTAGAATAAAAAAACAATTGCAAATTATAGAAAAAATTAGACATATCAAAAACGGGAAAATTTTTACTGATAAACAACTATTCTGAATCACAATCTATAAAAGTTAGTGCAGGCAATATCTAAATATATATCTTTGAAATATACATAATTACCGGAAAAATTTGCAGTAAAAGTTTTTTATTTATATTTGCACACAGTTAAGCAACAATCAGCATGAAAAGAATAATAAGGCTATCATTATTATTTCTTGCCAATATTGTAGTATTGGCACATGTAGTCGTACCCCATCACCACCATGGCAGGGTAATTGTTTCCATTTGCAATATTTTTTCTATTGATGATGTTTTAAATCACAAACATGAAGATTGTCTTCTTGAATGTGATGAATATGAGCATTCGGAGTGTTTTTTAAATGAAGACTGTATATTAAATGAACTTTATACTCGCTCCAATGTATCATCTGCGAATTCCAATGATTCGGATTTAACGAACTTTTATATAGACTTTCACATCATTTGTCATGATATTATACCCATTATAAGAATTCAGGATTATAATGAATTACCTTTCCGGCAAAAACCGTATATTAACTCATGTTATAGCCATTACATTACTCATTCTTTAGGGCTGAGAGCGCCTCCTGCTTGTTAATTTTTATAGTTTAGTTATTTGCTTTTGATTATGTGAATAGTGATATTTTCCTATTGCAATCGAAGTATTTCCAATCTTATTTATAAACATTAAAAAGGAGCAATCATGCAAATACATAATTTAGTTCTGGCACTGTTGACGGCAATAGCCGTAATGTCATGTTCGCAAAAGCCAGGCGGGACATCCGAAGAACATGGCCACGATGAAAATTTGTTTCTCACAGGATATAGCAATGATTTTGAAGTTTTTGCCGAAGCAACGCCTTTTGTCGTCGGACAACAAAGCGATATATTAGCCCACTTCTCCTACTTGGAGAATTTTAAACCGTTAAAAGAAGGAAGTATAACTGTCAGTCTTATTGTTGGTACGGATGGAGTACGTCAAACTATAGAGAAACCTTTAAGAGACGGGATTTTCCAATTTTCGATTAAACCTGCCACAATAGGTACGGGTAAGTTGATCTTCGATATTACTACTCCCGACAAGACTTCACAGATTATTCTTTCAGACATCAAAATATATGATGATGAACACGATGCACAACATGCCGCCATAGATGCTGTCGTAGAAAGCAGTAATGGCGTCTTTTTCTATAAAGAACAAAGCTGGAAAGTAGATTTCGCTACCGAAGAGATTAAATATGAACCTTTCGGACAAATCATAAGAACTACGGCACAGATACAACCTTCGCAAATTGACGAAAAGGTTGTGGTTGCCAAAGCAAGTGGTATCGTTCTGTTTTCCAATGATGATATTGTAGACGGAAAAGCAGTAAATACCGGTCAGTCCATGTTTTCAATAGAAAGCAGCGGACTGGCAGATAATAACATGGATGTGCGCTATAGCGAAGTGGTTTCCGAATACAACAAGACAAAAGCGGATTATGAACGTAAAAAAGAACTTGCCAAAGACCGCATCGTTTCGGAAAGAGATTTGCTTGAAACCGAAACAGCATACAAAAACGCTGAAGTAGTGTATCACAATCTCCGTAAAAACTTTTCATCCGGCAAACAGGTCATTTCCTCACCTATGAACGGATTTGTAAAACAGGTTTTAGTCCGTAATGGAGAATATGCCGAAGCCGGACAGCCTGTACTTATTGTTTCCCAGAATAATGATTTGCTGATAAAAGCTGAATTGCAGCCAAAGTATTTTGATGTGCTTAGCAGCATCGTTTCTGCAAACCTGAAGGTTATGAATAGCAACCTGTCTTATACACTTGATGAACTGAATGGGAAAGTCGTTTCTTTCGGCAAATCAACATATTTAAACAACCCGCTTATTCCGGTTGTATTTCAGGTAAGAAATAACATAGGCTTACTTCCGGGAAGTTTTGTGGAAATGTATATTAAACTGCAAACCAACAATAATGCGCTTGTTGTTCCTAATGGGGCAATTGTGGAAGAAATGGGAACATACTTTGTCTTTGTCCAGCTTACGCCTGAATACTTTGAGAAAAGGCCTGTGAAAAAAGGGACAACAGATGGTTTCAGGACAGAAATCATAGAAGGTATATACCCAAACGAACGGGTGGTAAGCAAGGGAGCCATTTTAGTTAAACTCGCACAAGCTTCTGGAGCATTGGACGCTCATTCAGGTCATGTGCATTAATACCATAGAGAGATGTTAAACAAGATAATTAAGTTCTCTCTTAATAATAAGTTATTTATATTATTAGGAGCGATATTATTGATTGTCGGCGGAATCTATACCTCTCAAAAGATGGATATCGATGTATTCCCCGACCTGACAGCCCCCACGGTGGTGGTTATGGCCGATGCACATGGTATGGCAGCCGAAGAAGTGGAACGTTTGGTTACTTTCCCAATCGAAACAGCCGTAAACGGCGCAACCGATGTACGCCGTGTCCGTTCGGCTTCGATGCAGGGATATTCTTTTGTATGGGTTGAGTTCGACTGGGGAGCCGATATCTTTAAAGTCCGGCAGATTGTAAGCGAGAAGATGGTTACACTCGGTAATTCTTTACCTGCCGGCGTTGTCCCCGTTCTTGCCCCTCAATCCAGCGTAATGGGCGAAATCCTTTTTATCGGATTACAGGCCGATTCCACTTCGATGATGGAACTTCGCACATTAGCCGACTGGGTGGTTAAGCCTGCTATTTTAGCTACCGGCGGCGTATCGCAGGTTACAATAATTGGCGGCGATTACAAACAATATCAAATACTTGCCGATCCCGGGCGGATGAACGTCTATGGAGTAACAATGAGTGAACTCGAAAACGTAGGCAGAACATTCAGCGATAATTCCTCGGGCGGTGTGGTACGCGATTATGGCAATGAATATGCATTGCGTGGAATAGCACGTACAAACGGGTTGGAAGAGCTGGGCATCACCTTCGTTAAAACAGTTAACGGAAAGCCGGTTGTTGTTTCAGATGTGGCGGATGTGGTTATCGGAAGTGGTGTGAAAATGGGCTATGCTTCACAGAATGCCCAGCCTTCGGTGATTATTTCCGTGTCGAAACAACCCAATATAAACACGCTGAACGTTACTGAGAACATCGAACGGAATCTGGATGGAATACAAAAATCATTGCCGTATGATGTCCGGATGGATACAAAGATTTTCCGTCAGGCTGACTTTATTGAAGCATCGGTAGGCAATGTCGGACGTGCCCTTATTGAAGGCGCAGTATTTGTTGTTATCATTCTATTCCTGTTTTTAGGCAGTTTCCGCACCACAGTTATTTCGATTATTGCCATTCCGTTATCCTTGCTTGGAACAGTTATTATCCTGTACCTTTTAGGCATGAATATAAACACTATGACACTGGGAGGAATGTGTATTGCCATAGGATCTTTGGTTGACGATGCCATTATAGACGTTGAGAATGTGTATAAACGACTGCGGCAAAACAACAAAAAACCCAGAGAGGAACGGGAGCCGGTCTTTAATGTCGTATTTGAAGCTTCGAAAGAAATCCGCGCGTCTATCCTGAATGCTACTTTCATCATTATCGTTGCGTTTGTACCGTTATTCTTTCTTTCGGGAATGGAAGGGCGTATGCTCAAACCGCTGGGGGTAGCTTACATAATCTCCCTGTTTATGTCGTTAATTGTAGCTATGACCGTTACCCCGTTGATGTGCCGCCTGATGTTGTCCGGCAAAAAATATCTGGATAAAAAAGACAAAGACAGTTGGCTTACACGCAAGCTGCTGGCATTCTATTACAAAACCCTGAACTGGGCGCTTAACAATAAAAAGAAAGTATTATATCCGGCCATCGCTGTATTTATCATTACCTTGGTACTGTTCTTCACTATGGGACAGAGCTTCCTCCCCGACTTTAACGAAGGCTCCCTAACCATTTCCGCAGTTACCAAACCGGGTGTTTCGTTAGAAGAAAGCCAGCGTTTGGGTAACCTTATGGAAAGCGAGTTGCTTAAAATACCCGAAATTACCCATACTGCCCGCCGTACAGGCCGTGGTGAACTCGACGAACATTCGCAGGCAACGAACAGCGCCGAGATAGATGTCAATTTCCAGCTTGAAGACAGGAACAGGGATGCGTTTTTCGCCGATGTGCGGGAAAAACTGGCAGGCGTTCCAGGTGTTGCCGCTACCGTTGGGCAGCCTCTCGGGCACCGTATCGACCACATGCTTTCGGGAACACGGGCAAATATCGCCATCAAATTATTCGGAACAGATTTAAGCCGGCTTTTCATCATGGCGAATCAAATCCAGTCTTCAATACATGGAATTGACGGGCTTGTAGATGTTTCCGTTGAGCAACAAACCGAAACTCCGCAAATACAAGTACGTGCCAACAGGGGTATGCTTGCCCGTTACGGTATATCAATAGAAGATTTTAATAAGTTTATCGAACTGGCTTTTGCCGGAGAAAAGATAGCTGATATTTACGAAGGGCAGCGAAGTTTCGATCTGGTATTAAGATTAAACAAAAACTATACTGAGAATATTGAGCAGATAAAATCGGCGCTGATTGACACCGGAAACGGAAGCAAAATACCGCTTGAAGAAGTAGCCGAGATTGTCTCCGTTGGCGGGCCAAACTTCATCAGCCGCGAAAACGTACAGCGTAAAATTGTTGTCTCCGCAAATGTATCGGGCAGAGACCTGAAAGGAGTTGTTGACGATATCAAAAAGAAAATAGACAGCGGCATTTCTTTGCCCGAAGGTTACAGGATTGAGTACGGCGGACAGTTTGAAAGCGCAGAAAGCGCTGCCCGTACACTGTTTATTGCCTCACTGCTGGCTATTTGTGTAATTTTCATGTTGCTTTATGGCGAATTCAAAAACCTCACACTGTCGGCTATTGTATTGGTAAACCTGCCGCTGGCTTTAATCGGCGGCGTATTGGCTGTATTCTTCACTTCACGAATCGTAAGCATACCGTCTATTATCGGGTTTATTACCCTGTTCGGCATTGCTACCCGTAACGGGATATTGCTTATTTCAAAATACCAGCACATGCAGCAAACCAATATGTCATTACACGAAACGGTATTAAATGGTTCGCTCGACAGGTTAAACCCTATTCTTATGACTGCCCTTACCGCCGCTTTGGCTCTTATCCCGCTTGTGTTTAATGGCGATAAGGCGGGAAACGAAATACAAAGCCCTATGGCAGTAGTTGTTCTTGGAGGACTGTTAACATCAACCCTTCTGAATATATACATCGTACCAATTGTATATGAATTATTACAAAAAAGAAAACACAACTATGAAAAATATAATTAAGAGAAAGCAACAGGCAGTAATGCCCAAGGCTTTACCCTGCGCACGCATTTTGAACACCGCTAAACCGTTAATAATTAGTATGCTGTTCACGTTAATTATTGTTCAGGTTACGGCGCAAAGCGAAGTTGAAACCGTAATGAAAGCAATAGAAACAAACAGTACTGCTTTAAGTGCATTACGCGAACAAATGGAAGCTCAAAAGTTGGGCGCCAGAACAGATATTTACCTTCAGAACCCCGAAATTGAGTTCAATTATCTCTGGGGAAACCCATCTTCAATAGGAAATAGAACAGATATAAACATCACACAGTCGTTCGATTTCCCTACCGCCTACGGGTACAGGAATAAAATATCGAAACTGGAAAACGCCAATGCGGAACTCCTGTATAAATCCGGACGCATAAACCTGTTATTGCGGGCAAAGCAGGTTTGTATCGAGCTCGTTTATTACAACGCCCTCGCCAAAGAATATGCCGCAAGGTTAACCAATGCAGAACGTATTGCCGCAGCCTTTCAGGCGCTGTTCGACAAAGGAGATGCCAATGTAATTGAAAACAACAAGGCTAAACTTAACCTTACAACCGTTAGAAATGAAATTGAGCGTATTGAAATTGAAAAAACTTCATTGTTAAACGAATTACAGGCTTTAAACGGCGGCATAGAAATACCGTTCGCCACTGCCGAATATTCCGACCATACCCTCCCTGCCAGTTTTAGCCATTGGTACGGTATGGCAGAATCAAAAAATCCGGTATTGCAGTATGTAAGAAGAGAAATAGAAATCGGGCAGCAACAGGTTAAACTCAATACCGCTTTAGGACTGCCTAAATTCAACGCAGGCTATATGAGCGAAAAAGTTGACGGAGAACGTTACCAGGGAATTACCGTTGGCGTATCAGTGCCTTTATGGGAAAACAGGAACAGGGTAAAACAGGCCAAAGCACAGGTACGGGCTGCTGAAAAAACGCTCGAAGACACAAAAATTCAGTTCTACAGCAACCTGCAAAACCTGTTTGTGAAATCTTCCAGACTGCGGCAAAACGCCCTGCAATACCGCCATGCACTGTCAGCATACAGTAATAATGCATTTTTACAGAAAGCGCTTGATGCGGGAGAACTGTCACTGTTAAATTACCTGCTCGAAATAGAGTATTATTATGATGCGATGAATAATATGATGGAGGCGGAGAGAGATTTTAATCTTTCGCTGGCCGAATTATCGGCAGTAGAACTATAAAAACCTTACATACAATCGACAGTTGATAATTGACAATTGACAATGGGCTGCTGCGTCATTGCGAACCCGGCAGGGTGAAGCAATCCGGGGTAATTAATAATTGAAAATTGACAATTGATAATTAGTAATGAATAACTGTCAACTGTAAATTGTTAACTGTCAATTATACATTATCCATTATCAACAGTCAACCGTCCATTGTCAATTCCACCTGCCACCGTTGCCCCGTTCCCCGCAATGATGCCAACAAGTGCGAAACTGCTTTCACCATACGATGAAACCATGTTTGAAGGCTTGGAGATACTTTCACCATACGATGAAACTGTGTTTTCGGGCGGAAAGGTACTTTCCTCAAACGAGGAAACTATGTTTTCGGGCGGAAATGTACTTTCCTCAAGCGGGGAAACTATGTTTTCGGGCGGAAAGGTACTTTCCTCAAACGGGGAAACTATGTTTTCGGGCGTGAAGGTACTTTCCTCAAACGATGAAACTATGTTTTCGGGCGTGAACATACTTTCATCAAATGGGGAAACCACCTCGAAGCAGTTAATGGAAGTGTCTCGAAGAAAACTTGTCAGGTAAATTCAAAACAGTTTATAAATAAACACTGTTCCGGTTACTTTTTGCCAGTTCTTCTTTAAGATATTTTGCTGTGAACGATATTTTGTTGTTTATGATTTCTTCCGGTGTTCCGGCACAGATAATTTCGCCGCCGTTTTTGCCGCCTTCAGGCCCTAAGTCGATAACATAATCAGCTACTTTTATCACATCCATGTTGTGTTCAATTACAATAACGGTATTCCCTTTATCAACCAACCTGTTCAGCACGTCGAGCAACATGCGGATGTCTTCAAAATGAAGGCCTGTTGTTGGTTCATCGAGAATATAAACAGTTTTTCCTGTTTCGCGTTTGGCAAGTTCGGCTGCTAATTTTACCCGCTGCGATTCGCCTCCGGAAAGCGTTGTTGACGGTTGGCCGAGCGTAATGTAACCAAGCCCTACTTCCTGCAAAATTTTGAGTTTTGAAGATATTGAAGGTATATTTTCAAAAAAATCAACCCCCTGGTTTATCGTCATGTCAAGTACATCACTTATCGATTTTCCCTTATATTTTATTTCAAGTGTTTCACGATTGTAGCGTTTGCCGTTACATTTGCCGCACTGAACATGAACATCTGGCAGAAAATTCATCTCAATAAGTTTCATTCCTCCGCCTTCACACTCTTCGCACCGCCCGCCTCTAACATTGAAAGAAAACCGCCCCGGTTTATAAGCTCTCATTTTGGCTTCGGGCAACATGGTAAATAAATTTCGAATATCTGAGAAAATGTTGGTATATGTTACCGGATTCGATCGCGGAGTGCGCCCAATAGGAGATTGGTCAACACGAATTACACTTTTAATTAATTCAATGCCTTCTACACTTTTGTATGGCAGCGGATCGTCAAGCGATTTGTAAAAATGCTGGCTCAGAACAGGCTGTAAAGTGGCGTTTATAAGGGTCGATTTTCCGCTTCCCGAAACGCCTGTTACGCAAATAAATTTTCCAAGCGGAATACTTAAGTCCACATTCTTGAGATTATTGCCTGAACATCCGAAAATCTTCAGAAAACTGTTTCCCTCGCTTCTTCTTGTCTTTGGTATTTCAATTTGCCTGAAATTATTAAGGTATTCTGAAGTTAATGTTTTAATGGTTAAAAAATATTCAGGCTTTCCGGCAGCTACAATTTCACCTCCGTGCCTGCCTGCCCGAGGCCCCATATCAATAATATAATCGGCATGAAACATAGTTTCCTTATCATGTTCAACTACTATTACCGAATTACCCGAATCGCGCAGTTGCTCCAATGCGTGTATCAGTTTCATGTTATCGCGGTGATGCAGTCCAATACTGGGTTCATCGAGTATATAAAGTACATTTATCAGTTGCGAACCTATCTGCGTAGCCAACCTTATACGCTGCGATTCGCCGCCGGAAAGCGTTTGTGCCGTGCGGTCGAGCGAAAGGTAATTAAGACCGACACCGAGCGTAAAACTCAGGCGGTTTCGGATTTCTTTTATTACTTCGCCGGCAATTTTACGTTGCCTGTCTGTTATACGGTCTTCCAAATTTGAAAACCAGTTCCATAATTCATCCAAATCCATGCGTGCAAGCTCAGAAATATTCTTCCCATCAATTTTAAAGTGAAGCGATTCTTTTTTTAGCCGTAACCCATTACACTCAGTACATGTAGAAGTCTTCACAAATTGCCCTGCCCATTTCTGTGCGTTTTTCGATGGATTGTCTTCTCTCTGGCTGTTAATGTATTTTATTATGCCCTCATAAGCCGTCATGTAATTCATGCCTGCGCCAAGAGGTGTATTCTTTAGATGGATGCGTTCATTTGTACCAAAGAGTACGGCTTGCAGGCTTTCTTCTGAAATATTATTTATCGGAGTTGTAAGGTTAAAATCTAATTTTTCTCCCAATGCTTCAATCTGCCAAAAAATCAGAGAATTTTTATATGAACCCAGAGGAGCAATCCCCCCTTTTCCAATACTTTTGGTTTTATCAGGGATTATTTTATCCATATCTATTTCGGTTACACGCCCCAGGCCGTTGCAGCGCTGGCAGGCGCCTTGCGGCGAATTGAACGAAAAATTATGCGGCGCCGGTTCTGCATACGAAATACCTGTTGTTGGACACATGAGCAGGCGACTGTAATATTTTGTGGTTTTCGTTTCACTGTCGAGTATCATTAAAATACCTTGACTGTTTTTCATGGCTGTTTGTACCGAATTTCTTAGCCGTACTTCTCCGGCATCGTCAACTACAATTTTGTCTATTACAATTTCAATGAAATGGTTTTTATATCTGTCAACGCGGTAATTGTGTTTCAGTTCGGTAATTTCACCATCGATACGCACATGCAGGAATCCTTTGCGCAAAATTTGCTCGAAAAGTTCACGGTAATGTCCTTTACGGCCTTTTACCACAGGAGAAAGTATGTAAATTCGTTTTCCTGCAAAATCATCTTTAATGAGCCGTATAATTTTTTCGTCGGTATATTTTACCATTTTCTCGCCGGTATTGTACGAAAAAGCTTCGCCGGCACGGGCAAAAAGCAAACGCATAAAATCATATATCTCGGTAACAGTACCAACTGTTGAACGTGGGTTAAGCGAAGTTACCTTTTGTTCTATGGCAATTACAGGGCTTAATCCGGTAATTTTGTCAACATCCGGACGTTCCATATTCCCAAGGAAAGATCTGGCATAAGCAGAAAATGTTTCAATGTAGCGACGCTGGCCCTCAGCATATATGGTATCGAACGCAAGCGAAGACTTTCCACTTCCGCTTAGCCCTGTAATTACGGTAAGTTTGTTTCTTGGAATCTTAACATTAATATTTTTAAGATTATGTACTCTTGCGCCAATTATCAAAATAGATTCTTCATCGTCAATAAGCTCAATGTCTTCACTTATTTTTGGCATGTTTGAAATATTCATAAAATATATTTCTGTTTCAAATTTCCCTTAGATTTTTTTTAAGATGTTTTTATTGCAAATAATCAGATTATTGCAATAATGGAATTTCAACTATATATTTTTTCCCGGGAATAACATTAAGGTAATTCTGTCTAAGCCAGGGATTAAAATCTTTAAGCAGTTTATAGTTTACTCCCTGTTCGGCAGCAAAGGTAGCAAAATTGGTTACTGATGATGTTATTTCAATTTCGCGGGTGTTTATGATTGGGTATTTTTCCTCATCCGGAACATAAAAGTTATATGATACGGGATTTTCCAGAATCAGTTTCAGAGCAATAATCCGGTAAACATATCTTGAAGTTTCTTCGCTGAAAAGCAAATCGTAGTAAGAATTTATTTTTTGCATTTCTATTTGCCGGTTAACTCCTGTTAATCCTGCATTATACGAAGCAGCGACCATCGACCAACTGCCATATCTTTTATATGAATTAAGCAAATAATCGCATGCAGCGTAAGTTGATTTTTTAATATTGTAACGTTCATCTATTTCATTATTTGCAGTTAGCCCGTATTGCTGTGCTGTAGTTTTCAGGAATTGCCATAATCCGACAGCATTAGCGGGCGAAACTGCGCGCGGGTTTAAACCGCTTTCGGCTACTGCAAGGTATTTAAAATCGTCCGGTACACCTTTTTCTTGCAGAATAGGTTCTATTACTGAAAAATAGCGGGGCGCAAGTTTAATAAGCCTGATAGTTTGTGAATGAAGATAGGCGTTTACAAGAAGTTCACGGTCGAGCGACTCTTTAATGTAAAATTTTTCAAGTGGAATTTGTTCGCCTGCAAATTCTACTTTTTCCGGTATTTTAACTGTATTGTATGTGATTTTTGTTTCAATGGGATTAACGTTTTCCGGATCATCATTTTTTACTGAACTTAAAACCAGAAAAATTACAATTGCCTTAACGGCAATTACTGTCGGCAAAATTATTCTCCCCAATATTTTATTTTTCATCTTGCTGTATTGTTATAAACTGTTTATTTTTCAAGGTAGTTTTATGTACTGTAATCAGCCATATTTTACATGCACAGTGCAAATTTTCAGGCTAACCCTGACCTAAAAACAATGGCAATTTACAGAAAATATGCTATACAGCAAAAAAGAGAACATCTTTCTTAAATACTAACTCTTTTACATAACCAAGTATGGGGGAATAATCAGATTAAAAAATATTTGACGGAATATTTGGCGTATTTGAAATTTTTATATTTTTCGCACAGATAAAATTATAATTTAAACTTAACTTTTTTACTGGCTTTCAAGAAAATGAAGAACAAGAACTCTAAGAGAATCTACGGTTTAGAAGATGATTACAATTTTAATTTAACAAAAAACAAGACTACAAAGGGGAAACACTTAAAAAACAGGCTTTCAATTTATGATGATTTTGAAAATGACAGTGATGGTTCCGTAATCCCCAAAAAAATCAAAAAGAAACATTAATAAACTTCATGGTTAGTTGTTGCCTAAGATAAGAGGTAATCCGTCTTTCCCTGTTCCTACTACTACAACTTTGGAATTGGGCGATTTTGCTAATTCAATAGTAGCGTCTATGCCGCGCTGTTGCAGAATGTTATTGGTTAAGCTGGCGTTTATTATACGGTTGAAGTTTGCAATGCCTTCGGCTTCGATACGGCGGCGCTCAGCTTCCGATTCTTCGCGCTGCAGGCGGAATTCGTATGCAAGCGCTTCCTGTTCCTGCTGAAGTTTACTTTCGATTGCTCCTTTAATTTGTTCGGGAAGGTTTATGGAACGTATAAGCAAGGTTCTCATATCGATATTGTTTTCGCCAAGCACTCTGCGTGTTTCTTCTTTAATGGTTTGTTCGACTTCGGCTCTTTGGGTTGAGTAAATTTCTTCGGCAGAATAGCGTCCGGCAACTTGCCGTACGGAAGACCGTACTTCGGGAATAACCAATACATTTATGTAGTCGGCGCCAAATTGTTCGTGCAGATAGCCAATTCTGTTGAAGATAGGATTAAACCTTACTGTAACGTCAATGTTTATTGAAAGTCCGTTTTTATCGAGCACATCCATGGTTTCTTCGCGCTGCTGTTCGCGCACGTTATAGATATTGATGCGGTTCCACGGAGCAATAATGTGAAAACCTTCGATGTAAATATTTTCTTTATCGAGGCCTGATGAGTATGGCCTGAAAACTACGCCGCGCTGGCCTGCTTCGATTATTAAAAACATTCGATCTCCGAAAAAAAGCAGTACAACAAGCGCTATTACAACAATTACGATGTATGACGTTTTAAAATTGAATTTCATATTTGGTTTGTTTAAATTTCCACAAAATTACCAATCTCTATTCAATAATTATAATTTTTATGTGAATTTTATTACTGACCTTTAGTTTTGACTGATGGAACGTTAGTTTGATTAATCTACAATGAAGGTTTCGGCACAATATTCCCCATCCCGATATAATCAGGGGAAATAGATATAATAACTTAAAAAACCGTTTTTGAATTTCATAAAACAGGGAAAACAATTCTTAATTGCTGTTGAATGTTTCCCGCTTCGCAAGCTCGCGGTTCGCAATGACGCAGCAGCCAAACTACACGGATTACGGCTTGCGCAGCCCGTGCAACGACCAAATGACAAGATTTACGGCTTGCGCAATCCGCGCAACTACCAAATGGTACGATTTGCCACTTGCGCAGCCCGTGCAACGACCAAATCACACGATTCACTACTTGCGGAAACTACTGCAAACCCGAAAATCACCAATTTGCAATGTATAATTGTTGTTGTTCACTGTCAATTGTCAATCGCGAGGCAGTTCATGGAAGGGTCTAAAAAGAAACTTGTCCGGTAAATTCAAAAACGGGTTCTCTGTTGCGTTTAATCAAAACAATGTCATTATAGTAAGAAATACTCCGGGAATAAGCAAAATTTTAATGAAATAAATATATAACTATCTTGTTTTTACTCTTAATAACAATACGAAACTAATAACAAAAGAGCATATAATAATTATATTTCCGGCTAAATCGTTGATGTATGTGTTTGTAATTTTCCCCAACAGCGCCAATATTCCGCCAAGAATTACCGCACAAGTTATATTGTGTTTTTTTGTTGGTATGTTTAGCAGCCCGAACAGTGTTGGAATTGTAAATGCACCCGAAAACAATGTTAAGGCAAAAAGCAGGGCATCGATTATAGAGTTTACAAAAATTGAAATAATAATGCTTATAAATCCTAACAGAACAATAAAAAGCCTGGTTAATTTTAACGACGATATTTTATTCAGATTTCCAGAAACTAATCCGCTAAGAATAATTGATGAATTAAGTAATGTGGTATCGGCCGACGACATAACTGCCGAAAGTAATGCTGCAAGGAATACTCCATACATCCATCCGGGCAGTAAACTCTCGGTAAAAGAGATTATAGAATTACCGGAGTAAATACCTATGTAAGTAAGCATAAAAGACAAGGGAATAAGTATAAGAGCAACAATAAATACACTCTTGGAGGCTGTTTGTTCGTTTTTCGCACAGAAAATTCGCGAATAAATATCGGGACCAACAACAAATGTAACCGAATAAGTGAGAACAAGAATTAATAAATCGAGAGGAGTAAATGAACTGTTAAAAATGTGTCCAACATTATTTTTATCAGAAAATATATCAGGCGGTTCATTAAATATAAAAACAGTTAAAATACTGATTCCCGCAATTATTAAGAACGCCTGAAAAGTATCGGTTTTTAAAATGCTCAACTGGCCTCCCAGAAGCGTGTAAACGGTAAAAACCACCCCCGACAAAATAGCTCCTTCCTGATAACTCAGTATGTTTAATGCAATGAGTATTTTTGCAGCTGTTATTATTTGCGCAGCTATTACGCCAATCCAGGCTAAAGGGATGATAACCGATGTGAGAATCTCTGTTTTTTTTCCGTAAAATCGTCCTAATAACTCTGGTAAGGTGTAATTTCCGTAACGGTTTATATACTTTGATAAAGGAACCAAAAAAAGTAACCCGATTGCCGCTGAGAACAGAAGCCAAAATGCAGCCCATCCGATTTTTTGACTTAGTTCGATAGTTCCCATAACAGCAGAACCTCCAAGTATTGTTGCAAGTAAACTTCCCGAAACCTGAAATATTCCGGCTCTTTTACTTGCTATGTAGTAATCGGCAGGCGTTTTTATTTTAAACCACGAAACAATACCAATAATTATTACTACAACAAAATATACTGTTACTACAAGTTTTATTTCCATATTAAAACATACAAAACAAAACTCCAAAAGTAAAAATGTTAATGTGAATTTATATTGATTATTTACATGAATATTCTTTCACTAATGTACAAACTTATTTTTGATTAATTTTGTTTTGCAAATTATATGTTGTTAAACTATGACACGAATTGGACTTTTATCAGACACTCATTGTTTTATTCATCCGCGTTTGTTTACTTTCTTTGAGAAAGTTGATGAAATTTGGCATGCAGGCGATTTTGGCGATATGGCAACAGCCGATAAATTGGCTGAATTTAAACCATTACGCGGTGTTTACGGAAATATAGACGGACAAAGTGTACGGATGATTTACCCGTTACACCTGCGGTTTATGTGTGAGGAAACGGATGTATGGATAACTCATATTGGTGGATACCCGGGTAAATACGAACAATATGTAATGCCCGACATTTTTATGAAACCGCCTGCCCTTTTTATAAGTGGGCATTCGCATATTCTGAAAGTAATTTACGACAAAAAATTGAATTTTTTGCATGTCAATCCCGGGGCGGCCGGTTGCAAAGGACCTCACAAAGTTTGTACCGCAATACGGTTTATTATTGACGGAAAAGATATTCGCGAGCTGGAAATATGGGAAATGGAACGTACTAAAATTGTTCCGGAAATATTTTAATGGAATATTACAGGTGTTTATTCATCAGATTTCACAAATGCGTGGGCAACCCAATTGTTTTTAGTTTTAAAAAAAGCATTTTTCAGCCCTGTTTCTTCAGCTTTGGTTTTTATGGCATGTATGTCTTCAGTGAAAAATCCGCTTAAAAATATTTTGCCGTCTTTCTTAAGACATTTCGAATAGGCAGGAAGATCGGCTAATAGTACGTTTCGCTGTATATTTGCCAAAATAATGTCGAATTTTTCGTTACCCAGTAATGAAACATCTCCAAGTTTTACTTCAATATTTCCGATATTGTTTAAAACCATGTTTCCCTTAGCTCCCTCAAATGCCCATTCGTCAATATCAATAGCGGTTATTTTTGCTGCTCCTTTCATTGAAGTTAATATACCCAAAATTCCTGTACCGCAGCCCATATCAAGTATATTTTTCCCTTCCATATTTTCTTCTATTATGTACTCCAGCATCATTAAGGTAGTTTCGTGGTTTCCGGTGCCAAAAGCCATGTTAGGTTCAATTACAATTTCGTATTTTGCTTTTGGGAAATCTGTATGGAATGGCGCTCTTACAACACATTCTGCCCCCACTACAAGCGGTTTGAAATAATTTTTCTCCCACTCCTCGTTCCAGTTTTTGCTTTTAGTTTTTTCAAAAGAGATTTCAAATGTGAAAATTTCGCTAAAAGCCTGAATAATATCATCAACTGATTTGCTGTTAAACTGGTTTTCCGGAATATATGCTTCAAAACCGGTTTCGGTTTCAAGAAAACTGTCGTATCCGATTTCGCCTAATTGGGCTATTAGAATATCGCGCAGCCATTCTTCACATGGTGTAAAATTTATTATAGCTTTTTTGTAGTCCATTTTTATATGTAATTTTATTTAATACACTTTCAATTATTTGCAAAGTACTTTTTATTTATATTATTCTTCTGAACAATTTTAGGCAGTATGTCGCATAATGTTCCGGCTGTATGCGATTTTCTCCGTTCGAGTGGCGGAACGTTTACAGTCTCTGCTATGCGAAGTTGTCCCGTATTCTATTATCTGTTTTATTTTTCCATAAATATAAGTTCTAATTCTTCTGAAACTTTTTCCCGCTTAAATTCTTTATAACCAATCTTCTCGTATAGCCGTATATTCTTTTCACTTTTACTACTTGTAAATAATTCAAATGTTTTATCTTTATAATATGTTTCTATTGTTTTCAATAATTTTGTTCCAATTCCCTTGTTTTGATAATCTGGGTGAACCATAAGTTTTCCAACATAAACCCTATTATCTTTTTCATAAAACCGAACAGAACCGATAATTTTATTGTTTTTATCATCTTCTATTTTCAAAATTATATTTTGAGTAAATTCCTTTTCCAATTCTTCCAATGTTTGTGTAAGAGGTTGAATAGAATAATTATTTACCAATTTTGCCTCGCTCAAATATGCCAATTTTTGGAGAGATAATATTTTGGGTAAATCATCAAATGTTGCTTTTTTTATGTCCATAACTTTTCAAACCATTATTCCTGTAAAAGTAATCTTATAATCATTATAAAAAATTGTCAATTTATTTTTCAATTAGCGGCGAAGCTGCTGTACATAATTTATAGAAAATTCAGGGTGGTATTTCGGCAATAAAATTTCCGTTTTTATCCTTCGGAACAGTAGCTTTTCTCAAAATTTCGGATAAAATAACCGCTATGGTTGATTTATAGTTTAAAGAAGCGTGTTCCGCAGGCAATGCTTCACTTCGACACGCTCAGCGACCAGCTCGCCGTGCAGTTACGGAAGTCTGTCCTTTCAGGATGGTGAATGACTTTTAGGGCAGTAAAAACAGTAAGGCACAGGTTACGCTACCGCATAAATTTACGCCAAGGCCGTCTCTATTTTGCTGTTTTCAGAAATAAGTAACACGTCATTATCGGGGGCAATAAATACCTTACTGTTCCCATTTTATATTTCAATTCCTTGAAATTCTAAATTAATTTTCAGGTTTCGCAGTATGCTGCTTGCCTCGCCCACAAGTTTAGCAAATATTTAACGAATACAGTTTTAAATTATAGAATACTAAGTATTAACGCAATATATGGGCGTGAAGTAATTTTTATATGGTATTACAAGGTTGAGTAACTACCATAGACATTTAAATAATTTTATGACATTTAAATTTTTTATATTTGCGCCGATATTCAATTTTGCTTTTTAATGAAAATTGCATTGAATAAAAGGCGGTATCCCGAAAAGCCTTAAATAGAGTAGGGGCAAGTTAAAAAAATTAAGTAACATGAAAAAATTTTTATTTTCGGCAATTGTGATTCTTTTTGCTGTTTCGGTGACTAATGCGCAAGATGTGTTCAAGAAAGGTGATTTAGTATTTAACGCTGGTGTCGGGGTTAATAATTCGCTTTATTCGGGAAACGGATATAAGAGTACTATCCCTGTTGCAATTTCAGGCGAGTATGGAGTTGCAGAAAACTTGATTGGCGGCGATAACGGATCGATAGGTGTAGGCGGTTATTTGGGCTACACAGGATCTAAATATGATGCAGGTATTGCAGATTTTAGTGTTAAATACAGCAGTATTATTGTTGGCGCTCGCGGAACTTTCCACTACCAGTTCGTAAATAAACTCGACACTTATGCAGGCCTTATGCTGGGTTATGACGTTGTTTCTTCAAAAGTTACCGGTACGCTTGCAGGAGGTTATGCTGCTTCAGCAAGCGGATTCTCGTCATCGTTTTTCCTTGGCGCACGTTATTGGTTTGCTCCGGCAGTTGGTGCATTCGCAGAATTAGGTTCCGGAATTTCAAACTGCACACTTGGTGTTGCTTTCCGCCTGTAGTCCGGTATTCATAAAATAAGGTGCCTATGTGTTGTGTACTTGCAGCACACAGATATCTGTATTAAAAGAGGCTGTCCCAAAAGAGAGATAGCCTCTTACTTTTTTGGATTATTCGTTAAAAAATATTATCTTAACGTTGCAAAACAATCGTAAAAAAGCAATGGCTAAGATAGTATTTAAAA
>JAITWJ010000012.1 GCA_031285325.1 Bacteroidales bacterium
TACCGGAATGGCTTACCTTGACGACAAGGCAACAGGTAGCATAGAAATTAACGAAAGCAATCAAACGGTAAAAGTGGAAATCAGGATGCGCATATATCGCGATGAAATGAAAGTCATTCTCAGCTGGGAGAATAATGCGCCCGACAACGAACTCGTATTCCTGTCGCCGCTTGTGAAAACCGGCATAAATGCAGGCGAATTTCGGGACTGGACTGTAACCCCGAAGGACATAATCGACATGCTGCCCAAAATGGAAAAAGTGGAACGCGAGGTGCAGTATGGTCTGTGCTACGATTTTTCCTGTTCCTACGAAGCAACGGTCAGGTACCGGGGCGTTGAGTACGAAATGGAGGTCGGGTCGGGTTCGTATATCATACTTTCCAACGACGAGCAGGAACTGTGCTTTATTTTCAGGGAAAAGACCGATTACTTTCCGGATCCCTGCGACTGCTGCGAATAAGAATAGAGTAGTCCCTCTCTCCATAAATTCAACAAAAATTCAATCCTTTTGCACCTTCAAAAAAATATAAACAGTAACCGCCCCGCGGGGCATTGAAACAAAAGAAACATGAACAACGCTGCCATTCTTATTACCGGTGCGGCAGGAAATTTGGGCGGCCTGCTGGCTAATCATTTGCAAGGCCGGAATCTGCACCTGCTTACGCACAAAAAAGAAGCTGCCGAAACATTGCAAAATCGCCCGAATATTCAAATATTCAAAGCCGATTTAGAAAAAAAGGAAACCCTGTATCCTGCCCTGAAAGGGGTAAGCGCCGTTGTGCATTTTGCAGGCGTTCTGTTCAAAGCCCGTCCCGAAAAATTTTTGCCGGTTACAAACACTTTCTACTTTAACAATTTACTTGATGCAGCCATAAAAGCGGGCGTTCGGCGGATTATTTTAATCAGCTTTCCTCACGTGGAGGGCGAAACCACGCCGCAAAATCCCGCTGTGGGGCGTTTGGACGGCAAGCCCGTTTCCATACACGCAACCACGCGCCTGCAGGAAGAAAAAGATTTGTTCCGCAAATGCGCCGAAGCCGGCGTTGAAGCCGTTTCGCTGCGTGTCGGGATGGTTTATGGCAGGGGAATTTTGATGATGGATGCCGCCGAATGGTTTGGGCGGCATTATTTGCTGGGGATATGGAAAAAGCCGATATACATTCACTTAATTTCCAAAGACGATTTTCTGTCGGCAACCACGGCCGCCATTGACAAAGCAGACATACAAGGCATTTACCATATCGGCGATGACGGTATTCAGACGCTTCAGGAGTTTTTTGATAAAGTAGCCCTGTACAAACGCTACCACAAGCCATGGCGCATGCCCGGCTGGATGATAATGGCCGCCGCACAACTATTCGAGTGGTTCTCATCCATATTCGGCACACGAAGTCCACTGACCAAAGATTTCGTTACAATAGGAAAAGTTTCCTACTATGGAGACACAGAGCGGATGAAAAAAGATTTATTGCCGGAAGTAAAGTATAAAACATTTAAAGAAGGGCTTGAAACTTTTTTGTAACCGCCGCAGCGCCGGTTGCCCTGCCGCCGCAGTTCGCAACAACAAAAACGATGATTTTGCCTCTTGCCGAAGCTCGGCAAGCACCAAAAACGATGATTTTACCTCTTGCCGAAGTTCGGCAAGCACAAAAATGATAACTTTGCTGATATAAATTAAAATCGAAAATATATGAAACATAAAAAAATTGATTTCCACCGCCTCCAAAACACCGAACACTTTGAATTTCATGCCGACGTACTTGCCGACATCGCCGCAACCACCGCCAAGAATTGAGATATGAGAACAATCGCAGCGCTATCAATCGGATTATGCCTGCTCTTTGCAGGCACGGCGCAAGGGCAGAGGCGGGTGCGGCTGCGCACGATGGCGGATTCGCTTGCCTACTACACGGGGGCCGGAATGGCTCTTTCGATGAAAAAGTTTTACGAAGACGGAGAATCGTCGTTGGAGTTCCGTGAAAAAGCGTTTAAGGCGGCCTTCAAGGAAATGTGGAAAGGACGGGGGCCGGACGGGGAAACGGTCAACGACTTTTTAGCTAACTATTACACCGCCTACCTTCCCGCGGAGGAACTGCGGAGCGCGGAGGCGTGGCTCGCAGAGGTCGAACGGACAACGCCGGGCATTCAGCGTACCGAAAGTGGCTTGCTGTACCGGATAGTCGAGCCGGGAAATTCCGTGCGGGCAACCGGTGAGGATCAGGTGGAGGTGTATTTCGAGGGCAAACTGCGCAGCGGGAAGGCCTTTGGTATCGGACACGGACGCGAAGGCGGTATCCCGTTGACTATCCAGTTGAACAAAGCGATAGCCGGATGGGCAGAAGGGTTGAAGTTGATAGGCGAAGGCGGAACTATCAGGCTTTGGATACATCCGGCTTTGGGACATGGAGCAGGTGGAACATCTGACATCCAGCCCAACGCGGCGCTCTGGTTCGAGGTGGAATTGATAGACGTCAAACCCGCCGCGGAGAAAGGATAAGCTGCCCACCCGTCATCTTTGCGAAATCCGCAGGATTGAAGCAATCCATAATCCGAAACACTGGATTGTTTCGGGCAAGCTTTCGCAAAGATGACGGCAAAACCGAAACGATAAAATGAAACAGACCATGAAGAACAAACCCTTAATATTAGCCTGTGCCTCTCTGGGGTTTGCTGTCATGTTTCTCTGCCCTGTGGTAATGATACTCGCCCTTATGAGTTTCGCCCCCCTGTTTGCGGCCTTCTTTTTCATCTCTCTCGGGTTCGCGGCAGCGGCGGCGGCTTGCGGAGTGTGGGCGCTGACAGTTAAAAGAGACGTGTGGAGCTGGCTCGTCACGGTTGCGGGTTTCACGCTGCTTGCGGCCGAGACGTTAATGTGGCTGGCGGCAAACTCCATGTGAACGTGATAAACTATTTCAAAATGAAACGGACAATACTTATACTCGCACTCCTTGCCCTGTATGTTCTCGCCGGGTGCGGAACCATACGCAGGGCGAAGCCATCCAGTTTTACGGCCGAAGCCCACAACGGTGCCGTCACCGTTGTGGGGACGGTCGCGGATAGTTGGAACAGACAACCGATCGCCGGCGCGATAGTGGAGAGGATCGGTTCCAAAAACTTCGCGGTAGCCGACAGCACAGGCAGATACTCCATCGAAGCCGCAGTCGGCGACACGCTCAGGTTCAGCTGTATCGGCTATCGCTGGCAGCTCCACAAAGTGATACGCGAACGGCTCGACATCCGGCTAAACGGCCAGGACGAAACGCTGATCGAGGAGGAGGATCCCATAATGATCGAGTGGTCGCCGCCGATTATGGACATACCGATGGGCATACCGCGCCGCAACGTAGAAGAAAAATTGCGCCGCCAACGCGGAGAATAATTGACCGGAACATGGGAAAAACAATTATCACTATATTGGCGTTGCTTGCCGTGCTCATCCTCTGGATGTGGGTGAAATGGTCTGCGCGCCGCACGGAACGGAACGCACGGGCATGGAAAGAGCGGATGCGGCGAACGGCGGTGCGGCGGCTCGAAGTCGATCTGACCGACTGCGAGGTCGTGTCGAACAGCTGGGTCGAGGAGGTTCCGCGCCACGGCAACACACGGTTGCAGGCATACGACCAGATGTACGACCCCGAGCGGAGCGTAGAACGGGTCGGGATAAACCGCTCGCGGCTCGTTTGGCGCGACCCCGCGACCGGTAAAACATACGCCAGCCCCATCATTGCGAAAGACGATATAACGTTGAAATTCCTGCTGCTGGCACAAAAGCAGACGGTTATCTATGTCGGAGACGGTGGCATATACTATTTCGATCTGGAATTTCTGGATTGATCACCCATTTCTTTATCCGGACATCAAAGGTGTGTTCCGGGTAGTATTTCCTGTAAAAGCGTTGCCTTATTCATCTCTTTCCACAAGATGAGCGTTTACCGGATAAAGAAAGAGAAATATGCAGGCGGTTGTGCGAACAAAAGCTTTTACGGTTAATGTTAATTATAGTGAAATGTTATAATATTTTAAATTGCTTTGTTTAGTTTTGTCATTGTCATTTTTCGGGAAGTCATGTTCAAACTGAAATTATTATATTTAATATTTGCTATTGGAGTTTGTTTTACCTCCAATGTTTTTGCCCAATCAAATTCCGATATGTCGGAAGTTGGCCGTGCCGGATCGACACCAGCAAATGAAGGTAAAACAGTTGAACCTAAAATTGATCTTTATATGCTTAATGCATTTGGAGCTTTTAAGGATTCAGTTGAATTGGATACAATTTTGGATTATCGTCATTTATACAACCCTGTTTTTAAAGATGCAGTTACAGTTTCGTATTTGGGAAACTATGGCTTGCCGTATCAAAACAATGATTTTTTCGAAAGAGAAACAGGAATTGAATTTTTATTTTCAAAAACAAGAGAAGCTTATCTTTTAACTCCCGATAAAATAAAATATTATAATACACGAACCCCATATACTGTTTTAGATTACAGCCAAAGCGAAAATAAAAGCCGTAAAAATGAAACCCGGTTTAATGTTTTACATACACAAAATGTTAGCCCGTATTTAAATTTTACATTTCGTTATGACCAGGCAAAGTCTGATGGACAATATAACAATCAGAACAGTAAAAATAATTTGGTGTCGATTTATTCCAGTTATTCCAAAAATAAAATTCAACTGCATTCGGGATTTATTTTCAACAGTATTCAGAATAATGAAAATGGAGGGATAGTAAATGACACATTAATTTTTGATAAAGAGGAGCCGAGTGAATATTTTAATGTAAATTTGAGAAACACAAAATCGAAACTCAGTAATTCCTATTTTTTTACTACCGGCGAATACCGGCTCGGCAGATTTGTTGACATTGAACAAGATAAATTGCCGGACGAACTGGATGAAACACAAGAAAATGTAGCCCAAATATTTAAACCTGTAATTGGATTTATATATTCGTTTCAATATCAGAAGCACTATAAAGAATTTGTGGAAGACGAAGATGCAACAAATACCTTTTTCGAGAATACCTATTTCCCCGATGGCTATATTAAAGATTCTATACGGTTCAATAAAGTTTCAAATGTATTTCAGATTAAACAATATGAGGACTCAACCCGCAAAGCGAGTTTTAGTAAAAGAATATTTGCAGGCCAAGAGTTTGTTAACATAGAAGCACCGGGAGCGTTTGGCTATTCTATGAATCAAAAACGTTTTTCAAATATTTACGTGGGTGGCGGAATTTTCAGGCAGTCGGGAGATTTTTGGACATGGAACGCTGAAGGTAAATTTTATTTAATTGGGAGAAATATGGGACAAACTGAACTTTCAGGTGTTATTTCCAAACCTTTTACGCTTTTTTCCGATTCATTAGCTTCGATTTCAATCAGGGGGGATATACAAAATCGTGTAGCTGATTATTTTCAGGAAGAATTTTATTCAAATCATATTTTCTGGAAAAATGATTTGAAACAGGAACAAAACATGACAGTAAGGGGAAGTTTAAATTCGCCGAAACACAGATTGGAACTCGGAGCAAATTATTCGCTCATTAATAATTTTATTTATTATGATACACATGGTAAACCGGCACAAACTTCTGAAGAATTATTAATTGTTTCATTGTTTGCCGATAAAGAATTTGCCTACCGAAATTTACATTTAAGAACAAAAATATTGTATCAGAAAGTTTCAAACCAGACATATATCAATGTCCCTGAATTTTCAGCATTTGTTTCGGGTTATTACAAATTTATTATTTCAAAAGTTTTACATACCCAGATTGGCGCCGATGTACGTTATAATACTTTGTACTACGGCGATGCCTATGATCCGTCAACGGGTTTATTTCACATACAACAGGAAACTAAAATTGGTAATTTTCCTTATATTGATGCATACGCCAGTTTAAAAATTAAACGTACTAATGTATTTTTTAAGATAATGAACGTTGGAACCCGTTTTTTAGATGGCGCATATTTTACAACGCCGCATTATCCAATGCCGCGTATGACATTCAGATTAGGTGTTGCTTGGGCTTTTTACGATTAATGATACTTTTAAAGAAACAGGGTTCAATCTGTGTAAATAACCTGCTCTGATATTTTATAAAGATTATACAATTTTAGTGTATTGAATTTTATGCTAATTTATTATTTAACTAAAATATACCGCCAATGAATCTTAAAATAACTCTAAACAAAGTATTACCCCATTTAATTGCAGTTATCGCAATGTTTGTTGTATCATCAGTTTATTTCTATCCTGCACTGGAAGGCAAATCGTTGCAAGGCGAAGACGTTATTGGCAGTTACGGACAACATAGAGAAGCCAAAGACTTCAGATTATACGAAAATAAGGAAACTGTAATATGGAACGGGGCAATATTCAGTGGTATGCCAGACTACATTAATGCTCCATACAAAGGAGCAGATAATTTAAAACAAATTTTTTACACTCCTGGAAAGTTTGGCATACCGCGCGAAATTACTGCCGTTTTCTGGTATATGATTGGTTTTTATATTTTAATGACAGTAATGGGAGTAACTCCGCGCATTGCGGTGGGAGGATCAATAGCCTATTCACTAACATCTTATTACATCATTATTATTCTTGCGGGGCATTACATGAAAATATATACATTGGCACTAATTCCACCAGTTTTGGCAGGGATTATACTTTGCTTTAACAGGAAATATCTTTGGGGATTTATTATTACGGCCTTTTTTACTACAATGATGATTACAATGGCCCATATCCAGATGATATATTATTTTCTTATTGCATTAATTATTATTGGAGCTGTTGAACTCATTCATAACATAAAAGAAAAAACAATACTGCAGTTTACAAAAACTATGGCTGTAGTAATTGCAGCAGCTTTGCTTGCCTTTGCGTCTAACTATTCTCGTTTAATAAACTATTATAAATATAATGAGTTATCAATAAGAGGAAACAGTGAATTAATGATGGGTAGAGAAGATTCACAAATTAAAAATGGCCTCGACAAAGATTATATTAACAGTTGGAGTAGTGGAGTAGATGAAAGTATGATGGTAATTGTGCCTGATGTAAAAGGAGGTATGACCGGAGCAATAAACCAGGACAGCAATTTGCTTAACAAGTTGCCCAGCCAATATAGAAATACATTTGGCGGTTTTAACCAATACTGGGGAAACCAGCCTTTTAGTGGAGGCCCTAATTACCTTGGGGTAGTATTTGTGCTTTTATTCCTTATTGGTGTTTTTACATTAAAACAACGGTTAAAATTTCAACTCCTGCTACCGGTAGTTTTATTTTTCTTTCTTGCAATGGGGGGAAGTTTTTCTGCATTTACCGACTTGTTTATATATTATGTGCCCATGTACAACAAATTCAGGGCGCCGGTTTCTATACTTGCAGTAGCCTCAATTTTATTATGTTTCATGGCTGTTTATACAATTTACAACATTATTAAATCTGGCGAAATACTCGATAAAAAAACGACACTGCATATTTTTAAAAAACCGAAACCGGTTTACATACTGGTTTCGGGCGGTATGCTTATATTCTTAATGATTAATATTTTATTTCCTAATTTATTTAATACTTACATAAGCTATTCCGAACAAAATCAGTTTAATGCGTTAAAAGAGCAACCCGATGTAATAAGCCAACTCAATACAATAATAAGAGTATTGGTTGATTTCAGGATAAGTGTTTTTCGTGCTGATTTATGGAGGGCAGTTTTATTTATAGTATTGGTAACTGCTGCGCTTTTCTTTTATTCAAAAAAGAAAATAAGTCAAACCGTTTTATCGTTTGCTATAATAATTTTGGCAATAATTGATTTTTGGGGAGTCAGCCGGCGTTATGTATCGCTTAATAGTTTTAAAAAGGAAGACCTTGTTCAAGATGTTTACCAGCTTACCAATGCCGACCGTCAGATATATCAGATGCAATTAAATTCGGTATCAGGACTGAGTGAAAAATATGATGAAGCCGAAAAAAAATTCAACCCATCAGATGATGATGAAAAACAGCAACTCGAAACTTACATAATTAACAAATATTCGCATTACAGAGTTTTTAACACAATCAGCAGCCCATTTCAGGAAAATGTTACTACTAATGCACATCGTTCTATTGGAGGTTACCACGCGGTAAAACTGCGCCGTTATCAAGATTTGATTGAGCAACATATCAGTAAAATGAACCCGAATGTGTTAAATATGCTAAACACGAAATACATTATAACAGAAAACGGCCCGCAGATTAACAGCGAAGCTCTGGGTGCTGCATGGTTTGCCGATTCAGTAAAATGGGTAAACTCAGCCGACGAAGAAATTTTAGCTTTAAATGAGGTGAATGTAAAAACAACATCTATTATCCGCAGTGAAGCTAAAAACATGTTTCCACTGTTCAGCAGCAATCCTGTCGATTCTTCTGCATCAATAGTTTTGACTAATTATGCCCCCGATAATTTAACTTATACAATTTCGACACCGGAAAACAAAATAGTTGTTTTCTCTGAAATTTATTATCCAGACTGGAAAGTATTCATTGACGGGAAAGAAAGCGAATTATACAGCGCCAACTATGTTTTAAGAGCATTGGTTGTTCCTAAAGGCGAACACAAGATTGAATTTGTATTCCATCCCAAACTTTTCTATAACTCACAAAAAATATCACAAATTTCATTTTTTGTTCTTGTTGCAGTGCTTGTTGTAACAATCGGGTGTGGTATCTGCCAGAGAAAAACAAATTCATCGATTATAAAGGCCGATGACTGATTCAGTTTTAAAATATTCAGTAATTGTTCCTGTATATAATCGACTGGAAGAGGTAAAAGAGCTACTGGAATCAGCTGAAAACCTCGATTTTAATCGTTCTGAATTTGAGTTTCTTTTTGTTGACGATGGATCCGGTGATGGTTTCAATGAGTTTATTTCAGAATACCTTTCCAGAACAAATTTACAAATTCGGGCAATTTTTCAGCAAAACCAGGGGCCTGCAAAAGCCCGTAATAACGGAATGGCAAATACCGTGGCCAATTACATGTTGTTTATAGATTCCGACTGTATGTTGCCACCGCAATGGTTAAAAGAGATTGACAACGGAATTACAATTTACGGTTTCGATGCCTTTGGTGGTCCCGATACATTTCACCCCTCATTTTCGCCACTGTTAAAAGCTGTTAACTATTCTATGACCTCTTTTATTGGTACAGGAGGAATAAGAGGAAACAAAAAAAGCGTAGAAAAATTCTATCCTCGAAGTTTTAACATGGGGATTTCATGTTCTGTATATGAAAAAATTGGCGGTATGAGACTTCGTTATTACGGCGAAGACACCGATTTCTCTGCACGTATTGAAAAAGCAGGGTTTAAAATAGGACTGATTCCTGAAGCTTTTGTTTATCATAAACGACGTACAAGTCTTAATAAATTCTTTCGTCAAATTAAAACAATTGGCATGGCAAGGATAAAATTAGGAACACTGCACAAAAACATGCTGAAAATAATACATCTTCTTCCGGCATTTTTAATTGCAGGATTAATACTACTTATAATTATAACACCATTATTTCCAGTAATAGCAAAGTATTTGTGGATTTTAACAGGTATAGGTTTTTTCGGAATCGGATTAATGGCATTTATTCAGTCAAATCAAATGTACGGAAACATAACAATAGCCTTACTTTCTATTGTTACATTAAACATACAGGTATTTGCCTATGGAATTGGATTACTGCACGGTATTTTAAAATTTATAATTATGAAAAAAGAATAAAAACATTTTGAGTGAAAAAAGTATTAATCATCACATATTACTGGCCTCCCAGTGGAGGGCCCGGTGTTCAGCGTGTTTTGAAATTTGCTAAATACCTGCCCGATTTTGGGTGGGAACCTGTAATTCTTACAGTAGAAAATGGGGAATATCCGGCAATAGATAAAACTTTATTTAGTGAAATTCCTGAAATTTGCACAGTGTATAAAACAAAATCAGCTACACCTTCTGCATTGTATAAAAAATTCACAGGAATGAAAAATAAAAAAGATGATTCAATTCCTGTTTCAACACTTGTTCAAAAAAACATAACGTGGAAACAAAAGTTATCGAACTTTATAAGGCTTAACTTTTTTATACCCGATGCAAAAATAGGATGGATACCTTATGCTGTAAAAGCAGGAAAAAAAATCATAGAAAAAGAACAACCTGATATTATTTTTTCAACATCTCCTCCGCCGACGGTTCACCTAATTGCCGCTAAATTGGCTAAATGGAGTGGAATTAAATGGGTTGCCGATTTTCGCGATCCGTGGACAAAAATTCATTATTTACAGCAACAACGAATCAATCCGGTATCAAAAAAGATAAATAAAAACCTTGAAAAAAAGGTAATAAAAAACTGCAATGCTGCAATATGTGTCAGTAATAATTTTATAAATCTGCTAACCCAAACAGATAAAATGAAATTTACTGTTATAACAAACGGATTCGATAATGAGATTAACCGTTCTACTGCTTTAAAAAACACCAGTAAATTTACCATTTTATATATTGGAGGTTTGGCCTGGACAAGGTATTACCCCGATTTCATTTTATTGATAGCAAAACTGTTTGAAAACAGAAAATTAAATCCAGGTTTTATTGAATTTCAATTTGTTGGAAGTATTGAAAAAGGCATTTTGGAAGACATTAAAGAGAAATTAAAACATGTGCCAAATACTAAATATATTAACTATGTAACACACGAAAAAGCGCTGGAATTTATGCACAAAGCCAATCTGCTTTTACTTTTTCTCGAAAAAGGTGAAAATTACGAAGGCCATATTCCGGGCAAATTGTTTGAATATCTTTCAACAGGCAACCAAATACTTTGTATTGGAAACAAGAAAGGAGACACTGCCAAAATAATAAACGAAAACAATGCAGGTAAAATATTCGAATCCGCCGAAATTGATAAAATTGAAGAAGAAATTATTTCTCAGTTTAACCATTGGAACAATAAAATTCCTCAAGAACGGGAAATAAATACTGAGATATTGAATAAATACACACGTAAAAGACTTACCCAAAAACTGGCAAAACTATTCGACAGTTTACAATCACCACTTAATAATTAAGGTAACAATATAGATAAAACCCCTTAACATTAACACTATATTGTTAATACTTTTCATTCATCATTAAATTACATGTTGCTGTCTTATCATAAAATCTACTGCATTCAAAATTATTAACAATATAAATAGGCTCTGGCGTGTTTTGGTGATTTCGTAATTTATCACACCACAAACGCATAATATTATCTTTCTTTTCATCGTCTGTTTGGTTTAATGTTATAAAAATATCAAATGAACGAATTTTACCTCTATCTTCTGATAAATTATTACGCGATAAGACAAATTTTTTATCATTTCTATCTTCACGTGAAACATCATTACTCTGCGTTGCTGTCCACAACACAGCATTAAATTCCATAGCTATTTCTTTTAATCCACGAGATATTTTTGTTTGACGGTGGCGTTCATTATCTGGCGAATACGTTAAACCATCACTTGGGGTTAATAATTCCAAATAGTCTATTACTATTAAATCTACTCTGCCTATTTTTTTCTGTAATTCCTTGCATGCCTTGCGTATATCTAATACAGACATACTGCCGTACTCTTCTTTAGCTTGTATATAAATATCCTTACGGTTATTACTTTTAATAACTCGTTCCAAAGATTTCATCTTTTCTTTATCTATGGCGTTATCGCGTATATCCTGCGTTGTAATACCAGTCCAAGCGGCATCATACCTTTGAAGACACTGATCTCTTGTACCCTCTAATTGAAAATGAATAACGTTATAACCATACCTACTCGCTGTAAGACCTAAGTGAATTAAAGCCTGTGATTTACCACTACCAGATGCTCCTAATAATAATGCCGCCTCACCACTTTCAACTCCACCACTTACTCCACCCATCCTATAATCCAATTCGTTAATTCCAGTAGGTATTCTGAAACGTGTATTACCCTCGCTTAAATTCCTGCGTTGACACCTATCTAAAAAATCATCAAATACACGCTCAAAAGAATCATTATAAATGCTCAATTGTTGCATTTGAGTAGCCATATCCACAAATAATTTATAGCTATCCTCTTTATTACCTCTGTTAAATGTTTCTACAATACGTTCATTAGCATCTAAAAACATCATCTGTTTTAAATATTCTTGGAAATTATCCAGTAATATTTCTACATCTTCAAAGGGTTGTGTATCTTCTACTTCTTCTAACCACTTAGTGGCTTCAATATTACCTGCAATTAGTTGCGATAACACACCGTAAGTGGGTGATTTTTTATATTGTTTATAATATTTAATTAACGCTTGCCAAACA
Source organism: Bacteroidales bacterium (assembly GCA_031285325.1). Classification (GTDB taxonomy): domain Bacteria; phylum Bacteroidota; class Bacteroidia; order Bacteroidales; family Prolixibacteraceae; genus Draconibacterium. Next base: position 12,371 of record JAITWJ010000012.1, read on the forward strand.
GTTTTTTCAGCATCTGTTTGTAAATATTGATATTTCATGTGTGAAATAACAATATCAAATACATTACGATTATTCATCGCGCTGGATAGTAATTCTTTTACAAATCCGCTTGTTAATGTTTCTATCATTTTTATAATTTATTTTTTAATAATAACGCTGTTATATTTATAATGTAATAATTTTTATTATATTTACGCTGACATTTAAGGAGTGCCTTTTTCTCACGAATTTACCAGATTCGCTTAAAATCACAAATACGAGGCACAGAATCACCATATTATTATAGTGGGTTGTCTGTGCGCGTATTTGTTAGGTTTCTGGTAAAACCTGTGAGAAGTGTGCAACGGCCCACTTCTTTTATTTAATAATATTATTTTCATTGGGGTCGTGTGAAAGTATTAAAACTAAATTTAAGTTATGTTATGCATACTTTCTTTGTGGATTTTGATTTTTCTTATCCTTTTAAAGTTTTCCTATTAATTATTTTAACCTGTATTTTAAAAGTTAATATTATGGTTATTAAATATTTTACACAGTTTTTTGAAAAATTTGATTTTTTTGATCTTTTACCAATTTCTATGTTTTGTTTAGTTTGCGTTTTGCCATCTTTTATAATAGGAGCAATAGCTGTTCGCAAAGGTCGTTCATTTGTTGGGTGGACATTCAGTCCTGTGCTGATAACTTTCGGAATAACTGTTTATTGTTGGTTAATATTTGAAATTACCGATGGTAGCATAGCAACTATGATATTCTATGTTTTTACTGTTCTATGGTTTATACACTTAATTGCAATATTAATTGCAGGTAAGACTTACAAAAAGCGTATGCAAGATATTGTTTTTGAAGAACGAATACGCGCATCAATTAAACACCAGAACGAACAACATCACCTACACAACTAACTATAAATCATTAATCGTGTATGCCTAACAAATAATACAAACATGAATAAAATATTGATTATCCTTATAATAGCCATTGTAACTACGATCGGAGTACTTAGTTACTTTGCTCTCAAAGAACAGGAAGAGGATGAATCCTCTATACTTAATAATTCAACCGTAACCCTTACCAAACAAAAAGAGATTCAGCGTTTCATAAATGAGTTTGAAACAACACTTTTAGTCAATGTTGATATTGGTAAAACGGATATAGAACGAACCTTAATCATTAAATACAACAATACAGTGTCTGCAATGCTTGACTTTTATGTAACGTGTTTGGAGCATGACATTGATATATCAAATGTGGATATTGACAATCCGCCTGATGTAATTAGCCTGGAATTAAAAACCACATGTATGGATAACTATCTTAATATGAATAGTTTTTACAATGTGAATCGTAAAAATATCAGCCGAGAGCTTGCACAAAGGCTCAAATTTGAATAACGATATCTTAATACATAACCTGTATAGGCAATAGCTCACTTTTTCAACTTTTTCTTATTAGGGTTATACATAACAGCCTGTTTTAACAATTCATTAAACTTTTCGAGATCAAAGGGAACATCTTCTAATGTTTCCTTTTTATTTTTACGTTGTTTAGTATTTTTAACCATTTATGAGAGTTTTATAAGTTAATCTGTTTCCTTTATTAATATTAGTCAAAAACAGATAAAATCTGTCTGAATCACTTTGTTTACGAGTATTATACCTGAATGTGTACTCATTTGCATACAATTGTAAATATTTTCGGCTGGCGTGATGATAAACTCCTATAATCCCGCGTTTCAAAATACTCCAAAACCCCTCTATTGAGTTTGTAGTTGCATCACCATTAACATATTGCCCTTTACCATGATCAACTTGCAAATGAGTATAATATTTAGGATATTGCTTAATGAGTTTATATCCGCACCATTCATCTGAATATAAAGTTGTTTGTTTTTCAATATTATTGAAAATAATAGGTGTAAGACTTTTATGAGTTGTATCAGGAACTACAAATGTACGTACATAGCCTTTTCTTTCCAACATTCCAAATATAGGAGTTTTATCCTTGAATGACCTACCTTGTGAATTGCGCACCTTTTTGTTTGCATGTCTGTTTTTATTCTTTCCACCAACAAAAGTTTCATCCAGTTCAACCTCGCCACTTAACTTTCCTGTATCCATATTAAAACATTTGCGCATTCGATGCAACATAAACCAAGCAGTAGGTTGAGTAACATGTAATTGTTTAGCAAGGCAATATGATGATATTCCCTTTTTATTAGTTGTAAGCAACCATATTGCAACAAACCACTTTTGTAGTGAAACTCTTGTCGCATGGAATAATGTTCCTGTTCGTACACTAAAATCTTTACCAGTATTAGCACAGCGGTAACGCCCATCATTATAACAATAGACTTTAGATGATGAATCATAAGGAGACACTACCCCATTAGTCCAACGAATTTGTTCTAATGCCTCAATACATGATTGTTCAGTGGGAAATGCTTGTAGCAAATCGAGCAATGAATTAAACTCTATTAGATTTTTCATAATTAACAGTGTTATAATTCATATAAACGCTGTTGTTTTATAAATCTTCTTCTGTTAACCCCCACTCTGCCAAAATATCAATTTCTTTTAAAAATATTATCCTGTTTCTGTTCTTATATATTTACTTTTCAAAAGGTTTTGAAAAGTCATAAGGGTCAAAATCATTTTCCTCTACCTCACCACGCTTAACTTTCCCCCAATAACTATCAGAATTTCTTATTGGCTCAACATAAACACCATCTGAACTTCTTTTAATTTTTGTAACAGGTTCTGTTATTTCATTATCTTCCCACAGTCTGTGGCTAATATAACGTTCAAAATCTTTCTTATATACTGGATTCTTTGCGTTAACTTCTATATACTTTTTCAAATGAGGAATCATATTATAAATATCTTCCTGTTTTAATTTCAAAAAGCGTTCTTTAGATACTTTCTTAGAACCTTTTCTTCCATATTCTACCCAAAAAAATTCAAAAATTTCTTCTTTTAGTTTTAATTCTTCTTTATTCTCTTTTTCTTTAAACTCTTTTTTAAGTGTTTTATCCATATTATTATCTGCTTTATTATTTTTACAAAGTGTTAATATTAAAAATGAATTTTCATAATAAGTATTAAGGGGTTTTATCTATATTGTTACCATAATTAAAACACCCCTAAATCCCCTGAATGTGACATCTCTTATATCTACCTTCATAATGAGTTCGCGTTGGCCGCAAGAGGCGAGGCTTTTCGATTCGGACACCCTGTTTTTTGCAAACCTCTTGCTTTTTGTTGTAATATGGTATATATTCGCGAGTGGCAACTAAACGCCCACATTTAAAACATGCCTGCCATGAAGAAATTCACTGTCTTTACATACGCTGCGGCGCTCCTCGGCGCACTCTGCATAGGTTTCGTATCCTGCAACGATGAGGATCAGCCACGTGCGAACGACGATAACTACGGCACGGATCCTGCCCCCGTGAACTACTCCCCTAACAATGTGGTAGTGCTGGCGGTGGATTACACCACGAACGCTTTTTTGGGCGGCTACACGATTCCTGTAGAAAAGGGCGACGCTCCGTTCGAACTGTCGATGGATTACGTTTCTCCAGGCGATTTCGGCAGCGTAACATTCTACGACGAGGCGTCGGGCACAAAGCTCTTCGCCGGGGATATAATCTGGATGGGGTGCGGCAAGATGACCTACCCGGAGGCCATGCTCGCCCCGGGCGGTTTTGCGTATGCGAAAAAGGCGGCCGGCATGCCCCGGCTTACACATTACGGCGGAGATTGGAATTACGAAGGCTCCGGCCTTACGGCCGTGAGTAATGCCATAAGCCGGCTCGAAGTAGTAGGGCAGGCGCTCGAAAACGCTCCGGACGCTCTGGTGTACGCCTATCTATACGCCCGAAGCGTAGGCATGGGCAATCCCGCGGAGTGGTATTGGCTCGTTTTCATCAGAGGATAGTTTGGCGGAAGGCGTGGAAGAATGGACACAGAGCACGCCTCTGCTATATGGTGAAGGTAGTTCGCAAATTAATACCGCCAGTAAAAACGGGCTACCCTGAGAGATTCACTGAACCGGCCTCTGGCTTCCGGCATTGCTTTTCACTTTCACATACCCGCCTCTTGACGCCGTTTTTCAAATTTTACACCCTCAACTTCCGTCCGTTCGGGAAAAATCGTTATCTTCGCGTTTGAAAAATTACGATCGCAACCCGATATGTTTTCCGATATAGCGATAACACATTACCTGCTGACCTTCGGTTCGGCCTGCGTAACGCTCGTGTTGGGGTTCCTGCTGCTCGGTATCCGCATCCCAAAGTCGGAGGTGGGGCTGGGGAAGTTGCGTAAAGCCCGCGTCTACCTTTCCGGTGCCTACTTCGTTCTCGCCGCGTCGGGCTTCTTCAGCTACCTTATGGGCGTTGAGGCGGAGAGGGACGAAATCCTCATGGCTTTCACGCTATTCATCGCCTCGTATCAGGCACTTCTGTTCACGATTACGTGCATAACGTTCATTCGTCCGGCGTGGGTGAGAAAGCCGGTTATAATCAAACACCTGCTTGCCATTACACTGACCGGAGGGGTACTGGTTCTGTTCTCGCTGTTATCCGGCACCAATGCCTTCCCTTATGCGCTCTACACCTGCGTAGCGCTCTATATCTTCCAGTTGTTGTGTTACGTCTGTCTGTTCCGGCGCGAGTACGCGCGGAGCCTACGGCAGGTGGAGGCCTATTACGACGAGGACGAGAGCTACCGGCTCAGATGGGTGAAAGTGTGCTTTTACAGCGCCCTCGGTATCGGCATCTGGGCGCTGGCGTCCATTTTCTCCGGCAACGTCCTCTACTGCCTGTTCATCGTGGCGTACACGGCCTACTACGCCCACATGGTACACCGGTTCTCGACCTATACGGTCGATACCAAGTTCCTCATTGCATATTACGAAACATTAAACGTGTAAATCGATATTGGTTTACACGTTTTTTTATGCGTGCAAGCAATCCCGTCACTGCGAGGAACGGATCCCCCCTGTCGTTGCCTACAAAAACAGTCTGGCCGAACGGCCGTAACCTTCCCGTTTTCTCCTTAAAAAGTATAGCGCACCTCGCAAAATCCATTGCGTTTGGTGCGAACTCAAGAAACGCAATGGATTTTTCTGCCTCAATTATTCTGCGCCCTCTAAATTTGTTCTTAACTGTAATAGACAACCACGCCTGAAATTTCGGACAACATGGAAAGACTAAACTACAGGAATGAGTTCTATAAACAATTATAAATAGTGCGAATCAATATTTAAAAACAAAAAAACATGAAAATCATGCAATTTATCAAACATACGGCCACTGCGCAATGCTTTCGCAAAACCGCGACACCATCACGTCTTTGCAGAGAAACAACACGGCAACACTGGATTGCTTCACCGCTTCGCAAGCTCGCGGTTCGCAATGACGGACACAACAACAATTAAGAGAACAACCATAATTTAAAACAAGACAGAGATGAAAACAACATTAAACAGATTCATGAGCGCGTTGGTGGCAATGGCCACGCTGACGCTCGCGGGATGTCAGAAAGACGACCCGCAAACCCAAACGATCGACTACGACAACCTCCGCTTCGAGGTGACGGTGGGCGAGAAGACCGACTACGAGGGCGACGGCCCCGACACCCGCGCCGTGAAGACCGGCTGGGAGCAGGACGACATGATACTCGTCTACTTCGACGGCTCGGACGCAAATACGCTGGCGCTGATATACGACACGGAGGACGGATGGCAACAAATGGGCAGCGAAACCGCCTCGCTCGAACCCGAAGGCGGCAAGGCGCAGGTCCTCTACGCCGATGTCATTGCTATCGACCAAGGTCAATGGTCGATCGTCGGCGATATGCTCTTCACCGACGCGGGCACCTACACGATGGACGGAAATACCGTGCGCCTGACGCTCTCGATGAACACCCGCCTCACCTCGCGCGTGACGGTGGAGGGACTCACGGGTGACCTCTGGGATTGGGCGCTCACCGGCCCCGACCTGAGCGTCGCCATATCGGACGAGCTGCCCGCCGGAGCGTTCAACGAGAATAAAAAGTGGGCCGACGCGCTCCCGTCGGGCTTCACGACCGATAAATGGAACTACCAGGCACGGACATCACTCCCGTTTACACCCCGGCGGGCGCAGCCCCCACGCAGATAACCCCCGCGCCGATCGTGGGTATCACCTCTCCCGTAGCGGGAGCCACACCGCAGACGACCGTCGAAACCGACCGGTACACGGGCACGATCGCGTGGTTCAACTATTATGGTGGCGACCCCATATCCGGCAACTTCGCCTACGGAACGATTCACGGAGCGGAGATTACACTGACGCCCAAGCCGGGCTACACCTTCGAGGGGCTGGCCGACGAACAGTTGTACGGCTTCACGGTGAATGGCGGAAAGCCGCACTCCAAAGGAAGAACGAGCAGCGGTGTGATCTTTGTCAGTGTGTGGTTTCCCGTGACGAAAGCGCCCACGCAAATAATCCCCGCGCCGATCACGGGCATCGCCTCTCCCGTAGTGGGAGCCACGCCGCAGACGACCTTCGAAACCGACCGGTACACGGGCCCGATCGAGTGGTTGGAGTCGAATAACCCCCTTGTCCACACCGGCCCCTTTGCCGCCGGAGCGGTTTACAGTGCGGTCATCAGACTGACAGCCAAAGAGGGCTACACCTTTGGGGAGCTGACCAAAGAACAGTTGTACAACTTCAAGGTGAACGGCATCGTGCCGCAAACATCGACAGGGGGAGAATATTATGTCTCAATTCAAGTGTGGTTCCCAAAAACGGAGGCCACGCATATCACCCCCGCGGCGATCGAGGGTGTCGACAGCCCCGTGACGGGGGCCGAGCCTGACATGGACATTCCTGCAACCGAGCAGTACACGATTACCAACATCCAATGGCTGAATGACGACCGAACTCTCCACACCGGCCCCTTCGCCACCGGAAAGGTTTACAAGGCGGGAATCTCGCTGATGGCCCAAAAAGGTTATTCCTTCGAGGGGCTGACCGAGGGCGATTTGAAAGGCTTCAAGGTGAACGGTATCGAGCCGGACAACGTATATAACACGGACGACACCTGGGTTACCCTCGACGTGACGTTTCCCGCAACGAAGTGAGCCGTAATGCACAGGCGGCTCCCCGTCTTTGCGAACGGAGCGAAGCAATCCAGAGAACAGCGAAAGGCTGGATTGCTTCTTCCCGCTTCGTTCCTCGCGGGTTTCGCAGACGCACTTTCAAATCCCCTAATCCTGTAAAATCAAGGTTCAGGCATTTGTAAGGGCGCGACTAAGTTCGCGCCCTTACTTTATTTTTAACAGCTGTGTTGCAACTATTTTCTCATCTAACCCCACCAGGTTTCGCCTTCAACTAGATATTTTAAAGCAACATCCTTATTTAAATCGAGACCGAGGCCGGGTTTATCAGAGAGTTGGATATAGCCATCTTTAATAATATCCAAGTCATATTGGATGAGTGAACCCCATCCGGCGTGACCGTCACGCGAGTTTTCACTGTAATCATAACTCTCATGGCCGATAAAATCGAGCATTGTAGCTGCACAATTGGCCGAAGCAATAGTCGCAATAGGGCCCATTACGTTGTGTGTAGCTACTGGCATATAATATAAGTTTGCTAAGTCGGCGATTTTTTTTGCTTCCAATAAGCCTCCGGCCATAGAAATATCAATTTCGACCATGTGTACTGCCTGATTGATGATAAACGGCAGAAAATCATAAACGGTATATAAATTTTCACCGCAAAGAATGGGTATAGGTGAGGCTGCTGTAAGTTTTGCCCAAGTATCAACATAGTTAATGGGCATGGGATCTTCGATCCACCAAG
>JAITWJ010000144.1 GCA_031285325.1 Bacteroidales bacterium
GAGATGTGGTTTGATATTAGCCAGCCATTTGGCTCTTTAAGCAAATTTTCGAAAGAGCAGCCTGAGAAGCGAAGAAAAGAACGTCGCAGGCGTTAAGTTAGACATTTAGGGTCTATCGCCAAACCGTGTCAAGATGCGGCAGCAATGTTTCATCGGTTGTCAAAAACGATCATAAATTGAGCCATCGTCTTGTCCTGAAGTGGTTTGATAACAAAAAGAGTAAAGCAGTGGACGTATTGCCGAAGTATCGAGATCGCAATATCGCACCTTTAATAAGTCAGGGAATCATATAGGAATAATTATAGCTTTCGTAGCGACAGCTATTCTCTAAACGTCAAGTATGACGTCTATTAAAAGGGTATTTACAGCATGCTCAACCGTTACAGGAAGAAAAATGCCTGTTAATAAAAAGCAAAACGTGAATTTAAACAGGCGTTGCATTTGCAAGAAGGTATTTTTCAGCTTCATCCGACCATATATTGCCATTTTCTGAAACGATTTCATACAGGCCTTTATATATATTGTTGTCTGTCGAAAGTTTTCCGAGTTCGTCAATAGCGGTTAATGGCATTGAAATATTGGTATAAATAAGTTTTTTACCTCCTGATATAAAGGGTAGATTCAACGTTGTATCCACAACCGAGTCAAGGCCGCCTATATGTGTAATCATAACGGCAGGATTTATCTTCCCTTCTTTCATCAGTTGCAGAGCTTCTGCCATATCACTGGTATTGCCACCAGAAGTGCCTACCAGATGAGTAAATGAATAATGTACATTGTAAAAGTTAAGGCTGGCACTGAACTTGGAGTCTATTGGGCCGGCAAAAAAATTCAGACAACCGTCAAAGCCAAGAATTGCATCGCCCTGTTCAACAACACTTTTAACAGGGGCAAAGACAAAAACATCGTCAAAACCGGTATTGTCTGATATATCGCGTATCGTTTTAACGGCGTCAATTTCAGATGTGTTGAGGTATATCAGCTGCACTCCACGTTCTGCAGCATATTCGACGGTAAAAACGGATGCTGCTTTCGACAGGCGGTTTGCATCAATATCGGTAACAACAAGCAGAGATGGCCTTCGGTCGCAATTCAGGGCATAATCGACAGCTCCTAACCCCATTGGCCCCGCCCCTGCCAACAGAGCCATTTTACCATCTTTTTTTATACCCATTTCATGCTTACAGGCTCCATGAGAAATATGGTAGTTTGCACGAAATGCTCCAATTATACATGACATTGGTTCTGCAAGAGAGATTGGAAAAAATGCATCGCCACTGTAAGGGAGCAGGCAACCTGCTTCAATAACAATGGAAGGGATAATGATATGGGTTGCATTGCCGCCTGCATACCTGAACGAATATCCGGGGGCGTTTAATGTCCCCATGTGGCTCATAGCTGGCTGTATTGCAAATTTCTGACCGGGGCTGAATTTATGTTTCCATTTAGATCCTGTTTCAAGTATTATGCTCGAAAACTCGTGTCCAAGTATGGTCGGATTCAAATTAATATCGTTGGGAATACGCTTATGATCGGCTCCCTGCATAACTGCTTTGTACGACGACATACAAATACTGTCGGACACTACCTGGGCAAGTATTTCATTATCCTGTAAGGGAGGAAGTTCAAATTCTTCCAGCCTTAAATCTTTTTTACCGTATATTCTTACAGCTTTGGTTTTCATGTTAATAATTATTTCTTACAGTGGCACCATCTTGGGCGACAGTTTCAGGTCTTTTGTTCAGCCAAGCATCGTTTGGCCGCCGGTTACAGGAATTGCCTGCCCCGTCTCATATTTCTGGTCTATTATATAGAATATTGCCTTCATTACGTCTTCGAGCGTGCATCCTCTTTTTAAAGGAGCCTGTCTTTCATAATATTTTCTTACATCATCAATATTTTTTGCCCCCGGCACTTTACCTGATTTAAGATACTGGATAAACAATCCGTTTTCAGGATCAGACCATAAAGGGCCTTCATAGAAATTGCCGGGGCATACTGCATTGACTTTTATTTTGAAGGGAGCCAGTTCAAGGGCAAACGACTGAGTAAGTCCTATTCCGCCAAACTTTGCTCCGGAGTATGCAAAATTACGGTTGCTGCCTCTTAATCCCGATTTTGAATTTATCTGAATAATATCTGAAAAGTAATCGTTATTTTCTCTGTTCTGTATCTTCATTATTTCCGAAGCATATTTTGCACAATAGAAATAAGCATTGTAGTTAACTGATGTCATTTGTGAGAAAACTTCTGCATCCATCTCATCAAGCCCGCCTGCATTCAGTATCCCTGCATTACTAATCATTATGTCAAGCCCTCCAAATTCCTTTACGGTTTCCCTTATCATAGCTTTTACCGAATCTGGATCGGCAACGTTTGTTTTTACAAACAGACCCTTTCCTGTTGACTTATTAGACGGTAATTGTAAAATAAAATTTGTTCCGGTAGCTTCATTTATATCGGCCACAATAATATTTGCACCTTTCCGGTATAAGGCTTCCGCAATGCCCGCGCCAAATCCCTGCGCTCCTCCTGTAATAATGGCCACTTTGTTTTTAAGGTTGCCATCAGATTCCGCATTCTCTGATATTTTTCTGTCGCAACCTTCGGTTTCCCATTTGTCTATGAAGGCAATCTGTTCCGGCGACAGTAATTTTATGCCTCCACATTGTGAAGCGTAACGTGTTATTTTAATTAAATTTTCATAGCTGTTGAGGGCAGTTTCGGCCGCGGTATAACTTTCAGCTATGGCAAATATCCCCATATCTTTAATGACAAGTATTTTTGGTAAAAACGCATGCTCGTCAATAAACTTGGGCAACTGGCTTCTTACAGATTCTATAATTCTTTCAACACTTGACGATTGCTCTACATACATGTATCTTGTTTTGCAATACATAATAGTGTCTGATGTTACCGGAAGTGATATTTTATGAAATTCCTGCCGATTTTTGCATGACTCTGCAATCAGTGAATTATTTCGGCATCTTATTATTACCGGTTTGTCTGGCGACAACAGCATTCTGATAGTTGGCAGTATATGGTAAAGAGCAGGATTATACGGTATTGTTTCCGGGGCAGGAAAAGGTACGATAACAGAGTTAACTTGTAATAACAAGTCGTTATAAATCTGTTTTATTTCGTCAGTTGTATCGGCCGCCACAAATATTCCATGGTTTTCAAACAGTATTATTTGCGGGTCATGTAAAAACACATCCCGGTATTTCGCCATTTCCGACTTCATTATTTCTAATAGCATATATCGGGGATTGGCATACGGGACAAAAAGGACTTTATTTCCAAAAAGCTTTTCCGTAATTGATTTGGCATTTCTGCTGCATAAAATACCATTTAGCAAAACAGGATGGATATGAACTGTAAATTTATAGTTTATAAGATTATGAAGCAAAATTTCAAATGCAGGGTGTTTTTTATCTTCAATATTCAATACGCTTTTAAAGAGGTCGAGTCTTACCTGTTTTTCCCTTACTTCTATACCTTCCGGATATTTTTCCGATGAAATAAGACGCAATTTTTTACGGTCAACGGCAATAAGTCCCTCTTCGGAAAGCCCGGATAAAGTAAAATCACCAGCCTTGTGCCAAATAATGGAGTCATTTTTAAATGAGACATTGCCACTTTCTCCGATAATACAATCCTTGTTACCACCAAAATACTTTGATATGGCAATCAGTTCCTTTATCTCAGGTTTCATTTTGCCTTTTATTTGCATTTATAAAATATTCAATAACCCTTTGACCAAGGCGTGCAAGTTCTTGCCTTTGTTTAGCAATTATTCTGCTGTTATGTGTTGCACACCCCTGCATACCGTTAATACGCAGGTACTGGTGAGCCGCTATTACGCAAGCCCCTTCCCATGCTATTTTTTTTAGTGTCCCATCAAGTGGAGTCTTCCCTTTGGCCGATATCGAGAGAGGTGCCATTTCAGGGGTATTATGTTCTGTCCCTAAGATGATTATAAATCCATTTGCATGAAAAAACTCAACAAAGTTTTTCAAAATGCTTAAATCATTTCTTCCGGGTATCAACTCAATACATCCAATATTTAATTTCTGTAATGATTTCAGCAATTTCACGGGCTCTGATTCAAACTCGGTATATTTTCCGTGATAATCGTCAAGGAGAACAGGATAACATGGTATTCCTCCAGCCCGGACGATGATATTGATAATTTTTTCAAGTTTAAGAAATGATTTTTCATTTTCTTCAATAAATGCAGGCCTTCCATTTTTTAATAGCTTAGATCTGATTTCATTTTCAAAATCGGCAGGCAGTCCTGATGCAAATTCAGATTTTTTTTCTCCCCAAAGTTTTTCAATAAAGTTTATCTGTTCTTCTTTAACGGTAAAATATTTTTCTATCAACAACCTTACGGCCTTTACAATATGCCTTTCCATGACGAGACCTTCGGCATATTCTTTTTTTATTGCCTCATAACTTAATTTCATGTCCAGACCTTGTTTAAAAATAAGTGAATTGATTTTTGCAATCATTGCCCTTATTTGATTCTGGTTCTCTCTTATGACATTTTTAAGTCTCATTCCCGAAAAAAAATCAGTATGGAAAGGGTAATCAAGCCCTTTACCGCAGAAATAAATGCGTCCGGGATTATTCGGGTCGTTAATTCTTATACCACGCTTTTGCTCATCTTTCAGCAAACCAATAAATTCGATGTTAAAAAGTGGAAAAATTCCGTTTTCAACACATCCTTTATGAAACGCATCATAACCATCGGTTACATAAAAATCATTTATTCCCAAGACGGTAATATTTTCCCTTACCGCCATCCGGAATATTTCATCCATTCCTTTAAAAGCACTGAAAGAGTATGGCGTATGTATATGACAGTTTGCCTCTCTGTATTCATCATAACATAGATCTTTCGTCTCTTCCGTAAGGGTACCGATGGGTGGGAAACCGGTAATAAAATGCTTCATCAGAATTATAAACTTATTACTCTTTTACCAAACTCCCAGTTATGATGTTTATTTTTTCATTGTTACTCAACCAAATCTATAACGCCACTAAGTATGTATTTGGGTATGTATGGAAATTTTATCAGGTCTTCCATAGCCGTAATACCACTAAGTACCAGCAATGTATCAATTTCCGATTCCACCCCGCTTATTACATCTGTATCCATCCTGTCGCCTATAACAATTGCTTCCTTATTTTCTACGCCGAGCCTTTTAAGTGCGCTTCTCATCATTAAAGGATTCGGTTTACCAACAAAATACGCCTTTCGGCCGGTTGCAATTTCGATGGGAGCTACCAGGGCTTTTGTAGATGGGACTATTCCATTTTCTACCGGGCCGCTTATATCCGAATTTGTGCCTATAAGTTTGGCTCCCTTCAGAACAAGGTTTACGGCAAGTTCAATTTTTTCGAAGCTATAGCTACGCGGGTCTCCAACTACAACATAATCGGGATTAACGTTGTTCACAGTATATCCTACGCTGTACATGGCGTAAATCAATCCTGCGTCGCCAATGATATAGGCACTTCCGTCGGGAGTCTGGCTTGCAAGAAAGTTTGCGGTTGCAAGAGCGCTTGTGTAAAAATGCTCTTCGCCGACATTTATCCCGAGGCGTTTCAACTTCTCCTGAAGCTCTTTAGGTGTTCTTTCTGGGGAGTTAGTTAAAAAAAGATATTTTTTGCCTGTTACTTCAAGCCAGTTTACAAAATCAGTTACTCCGGGCAACAGTTTGTTACCATGATATATTACGCCGTCCATATCAATAATGAACCCCGCTTTAGATTTGATTTGTTGGATATACTGTTCCATAAACAATATTAAATTAAAACGCTAAAGATACCAAAAAGATTATCTTTGTAACTATAGTAATGGGATTATTTAAAGGATCCTTATCTGTTTGCAGATAGTTGCAAACATCGGTTCTGCTAAGTAACAGGCCGGCATACATAAAAAACATTTACCCCGTATCCTTGCCACTGAAACTTTTCATGCCTATACCACGTAAAATAGCGAGTTGTGTTTGTGTAATTTACCAGTACCTCAAAAATAGGAATAAATAGCTACTGAAGATCTTCAATTCTTAACGCCGATTTGTTTTTAGTTAAAACGTGTATTATAAACCATGCAGCCAGGTAAGTTAATCCACATATTGTGAATAGCATATTGTATCCTGCGGTAATATTGCCAGCCGCCTTAAAGGTGTCCAGCAGAAATCCCACGAGCATAGGAAACAGTATCCCTCCTACGGCTCCGGCCATACCGGCTATCCCAACAGCTGAGCCAACAGCTTCAGACGGAAACATATCCGACGCCATAGTAAAGACATTGGTCGCCCATGCCTGATGCACTGCCACTGCAAGGCTTATTATTGCCACAGTCATCCATGAGGCCGATGTGTATTGCGCAAAGATTATTGACAGTTCGGCAATAGCAAATATTAAAAGGGTTCTTTTTCTTGCATTTATAACATCCCATCCTCTTTTAACCAAAAACGATGAAAAATAACCGCCAAGAAAACTCCCCAATGTTGTGGCCGAGTAAATGATTATAAGTTCAATACTTGGTCTTGTCAAGTCGAGGGCGTAGGTAGAGGAGAAATAGGACGGCAACCAGAACAGGAAGAACCAAAATATGGGGTCAATAAGTCCTTTACCGGTTATTAAAGCCCACATTTGCGGGAATGAGAAAAGTTTTATCCATTTTATTTTTACAGAAGTATCTTTTTTACCACTTGCATCATCGGCACCTGCATCTTTTATCAGTTCAAGTTCTTCTTTTGTTATTTTCTTCTGCCTGGCAGGAATCTGATACAGTATAAGCCAGAAAATCAACCAAAGGAAACCACTTGCTCCGGTAATCCAGAAAACTTCATGCCACGAGAACCTGCTCAATATCCATGGAACTATTAGTAAGGCCATCACTACGCCAACACTTGGCCCTGAATTGAAGATTCCTGTAGCAATGCCTCGTTCCCTTTTTGGAAACCATTCGGATATGGCTTTCATTCCGGCAGGGAAGTTCCCGGCTTCGCCAATGCCCAGCCCTATACGGGCAATGCAGAAGTGAACAACGCTCCTTGCAAGGGCATGAAACATTCCGGCTATGCTCCAAAGGGCTATTATAACTGAATAGCCTATGCGTGTACCTATTTTATCAATAACCCTTCCCATCACCAGCAAACCTATAGCGTAGGCTGCGGTAAATGCCATTACGATATATGCAAAGTCGCTTTCAGTCCAATTAAATTCAGCTTCCAGAATTGGTTTCAGCAATCCGATTATTTGCCTGTCTATATAGTTAATTGTTGTTGCAAAAAACAACAATATTACAATTATCCACCGGTAATTTTTTATTTTCATAATTAAAGTGTAAAACTATTATTGCGAAAGATACAACTAAAATTGCAATTTACAATATTTAAAAAATACCCCACCGACTAAATGCGCCAAAATGCCAAAGTGCAAATGCAGCGGCAGTAAGAAACAGTAAAATGACTGTTATTGCAAGCCATGGCGATTTCTTTCCGGAAAACGGATCTGACAGGTTCAGCTTTGAGTTTGCAGGCAACGACGCAAGGTGAGTAAGCGTTGCACCAAAAGCTATGTTT
>JAITWJ010000076.1 GCA_031285325.1 Bacteroidales bacterium
CCGTATCGGCTGGAATAAATTCGTAGAATATCCCGTAATCGAGCATCAGCAGCATGTCGTTTACTGCAAGGTTGTCCTGTAGCCCGAAAAATCCTTCCGAGGCATTGTATGTTTCCATATATTTTACATGGTCGCTTTTTATCAGGCTGCGGAACTGTTCGCGGTAGGGCGTGAAGCTTATGCCGCCGTGGAAAAAAACCTCGAAGTTGGGCCACACATCCATAAGGTCGGTTTTACCGGTATGAGCCAGTATCTGTTTCACAAGCACAAGGTACCACGACGGCACGCCTGCCATACCTGTAATATTTTCTTTTATCGTCAGCCGTACTATACGGTCGAGCTTTTCTTCAAAATCTTCAATAAGGGCTGTTGCCTTGCCTGGCGTTCTTATCATCCCTGTCCATGCCGGAGCGTTTTCTATAAGTATGGCCGACAGGTCGCCGTAAAGTGCTCCGGCACCAAAGCGATCTATCTTGCAGCTACCGCCGAGGGTAAGGTTTTTGCCCGAAAAGATTCGCGTGTCAGGATTAAGCGCCGAATAAATAATCATTATGTCTTTAGCCGCCCTGTAATGGCATTCGTTTAGCGACTCTCCCGACACGGGGATGAATTTGCTTTTTGCCGATGTTGTACCCGACGATTTTGCAAACCATTTTATTTTGCCGGGCCACAGCAGGTTTGTTTCTCCTTTGCCAAGTCGCTCAACGTATGGCGTTATGTCTTCGTATGTCTGCACCTGGAAGCGGTTCTGATACTCGGCAATAGATGTTACAGAAGAATAGCCGTGCAGTTTCCCCCATTCGGTTCCGGTAGCCCTTGCAACAAGACTTCGAAATGTTTCCATCTGCGTTTCCGCAGGATATTTCCTGAAAAGTTCTATGCGGTTTATACGTTTAGAACCCAATCGGTTCAGGATAGAAGTTATTACAGCCATAACAGCGACAGTTTTGGACGCTAAATATATAATATTTGGTTTAATTATAAATTTCATCATGTAAAAAAAGCCATGGCAAACGCGCTAAACCTTTCATGTTTGTTATTTTTCCGTCAAAACAACAAACAGAAACCGTTATTACTTTTAGTTTTTTCAGATACGGAACTGCTATTTTTATTTTGTAACGAAACTCTTTTCCCTGTGTTCGTTTTTAATTTCTTTTTATTATTTTGCCGCTTTATTTAAATTTTATTTAAATGTCAACACGAAAAAAGGCTATCGCGCTGATTTTGATTATACTTATTGCAGATCAGATATTAAAAATATGGATAAAAACCCATTTGGTTATAGAACAGAAATTTTCACTTTTTGGCGACTGGGGGTTTATTTATTTTCTTGAGAACAACGGAATGGCTTTTGGCATGGAGATGGGCGGAAAAACAGGAAAGCTTATTCTCAGCCTGTTCAGGATAGTTGCAATTGGGGGTATAGGCTGGGTTCTTAATTCAATCATCAACAAAAAAGCCCATTTGGGATTAATACTGGCACTGAGCGCGGTTTTCGCAGGAGCGTTGGGCAACATGATAGACAGCGCCTTTTATGGAATGATTTTTAGCGAGAGTTATGCCCAGCCTGCCATAGCTTTTCCGCCCGACGGGGGATATTCGTCATTCCTGCACGGCAGGGTTGTTGATATGTTTTACTTCCCTGTTATAGAAACCAGGTGGCCCGACTGGTCGCCAATAAAAGCGGGAGAACCGTTTGTGTTTTTCAGGCCTGTATTCAATATTGCCGATTCGGCCATTACATGCGGCGTAATTTCAATACTACTGTTTCAGAAGAAAATGTTTAAAGAATAGTTTACTGTTTTATCGACACAGCCCGTATTTCTCAAGTTATTACATCAGGGCAGACACATCTGAATATTCCTGTTGTTTCGTCAAAAAAATCATACCTTACGGTCAAAAATACCTTTATTAGGAACAGAATATAACACGCTGTTGAAAAAACGATGCTGTCGCTACAAGCTCTTGTGCAGTTACTGCAAGGCGTATTTGATGTGTTAAAGATAGTTAAAACAATACAACTACCGGTAACATAATTACTGTGTCTGCAATTCAATATTGTATATTTGGTTTAAAATATAAATATATATATACTATGAATCGAAGAATTTTATTTTTTGCTTTGCAGCCACAGTGCTGCTTTTATCTACTTTTGTAAACCTGCATGCCCAGTGGCAAACATCGGGGAGTAATATTTATTACAATAACGGGAAAGTGGGGATAGGGACAAACGACCCTCAATATCAGTTGCATGTTAAAGATAACATATATCTTCACTATCAAAATATTGTTGAGTCATTAATGGCAAGCTATTTTTACTGGACAGGGCACAGGTTGATTATGGGTAGTCCTCCCGGATTTTATTATCACAACTCATTAGAATTGAGACCGGAAGGGGCTGAACAGGGGCTTCTTCATTCCGAATTAAGGTTATACACAGCTCCAAGCCGTGGACAAAATGAACTCAAGGTTCTTATTCACAGTAACGCTTCCGGTTTTTTCAAT
>JAITWJ010000044.1 GCA_031285325.1 Bacteroidales bacterium
GCAGTCGGGCTTACGCCCTTTGTGCGGTTTCGCTCCACCCACAGTTTGGGCAGGGGTCAATGCTCCGCATTGCCCTATAACCTGCCCAAACCGTCGCATACAGCCGGAACGTTAAGCGAAATGGTGGCTAAAGTTATTGTAGAGTATTGACAATAAGAATGGAATAATATAATTTTGTTGACGAATACAGAATATTAAACTAAAAAGATAGGATTTTATGAAGAAAAAATATTTATGGCCGTTTTTGTTTATAATCATTGCATTATTGAATGGATGTGCCTCACAGGAAGATGATGAAGGTAATATAACAAAGTGGAACTTTGGGTTTGATAAAGATATGGAAGGATTTGAGGCAGTTTTTGCTGATTATCATGACGATGGACATGGGTATGCGACCTATGAAATGAAATCAGAATATAAAGAAATTCCCGTAGAAAACCAAAAAAGCAAGGGGCTTTACATTACTTCCCGCAATATAAGTGATGATATTTTTATGGGATATGTAAAAAAACTGGACGGTTTACGGAAAAACCATAACTATACCTTTACGGTATCTTTTCAATTGGTGACCGATGTAAGGGGTGGAATGGCCGGAATTGGCGGAAGCCCCGGGCAGAGTGTTTTCGTAAAAGGCGGGATTACTGCTATAAAGCCTGAGACCCAAAAATCAACTGAAGGAAGATATGGTTTGAATATTGACATAGGGAACCAAAGCGAGAGTGGCAAAGATATGAAGGTTATTGGAAATATGGAGAAACCGGAAGCCACAGCGGATCTTATCGGGTTTGACTATAAAGACATTAACTTTACCGTAAATGCCACAACAGATAGTAATGGTTGTGTTTATATAATAATCGGAACAGATTCTGGATTTGAAGGTCTAACAGAATACTATTTGGATAACATTCAAATAAATACTTCCGGAAAATAATGTGATGATAATTTTATGGTAAGAATAGAAAACAAATTGGTTAAATTCAATAAGGATTTGGCCATTATTTTAGCTGAATTGGCATATCATATTTCTCCTGAAATAGTCAAATATATTTCGGAAAGGAATAAACGTGATTTTGATTTTTTCAAAAAAATATTCTCTGATAAAATAAATATTGAAAATTATCTTTTTGAGGGTTCTGATTGTGTTTTCCCTGGAATAAGACGTTATGTAAGTGGAGAAGGTAAAAAACAAAAATATAATGCTGACTATCGGGCAATAATAGATGATAATACTTTTCCAAGACATATCTGGTGCTTTTTGATAAATGGAAAATGTTATAGTGGCCCTAATTGGAAAGAAACTTCTCTGAACGAATTTGAAATGGCTCATATTTTTACACATAAAGAAACTGAGCTTGATTTTGTTGAAAAAGGTTTTTTTAAAGAAATTGATAAAAACGTAAATCCATATGGGGAATTTACATCAGCAGCAAATGTTGTTTTGTTGCCTAAAGGTACTGTAAGACCAACAGATAATTCTACAATATTAAAAAGTGTTTTTTATAAACGCTATATTGAACTATATGGTGAAACAACGTTAAATGGACGAAAAGGATTTATTGATAATAAAATACCGGAATGGTATTCCGAGCTAAAATGGAATGAACCTTTTTCTCCAAAAAATTGGAGGGCTAACATAGATGCTTTATTAGAATATAGAAAGGGAAGGATAAAAACAATAATGAATAAATAAAACAATGGGCACTTCGCATGACAGGACTGCATGCGTTCCGCCGCAAAAAAACCGGTGTTTACAGCCGGAACGTTAAGTCGAGCCTGTAGTTTTGGTTTAAAATATTATTTATACCAGTCTGAGTACATTTGATAGGCATTTGCAATCCGGTTTATTTCACTTTCAAGTAATTCAGGGCTTATATCTTTTATTTTTACAGCAGGAATTCCTGCATAAACACTTCCCGATTTTACAACAGTTCCTTTAGTAACAACCGAACCTGCAGCAATAATTGAATTACTTTCAACAACGGCATTGTCAAGTACAACAGCATTCATGCCTATCATTACATTATCGTGAATAGTACAACCATGAACAATTGCGCCATGTGCAACAGTAACGTTATTCCCTATGTTAACAGGCGATTTTTTGTAAGTGGCGTGTACCACAGCGTTATCCTGAATATTAGTATTATTCCCTATCTTTATGAAATGAACATCGCCTCTGAGAACTGTATTGTACCAAATACTGCAATTGTCGCCAATGGTAACATCGCCAATCAGAGTTGCTGTTTCGGCCAAAAAACAATTACTTCCAAGCATCGGCTCTTTCCCGTTTAAAACTTTGATCAATGCCATTTTATTAGAATTTGAATTAAGTTCAAAAATATTAAAACATGAAGTTAAATAGATACATTAATAAAAACTTGTTAAAAAATAGTTATTTTATTCGTCTGTAAAAATAAATCGGTTTTTTACAAAACGGCATAAATACTTAAAATATGTATTTTCGCGACCGATTCCCGCAATTAAGAATAATTAACAACAAAATATATATAAATGAAGGATGCGAAAGTAATAGAGATGGAAGAAGTTGTCATCCGTTTTTCAGGCGATTCGGGCGATGGCATGCAGTTAACCGGCACATTATTTTCCGATGCAACCGCTTTATTTGGAAATGACGTCTCTACTTTTCCGGATTATCCATCCGAAATAAGAGCGCCACAAGGTACAGTTGGAGGAGTTTCAGGATTTCAGGTTCAATTTGGACAAAAACATGTTACAACTCCCGGCGATTATGCCCATGTTTTAGTCGCCATGAATCCAGCTGCCGTGAAAGCAAATGCAAAATTTATGAACCCCGGCGGTACCATTATTTATGACTCCGATTCATTTATAGAAAAGAACCTGAAAAAGGCAAACTTTATTACCGACAATCCCTTTAAGGAATGTAACCTTGAAGATTTTTCCAAAATACCGGTACCAATAACAAGTTTGACAAAAGAAAGCCTTAAAAATTTTGACCTCGACAATAAAAGTGTTTTACGCTGTAAGAACATGTTTGCACTTGGGTTAGTTTGCTGGATGTTTAACAGGCCACTCAGTTATATTGAAAATTATATAAACGATAAATTTTTGAAAAAACCGGTTATTGCCAAATCCAATATAAACGTTTTGCACAGCGGATACAATTATGGCATTAATATGCAGCACATGACACCCACATATATTGTAAATCCGGCAAAAATTGAAGATGGTACTTACCGTAACATTAGCGGAAATCAGGCAACAGCCTGGGGGTTTCTTGCAGCTGCCGAGAAAGCAGGACTTAAATTGTATTTGGGTTCGTATCCGATTACCCCTGCCACCGATATTTTATCAGTTCTCTCAGAAAGAAAGGATTTAGGAGTAAAAACTTTTCAAGCCGAAGACGAAATTGCAGGTATTACCTCAGCCATTGGAGCAGCTTTTGCCGGTTGTCTGGCAATAACTACCACTTCTGGCCCCGGATTGGCGTTAAAATCAGAGGCAATTGGTCTTGCCGTTATGGCCGAACTGCCATTAGTAGTTGTAAATGTTCAGCGTGGAGGACCGTCAACAGGGCTCCCGACAAAAACTGAACAGTCTGACCTGTTTCAGGCTTTGTATGGGCGTAATGGCGAAAGTCCTGTTGTAGTTTTAGCCGCAAGTACACCGTCTGACTGTTTTTGGTATGCATACAAAGCTGCAAAAATTGCATTGGAGAGAATGGTTCCTGTAATTTTACTTACCGATGGATTCCTTGGAAATGGCAGCGAACCATGGAGAATCCCAAAAATAGCAGAACTTCCGGAAATAAAACCGCGATTTGCAAATAATGCAGTAACTTTTAAAGCTTACGGGCGAAATCCGGAAATACTTTCACGAGAATGGGCCATTCCGGGCAAAGCAGGGTTTGAACACTGTATTGGTGGACTGGAAAAAAATACAGTTGGAAATGCAAGCCATGATCCCGACAATCATCAAATAAACACTGAAATACGCGAAATGAAAGTTCAGAAGGTGGTGGATATGATTCCGGATCTTAAAATATGCGGTGATAATGAAGGTGATATTCTTGTTGTTGGGTGGGGCGGCACTTACGGACACATGATAAGTACTGTTCGTGAGTTACGCAAGGAAGGTAAAAGTGTTAGTCTTGCTCATTTTAATTACATCAAACCCCTGCCAAAAAATACTGCTGAAGTTTTTCGGAAATTCAGGAAAATTATTGTTTGTGAACTGAATCTCGGTCAATTTACCGGTTATCTGCGCGATAAAATACCAGGGTTTGAATACCATCAGTATAATAAGATAAAAGGATTACCCTTTACCGTTAACGAGTTGAAAGAAAGTGTTTATAAATTATTAAAGGAATAAGAAATGACAGATTTGGCATATACCATTAACGATTTTAAAAGCGATAATGAAGTGCGCTGGTGTCCGGGTTGCGGAGATTACGCAATAATGAACGCCGTTCAGCGGACAATGGCAGGAATGGGAATACCGCACGAGAAATTTGTTGTTGTTTCCGGTATCGGATGTTCCTCAAGGTTCCCCTATTACATGAGTACATATGGTTTTCATACTATTCATGGTAGGGCAACGGCTGTTGCTTCAGGTGTTAAAATTGCCAATCCTGATTTAAATGTTTGGGTAATTACCGGTGATGGCGATGCTATGGCCATTGGCGGAAACCATTTTATACATTTGGTCAGAAGAAATATTGATGTTAACCTGATTCTTTTCAACAATAAAATTTACGGACTAACAAAAGGACAGTATTCTCCTACTTCGGACAGAGGAATTAAAACCAAAACCTCGCCATTTGGAACAGTTGAAGATCCTTTTGTGCCGGGTCAACTTGTTATTGGCGCCCGTGGAACTTTTTTCGCTCGTTCAATTGACAGTAATATTAAATTAAGTGAATCGGTACTTACAGAAGCAACAAAACATAAAGGAACATCAATTGTGGAAATACTTCAAAATTGTGTGATTTTTAACGATGGGATTCACAGTGTAATTAATGACCCTGCATTTCGTAATGACCGACAATTGATTGTTGAGCATGGTAAACCAATGATTTTTGGCGAAGGAAACAGTAAAGGAATAATTTTTGAGAAAGGGAAACTAAAAGTTGTGAAAATTGGAGAAAACGGTATTGCTGCCGATGATATTTTAGTTCATGATGCTAACGATCCCGATCCATCAATCCATATGTCGTTAATAAATATGCAACTGCCCGATTTCCCTGTTGTTTTTGGAGTAATCCGCAGTGTAGCTGCACCTGTTTACGATATTGAAGTTGAAACACAAATAAAAGAAGTTAGTAAAAACAGAAAAATTACCTGTGTTGATGAATTGTTTAATTCAGGAAATACTTGGGAAGTTAACGGTAACGAACCAACCAAGTAACAGTTTCCTGCAATACATATTGAATATGCAAGAATGACCGCAAAATATATAAGAGCGGTAATAAAAAACATTCAGTAGATTTCTTTTTTATTGTTTTAATTCAATTTTTAGTACTGTTTTTGTTTCTCCGGTAATTTTAAACCTGTTGTCGATACGGTAGCCAATAATCCAGACAATTTTTTTACCGCTGCATAAAAACCATGAATTTTCTTTTTCGTGGAGCGGTATTTTTTCATTTATAAAAAAGTCACTCACTTTTTTATAACCAGTCATTCCAAGTGGCTGAAAATAATCGCCCTGCCTCCATCTTCTAATCAGAAGCGGAAATTCAAGTTCATCGTAATCTATACAGGCAACATTTGGTTCGGTTTCGATTATAAAATCATTCGCGTTATGTTTTCCTATAACTAAATTGAGTGGCTTAAAAAGTTCAATATCATCTTCTTCAATATAATAAATATGTTCCTCCTTGTTTTCGTTTGAAATTATAAACAAGTGTCCACGATCTTTTACAACGCGGTAGTTTTTCGAAAAAAACTGTTTCCCTGAATCATTATTTAGACTTTCAAAAATTTCATTTATTACTGCCGAATTAAAATCGAAAGCGGTAAGTATTTCAAAAAGCAAGGTTTTGGGATACATTGTATTTAAAAGCTGTTCAATATCGATTATATTGTAATGTTTTTTCTCGACAATAACTTTTGCTTTCTCATTATGAATAAATCCTGAATAAATTGTTTCAACATCCTTGAGGTTTTCGATACTTGCCAAAATATTTTTGTTGAATGAAGGGTTCATTTCACTAAAAAACGGCAATATTTTATGACGCAAGAAATTGCGTTGGAAAATTACTTCGTTGTTAGTTGAATCTTCCCGGAAGTTTATAAAACTTTCCCGTGCAAATTCTTCAATTTCATTCCTGTCGGTAAAAAGCAATGGCCTTATTATCTTTTCCGATTTTTCTTTAATCCCTGTTAATCCTTTAATCCCTGTTTTTCGTGAAAGGTTTAGAAAAAAAGTTTCAATCAAATCGTCGAGATGGTGAGCTGTGGCTATATAATCGTAGTTATTCACGGAACGAATTTTTTCGAAATACCTGTATCGTAGTTCACGCGCAGCCATTTCAATTGAAAAACCGTTTAACCGTGCATACTCTTCAGTTTCAAAATTCTGAAAAAATGCAGGAACACCATGTATTGAAACCTGTTGTTTTACAAAATTCTCGTCGCCGTCCGATTCTTCGCCGCGTAAATTGAAATTACAATGTACAATACCGTATTCGTAGCCCGATTTTTCGAACAAATGCAATAAAACCATACTGTCTATTCCTCCACTTATGGCAAGCAGAATCTTCTGATGTTGTTCAAAAAGCTGCTTTTTTTCTATGAATTCAAGAAAACGATTGAACATTTTATCTAAATTTTCCGACTAATTGTACAATATTCAAAATAACTTCCATTGATTTAAACATCGAAGGAATGGGCAAAAATTCTAAAGGACTGTGAAAATTATGTCCGCCTGTAAAAATATTCGGGCAAGGCAGCCCTTCATGAGATAACCGTGCCCCATCGGTACCTCCGCGAATAGCTTTTATTGTTGGTGTTACTCCGGCTTGTTCCATTGCTGTTTTTGCTATTTCAACAATGTACATTACTGGTTCAATTTTTTCACGCATGTTGTAATACGAATCTTTCAAATCGAGTTCAACTAATTCTTTTTCAAATTCAAGATTAATAAATTCAACAACTTCTTTCAGTAATTTCTTTCTTGTTTCAAATTTTTCAAAATCGTGGTCGCGTATTATAAGCTGCATCACAGCTTTATCAACGTTTCCGTTTAATGAATCCAAATGAAAAAACCCTTCGTATTTTTCAGTGTGTTCGGGCCGTTGCGCGGGTGGCAGCATCGAAACTATTTTATGAGCGATGAGCAATGCGTTTATCATTTTATTTTTTGCATATCCGGGGTGGACACTTTGTCCGCTTATAATAATTTTTGCCGATGCAGCGTTGAAATTTTCAAACTCAAGTTCACCAAGTCCGCCACCGTCGATGGTGTAAGCAAAGTCGGCACCGAACTTTTTTATGTCAAAAAGATCGGTGCTCTTCCCAATTTCTTCATCAACAGTGAACCCGATTCTTATTTTTCCGTGTTTAATTTTATCGTTTCTCATTAAATTTTCTGAAACAGTAACAATTTCGGCAACGCCGGCCTTATCGTCAGCTCCCAACAAAGTTGTTCCATCAGTCGTTATTATCGATTGGCCTGTATAATTCAGTAGTTCGGGAGATTCAGCAGGATTAATTTCTACTCCACCGTTGAGTTTTATAACTCCTCCGTCATAATTTTCAATAATCTGCGGGTTTACATTTTCGCCTTTAAAATTGGGGCTGGTATCAATATGCGCTATAAAACCAACCACAGGGCAGTTTTCAAGTCCATTTGCAGGTATTGTTGCCGTTAAATATCTGTAATTGTTATGTTCTATTTCCTTTAACCCAATAGTTCTTAACTCTGCTTCTAAATTTTTCATGAACTCAACCTGGCTAAATGTACTTGGGCAAGTAGTGCTATCAGGATCGGAAGTGGTACATTCCTTGACATAACGAATAAATCTTTCAACAACTTTTTCCATGATTCTTTTTGATTTTCGATTTAAAAATACACAAAGCAATTTTGAAAAAAAAATTGTGCAATTTATATGTACAATTAAATTGGCCTGATAACTCGTTCGCATTTTTTATAGTCTGAGAACAGTACACCCAAAACCATTCACCTCCATCCTGAAAAGCCATGCTTCCGTAACCGTACGGAAGATAAAGCCCTTCGGGCTATGCAAAATCCATTAACTTTGCATCCTCAAATTATCATACAATATAAATATCATTTTAAAAGAAAATAAAATATGAGTAAAGTACATTTTCCTTACGAAAGCGACGATTACGACAGGCAAAAGTTCGGTTTCGGATATTCTCCCGACGATATAGACGTATGCATGGTTTGTGAGGGCTTGCCGCTCGAAACGGAATGGAGGAAATTTACGATAGAAATGCGGTATGGTATTTTCCCCGATTATTTAATAACGGATTTGAATATACCGCTGTGCTCCGGTAAAATGAAAAATATAATTGCCCGAAATTGCAGAAACAGCAGCGACATACACTGGTTGCCGGTAGATGTTCGTCATGGGAATAGCGTTGTGGAATATTATATACTTCATATTCCTCATTATATTGCAGATGTTATTGATTTGGAGAAGTCCGACAGAGATAAAGATGTAATATTCTCGCCGCATTTCAGGCAGGAATTAATTGAGGATAAAGATATTTTTGCAAGCGAAGACGATACAACAACCGTTTATTTTTCGCAAAGACTGAAAGATACATTAGAAAAGGAAAACCTGTCGGGACTTGGTTTTGAATCGTGGGAAAGTTCGTAAACATTAAATCCTCGCCATGTGGCGGCAATATGTCCCCAACCAAAGTACAGATAAATTTTCTTCTTCACTGTCAATTATCAATTAAAAAGCCGTGCCTTTGCGGCTGTGGAACAGTCCACACACCCATGCAATTAAAATTCATAGCTTAGTCCGATACTTAGATTTAGTCCCTTTTTATATTCGTTGAGCGTTACTTTTTCGCCTGTTGAACTTTCGCGCGTTAAGCGGAAAGATGGATCTAACAGATTTGAAGCGTTGGCTTTCAGTGTAAAATGACTGTTGAAATTGTACGATGCCGCAAAGTTAAGCGTTGGAACGCCTTCTTCCATAATGTCGTTAAAACCACCTGCCCCCACAGTGTGAATACGGCTGCTGAAACAGTTCAGCACGAGCGTTGCCAGCAATATACGGTCTTTTTTTGCGTAATTATACGACAGGTCGAAGTTGGCAATGAAAGGCGATGCACCTTCGAGCTGGCTGTTTCGGGCTTCGGTGTTGCGAATGTCGAGCGTGAGGTTGGTATAAATATACGATGCGTTCAAGCCGGCCGAAAGCCTGTTTGTTTGCTCCGTTCCAGCGCCGGAACGGTCGAAAATATGTTTGCGGATTTCCATTTCCACGCCGCCTACAGTGGCTTGTTTGCCAATATTGTTGTAAGTGAGTAAGCCGGCTGAATTACCCTCGTCCACACGTCCGACAGGATTTTTAATATGTTTGTAGAAACCGGTAAGCGAAATCAGCTCGCCCGAAGTAATGTAGTAATCCCACTTTAAATCCACATTGTAGTTGTCGGAAGGTTTCAGGTTAGGGTTACCCTGGCTTGCAAACGAAATATTCACGTACTGGTAGGGCGAAATCTCTTTTGCCTGCGGCAGCGTGTAGGTTTTGCTCACTCCCAAACGGAGGCTATGCTTGGCGTTCATGTCGTACTTCAGGTTAAGGCTCGGCAGGAAATAATTTTTGATAATTTCTACTGTTCCGGGCGCTGTGTGCTGCACA
Organism: Bacteroidales bacterium; assembly: GCA_031285325.1. Classification (GTDB taxonomy): domain Bacteria; phylum Bacteroidota; class Bacteroidia; order Bacteroidales; family Prolixibacteraceae; genus Draconibacterium. The sequence continues at coordinate 9,821 of JAITWJ010000044.1, forward strand.
CGGTAATCTACCGCCATGTCCACCCTGTCCATTCTCAGCCCGATATTTCCGCTCAAATTTTTCAGTAATTGATACGATGCTTCGGCAAACGCGGTGTGTATCTGTTTTCGCACGTGATATGTGTTGGCGTCGCCGATGGCCATGCGGAATGTATTGTTTTCCAAGTTAGCCTGATTGTACAAATCGTCTAATTTCACCTGCTCCATATCAAACAGTCCGCTTACTGCACTGAAATTGTATTCAACAGATTCAAATCCGGTATCGGCAAAACGACCGTTGTAACCCACCGTCAGCCGGTTGTTTTCTGAGCGATCGTTCAGGCGGTAGGTCAGCGCGGTTTTCACGTTGATGTCGTCTTCCGTCAGCGCTGAGAAGAAACGTTTCTGACGGTTGCTTCCGGTGAGGATATACGCGCCTTTGTCCTGCTGCGAAAAATAATTCTCGCGCCGGTCGGGTTCCAGTAAGCCGGTTATCAGGTTGTACGAAACGCCCGCGTCTAAGGTCCATTTTCCCGACATCTTCCAGTCGGTAAGCACCTGGTTTGAGAGCAACATATTATCGTTGGTTTGCTGGCGGCGCATAAAGCCGGTATAGCCGGGGCTATCCTGATAACGCTCTGAATTGTAACCGTAATAGTCGCCCACATATTGATGGTTGGCGTGTACCAGCATAAAATTGTATTGCAGATTATGTTTCTTATTGATACCGTATATAGCATTGGCGAGCACAAGCTGGTTGATGTTTTGCGAATACCTGTTCCCCTTCTGGTCTTGCCAGACAGTGCCGGCGGTATTACTGTTGCGAACCGTTTCCTCTGTAACGGAATAATCGACACTGTGCGATGCCACTGCAAAAAACGAAAGCGGATTGTTGTTTGCCCCCATTTTAAACAGCTTTCCGCCCGAAACTACCAACCCGTGATTGACAGGAAGCGACACCTTTGAGGGGTCGAGGCTGTTGGAGAAAGAGAATTTGTTTTCCAGCGGCCGTTGCGTACTGGCAAATCCAAAGTAATTCGACCCATCCTGACGAAGAAAATCTGCTCCGGCAACCGATGTGTTTACGCCTGCCGAAACGTCCACCCCCAGCGCATAATCGCCTGCCAGCTCTTTCGATGAAATATTGATAACGGCGCCGCCAACATCAGAGTAATCGCGCGCACCGAAAACTTTACTTACACTGATGTTTTTTATCACGTCAGTACCGAAGAAATCAAGCGAAATATTCTTGTACTCCGGGTCTTCGGAGGGAATGGGAAACCCGTTGAGCATCGTAACATTGTAGCGGTCGCCCAACCCGCGCACAAATACATTCTTCACACCCTCCTGCCGCGAAACGCCCGAAACCTGCGCCACCGCCGCCTGTGCGTTGCCAATGCCCTTGCGCGAAAGTTCGCGTGCACCAACGGCCTGTGTGGCAAGCAACGACTGCTTTTGTACGGCTATCAGCGCATTTTCACTCTCACGATTGGCACGGGCGGTAACTACTACTTCTTCAAAAATAGTTTCATCAGCGCTTAAAATTAATATGACCTCGATTTCTTTTCCGCGCTCCACTACAATGCCCTCTTTTTTTAACGGCAAATAACCCAGATAAGACGATACCAGCGTGTGTGTGCCGGCAGGAACATTGGGAATGATAAAATTTCCGGCCGAATCGGTGGCCGATCCATTGGCAGTCCCTTCAATCATTACGGTGGCATACATTAGCGCCTCATTGGTTTTGCTGTCAACCACCACTCCTTTTACTGTGCCTGTTTGCGCAAAAGCCGCCGCCGCCACAAAAGAAAACAGTATCCCTAAAACGTTTCGTTTAACGGTTCTTAATTGTAATAACTTTACTTGCATTGTCTTTTAATTATTTTTTTGATGCGGCAAAAATAGAGCGAGCATGTTACAGCGCGGTTACGGAAAGTTTACAGGGTGGATAAGTTTTAGGAAACAGAAAAAATTAGAAACCGTTTTTAATTTAGGGAAACATAAAAAAACAATTGAAGAATATTGATAATGGACAGTTACCCCACCGCACACCCTTATGGGAACCTTCCATCAAGTGATGCTACCTTTACCGAACCATCAGAAACATTTCACCGAAAGTGTTCGCACCGCCGCCCGCCGCCTGCAAATTGTGTTCGACACATACGGAAACGTTGCCGCAAAAACCCTGAACGAAGAAACTTCGGCCATAACCAACCTGATACAGGAGCTTGCAGGCACGTATTCGGAAGACACCAAAACGGTTCGAACACATCCTAGCACAGGAAAAAGGAATGAGAAAGAATAATGGACAAATATTAATTGTCTAAGGTTGTCAATTGTCAATTAAACATATCTTTACGGCGAAATAAATGTGTATAAAGAATAAAAAAACATAATATGGAGAAACGGAACTTGGGAAACGGCGAAACTTCGCTGCTTGGATTCGGGCTTATGAGGTTGCCTTGCATTGACGGAACCGGAAAAATAGACAAAAATGCCGCAATAACAATGGTTGATACGGCAATTGAAGGAGGAGTAGATTATTTTGACACCGCATGGATGTACCACAATGGTGAATCGGAGAATTTTGCCGGCGAAGCCCTCTCGCGACACAGCCGTACATCGTATAGCCTGGCAAACAAGATGCCGTTGGCATTCATACAAACAGCCGCCGATGTTGAACGCATATTTAACGAACAGCTCAGGAAGTGCCGTACAGATTATTTTGACTACTACCTCATTCACAACATCAAGCAGTCGTTCGCAGAAATAGCCAGCCGGTGCAACGTTTACGAACAGTTAATGCGCAAAAAAGAAGCCGGATATATCCGCAAACTCGGTTTCTCTTTTCACGATACGCCACAGTTTCTGAAACAGACTGTTGAAGAACATCATTTCGATTTTGCCCAAATTCAACTTAACTACGTTGACTGGGAACAGCAAAACGCCGGCGAACAATATGAAGTACTCGCGTCGCGCAGTATTCCCGTACACATAATGGAACCAGTGCGGGGAGGAGCGCTTGCACACCCCGGAAACAAAGCCGAAAGTATATTTACCCGTGCACAACCTGGCGCTTCGCCGGCATCGTGGGCGCTTCGCTATGCAGCCTCACTGCAGGGAGTACAGGTGGTGCTCAGCGGAATGAGCTCGCCCGAACAGCTGAATGACAACCTGAAAACATTCAGCCCCTTAGTGCCGCTCACCGCCAACGAGTACAGTGTTGTAAGCCGTGCGCTTATGGAATACCGTAAAGCCGGTACTGTGCAGTGCACCGGTTGCCGCTATTGCATGAACTGCCCCGAAGGCGTGGATATACCCAAAAACCTTGCAGTTTACAATAATTACACACGTAACCTTCACGAGAAACATCCAATGTGCAAATTCTTGTTCGACATGGAATACGGATTGCTCAAAGCAGCAGGGCAACAGGCTTCGCTATGTGTTTCGTGTGGAAAGTGCACCAACAAATGTCCTCAGAACATAGATATACCTGTGTTGATGGAATTAACCTCGTCGCTCGAAGAAGTTTGCAGGCAGTAATAAGAATGCAAAAGCCATTATATTTACTGAAACAAATTATTTAATCCTGCTCCATAAAAACTAAAGCACTGGCACCAACAATAGCAGCATCGCCATGTTTCAGCTGCGATGGCAGTATTTTTATTTTGTTTTTGAAAAACGGAAGCAGGTGTTTTTCCATACTTTCTTTTGCAGGATTGAAGATTAGATCTGCTGCAACTGTTGGCCCTCCGAAAAGGAAAATGGCTTCAGGGCTCAGATGGTGAACTGTGTTTGCCAGGCCTTGCCCTAACCATTCGCCGGTTTTTTTAAATACGTCAAGTGCAATTCTGTCACCTTTAAGGGCTGCCTCATAAATTATTTTAGCATCAAGTTCGTTATAAGATATTTTGGCTAACAAACTCTCTGATGCATTATAATAAGATAGAAGTTCGAAAGCTGTTCTTTTCATACCTGTTGCAGAACAATACGCTTCGAGATGGCCTAAAACGCCGCAACCACACAGCCGGCCTCCGGGTATAAGTACCGTGTGGCCGCACTCGCCGGCAAAACCTTCGTGGCCGTAAACCAAATTGCCATTCACAATTATTCCGCTGCCAACACCTGTACCGAGAGTGAATATTACAAAATTTTTCATGCCTTTTGCCCCGCCGTACATCATTTCTCCAATTGCTGAGGCATTAGCATCGTTGGTTAATTTTATTTTTAAGTCCGGATAATGAGTTTTCATTTTTTCAACAAAATGAATTACACCTTTAAACGACAGGTTTGGAGCATATTCAATATTACCCGTGTAATAATTACCGTTTGGCGCACCAATGCCTATACCCGTTATTTCAATTTCTACAGTTGAATGTCTGACAGATTCAACCATTTTATTAATTACTACAGACAGATCGGTAATAAACAAGTCAATTTCTCCGTGTTTAGGAGTTAACATGCTGTTTTTTGTTAATACATTACCTTTCATGTCAACAATACCTAAAACGGTATTTGTTCCGCCTATGTCGATACCTATTGTTGCCTTTTTCATTTTTCGGTTAAATTTGTTTTTTATGTTATGTATTTCAAAAGCAAATCAAAGTTAGGATTATCATAAAATTACGATTGCTAAAATGATATAAATATAACTGTTTTTTTGAGATTACTGTTTTGACAATAGCATTAACAAATCAGAATAATTTTCAATAGTGTGTCTAATTTACCTGCCGGTAATTATTTATTTCATAATCTCGAAATAATTGAAAATAACAAGGATAAAACAAAAGAGTTATTCAAAAATTTGCACAATGGAGTAATTTGATATACTTTTATATGCAGAATATGCATCTTCCTATAGAAAACCCGGTTATTGTATTGGCTCTTTGCCTGTTCATTATGTTGGTAGTTCCTTCTGCTTGCAAGAGAATAGGTATGCCCTCTATTTTTGGTTTGATACTGTCGGGAATAATAATCGGGCCTAAAGGATTTAATCTGATTGGCGAGGGGTCGGGGTTGGAATTGTTATCTACGGCAGGGTTGATGTATCTAATGTTTATGATGACGCTTGAAATAGATATGTTCGGTTTTAGGAAGAATAAGTTTAAAAGCGTGTGGTTTGGCATTTGTACATTTGTAATTCCTTTTGTTCTGGGCTTTGTACTTAGTTATTATGTTTTCAGTTTCAATATTACCGCTTCTTTGCTGTTGGCCTGTATGTTTTCTACGCATACGCTTGTTTCGTACCCCATTGCAAGTCGGTTGAATATAACAAAAGCCGAGCCTGTTGTGGTGAGTATAGGAGGAACAATTATTACCGACATGGCCGTATTGATGTTCCTAACCATTATAATTACATATTACGAAGGGGTGTTAAGTGTGTTTTTCTGGGTTAAAACCATTGTGCTGCTTGGCGCTCTCATGTTTGTTATGTTTTGGTGTTTCCCGAAAATATGCCGCTGGTATTTCTCGCACTTCCAAAGCGACGATACTGCACAGTATATTTTTGTTCTTACATCGTTGTTCATGTCGGGGTTTTTGGCTGAGTTAGCCGGCATTGAAGCTATTGTGGGAGCATTTATGTGTGGGTTGGTACTCAACCGTACAATACCGCATCAATCAACATTAATGACTCGAACCATATTTATCGGAAACTCTGTTTTTGTTCCGTTTTTTCTTATATATATAGGAATGTTAGTAGATGTACGGGCGTTTTTTAAAGGATTTGATACACTAATATTTGCAGCAACACTGGTATTTGTAGCACTGTTAAGCAAGTATATTGCCGCTTTTGTTATGCAATTGCTGTATCGTTATACCAGAGCCGAACGGCTGTTGTTTTTCGGGCTAAGCTGCTCTCATGCTGCTGCCACCATTGCGGTAGTTATAGTAGGGTATCGAATGGAAATTTTCAATGAACAAATCATAAACGGAACCGTATTAATCATATTGTTTACATGTTTGATAAGTACTTATTTAACCGATTATGCAGGACGATTAGTTGCATTGCAACAAAAAAAACATGATGTTAAAGACCGTAAATCTGACCGTATTCTGGTACCTGTTTCCAATCCTGAAACTGCATTAACGCTTTTTGACTTTGCTATTATGATAAACCAGTCAAACAGTAATTCCAGTGTTACGCCGCTAACAATAGCAACCAATCCGCAACAGTTGGAACAGTCTATACTTAAAGAGAAATCATTTGTCGATTATTTTGTCAATCAGGCTAATGCGGCCAATGTGCGTTATATGCCTGCTATGCGTATAGACAGTAATATTTCCGAAGGAATAATACATGCGGCTATGGAAATACAGGTAACACATATTGTACTTGGTTGGAGCGGACAATCGGGTACTGCAAAATATTTTTTCGGAACAATTATCGAAAAATTACTTGAAAACTGCCCGCAAACACTCATGGTAGTTAATATGAAAACCAAAATTGTAATGTTCCGCAAAATATATGTGTTGATACCAAATAATGCCGGTCACGAGGCAGGTTTTAAGGCATGGATGCTCTTGCTGCATACGCTTCACCGTAACATATCGGGCGAGTTGCTGTTCATTGCCGATAAAGATACAGTAGAGAGTATAACAAGTATGAATAAAACTATGTCTTTTTCGGAAAAACATATCCGTTTTTTTACAGAAACACCCAATATGCAAATTATTGCGGGCGAGTTGAAAGAGAACGACTTGCTGGTGGTTATTTTAGCCCGTCCAAATACCGTATCTTACAGCCGTAAACTTGCAGTTATGCCGCGTGTGATAACCAGATATTTCAGTCATACCAACAGCATGATACTGTACCCGGAACAGGTGGAAATATTGCATGATAAAATTGGTGTTAACTTCGGAATAATATGAACAATCTTGTTTTATTCTTGGAAGAATACAAAACAATATAATCAGAAACTTTGGAAACAATTCCCTGAAGTTGTTTTGCCTCAAAAAATTACTTAAATGTTTCGATTACCTCACTTATTATTTGTAGTGATTACTTAATTTACCGTCTTTACTTTCATAAAATAATGAATGGCATCTTCACCACTTTAGCAGGTATATTTTTGTTTCTTATTTTTACAAAAATTTGCGTGTCAAAGGCTGAATACTCAGTATTGATATAGCCCATGCCAATTCCCTGTTCCAAAACGGGCGACATTGTTCCGGATGTAACCGTACCAATAGTCGTGCCTTCCGAATTTACAAGTTCGTAACCATGCCTTGGAATTCCTCTTTCAGATAAAACAAATCCCCGTAAACATTTCGATACGCCTTTATTTTTTTGCATCGCAAGAAAGTCGCGATCAATAAAATTACGCCCTTCGTTGAATTTTGTAATCCAGCTTAACCCTGCTTCGATTGGCGAAGTGGCGTCGTTAATATCATTTCCATACAGGCAATAACCCATTTCGAGCCGCAAGGTGTCGCGTGCTCCTAACCCAATGGGTTTTATCCCGAATTCCTCGCCTGCTTCAAAAATAGCATTCCATATTTTTTCTGCCGAATTGTTCCCGAAATAAAGTTCAAAGCCGCCTGATCCTGTATATCCGGTGGCAGAAACAATAACATCGTTTATTCCGGCAATTTCTCCGTTTATAAAAGTGTATGTTTTAATTTCAGACAGGGCAACACGAGTCAATTTTTGAAGTACAGCCATAGCTTTCGGCCCTTGAATGGCCAGTTGGCTTATAGTTTCGGAAATATTTTCAATAATTGCGCCAGTATTATTTTGGCTAACCACCCAGTTCCAGTCTTTTTCAATATTTGCAGCATTAACAACCAGCATATATTTTTCCGGACCGAGGCAGTACACGAGCAGGTCGTCAACAATACCACCTTTCCCATTAGGAAAGCATGAGTATTGTGCTTGCCCCGGAGTTAAAACGGCAGGGTTGTTTGAAGTTATTTTTTTTATCAGTTCTAACGCATTTGGACCTTTAACCAAAAACTCGCCCATGTGTGAAACATCAAATACGCCTACTGCTTTTCTTACAGTAATATGTTCATCTCTTATTCCGGTGTATTCAACAGGCATCTCAAAACCGGCAAATTCAACCATTTTGGCGCCAATATTTTTGTGTATTTCATTAAATGCAGTTGTTTTCATTTGTTCGGCTAAATTTTGTGCACAAAACTATAAGTTTCGTAAATATTATCGAAGAAATTATAATTAAAATACAGATACATTGATATTGATTACAATCAATAAACAATTAAATTCCAAGAAACGTAGAAAAATAATTGATAATGGACAATAATAATTAAGAGAGAGATGACGCATGCCGTCACTGCTTCGTTCCTCGCAGTTCATAGCAAAGACGTGCGAGTGGTTTCTGCAGCCGGTTTTTTAACAATCGTGCGCACAATTGTTAAATCCCAACTCTCGGAAAGCACAATCATGTACACGATTGTTAAATCCCGGCTCTCGTAAAGCACAATCATGTACACGATTGTTAAAAATACTGCCTTTGCAGGCATGGAACAGACGGAATATACCCAAATTCCGCCAGCGGGAATGTTCAAAGCAACCGTTGGGCGCACTGCCTGTAAATTCAATACAGTTTCTAAATTAAATCTACTTCTTTTTTGTATTTAATTTTTTAGTAGCTTACAGTCGGTAAATTTTTTAATAACTTACAATTGGTAATTTTTATGGAACAGGTTGTTGATTTTTCATTAATTGACTGGTCGCGTTTACAGTTTGCACTCACGGCCATGTATCATTGGATTTTTGTTCCGCTTACTTTGGGTATTACTTTTATTATTGCCATAATGGAAACGAAATATGTAAGTACCGGTAGAGAGGAATGGAAACAAATGACTAAGTTTTGGATGACGCTTTTCGGTATAAACTTCGCTGTTGGTGTTGCTACCGGGTTAATACTGGAATTTCAGTTTGGCACCAATTGGTCGAATTATTCGTGGTTTGTAGGCGATATTTTCGGCGCTCCATTGGCTGTAGAAGGTATTATGGCGTTTTTTATGGAAGCTACATTTGTTGCTGTTATGTTTTTTGGCTGGAACAGGGTCAGTAAAAGGTTTCACTTAATTTCTACATGGTTGGTAGCTTTGGCAGTTAATCTTTCAGCTTTGTGGATTTTGGTAGCCAATGCATGGATGCAGAATCCTGTTGGGATGCGTTTTAACCCTGAAACTGCCCGTAACGAAATGGTAGATTTCTGGGCAATATTACTTTCGCCAACAGCAATAAATAAATTTATTCATACCGTGACATCAGGCTTTATGACTGCAGGAATTTTTGTTGTAGGAATAAGTTGTTGGTTTTTGTTGAAAAAACGCCATCAGGATATGGCCCGTAAAAGCATAATTATTGGAGCGGCTTTCGGACTGGCAGGTTCATTGGTACTGTTCGTAACAGGCGACAGTTCTGCACGGCAGGTGGCTAAAGAACAACCCATGAAATTAGCCGTTATAGAAGGACTGTATAACGGGCAGGAAGGCGCTCCGTTTTCTATTATAGCATGGGGAACGCCCGCCGGTAACCCCGACCGCTTATACGAAAAGGAAGTATTCGCTTTAAAGGTTCCCAAAATGCTTTCATTAATGGCATTTCACGATTTTAATGCTTTTGTTCCCGGAATAACAGATTTAATAGAAGGCAACAACACACAAGGTATAATGTCTGCATACGAAAAAGCTGAGCGCGGGAAAGAAGCCCAAAACGTACTTCGCCGAATGAAAGATGCAAAAAACGTTGATACGCAAACTTATTTAGAAACAAAAGCATTGTTCGAAAACGAAGAATGGATTGATAGCTATTTTCGATATTTCGGATACGGTTATTATTATGACTCTGATATTGATGTATTCAAACAAAATATTGCCCGTTTAGTTCCAAATGTCCCTCTCAATTTTTGGGCATTCAGGGTTATGATAGGTTTGGGATGTATTTGTTTCATCGTGTTGGCAATGGCTTTATGGTGGGCATGTAAAAACAGTTTGTATGAGAAAAAATGGTTTTACAGATTGGCAGTTATTTGTATCCCGCTGGTTTACATTGCCACGCAGTGCGGATGGATTGTAGCAGAAGTTGGACGGCAGCCCTGGGTTATCCAGGATTTGATGCCGACAGTATCAGCCGTTTCGCAAATCGGTGTAGGATCTGTAAAAACAACATTTATACTTTTTGCAATTACATTTACCGTTCTGTTAATAGCAGAAATAAAAATAATGATTTCACAAATTAAAAAAGGTCCGAGAGAGGGATAAAAAGTTATGTTTGAAAAGTTATCATATTTAGAATTACAGCAGTATTGGTGGATTATAGTATCCATTTTAGGGGCATTATTAGTGTTTTTATTATTTGTGCAGGGCGGACAAACGTTGATTTACCGTATCGGGAAAACCAAAACAGATCGCGATCTGTTAATAAACAGTATAGGTCATAAATGGGAGTTTACATTTACAACCCTGGTAACCTTCGGAGGCGCTTTTTTCGCATCGTTCCCGTTGTTTTATTCCACCAGTTTCGGAGGTGCGTATTGGGTTTGGATTCTTATACTGTTTTGCTTTATAATCCAAACAGTAGGATATGAATTTCGTTCAAAATCAAATAATTTTCTTGGTACAAAAGTGTACGAAATATTTTTGTTTTTAAACGGTTTACTGGGAACAATTCTGTTGGGAACAACAGTGGCGACATTTTTTACCGGTTCGCAATTTGAAATTGTAACCAACAACAGCGGTACTATCAGCTCTGTCTGGCGCGGCAGCTTTGGAGGGCTGGAATTAGCCTTTAACTTTACCCGCTACGCAACATTTATTAACCTTTCATTGGGGTTGGCGGTGTTTTTATTGGCACGTATCCTTGGTGCGCTCTACTTTATAAATACCATAGACGATGAAGAAATCGAGAAAAGATCGCGCTGCATTATAAAAATAACTACAATACCGTTTTTAATTACTTTCATCTTCTTTTTGATAAATATTCTGATAGCTAATGGATTTGCGTACGACCAAAACGGACTTGTTTACATGGAACCATATAAATATCTGAACAATCTGTTGGCTATGCCATTGGTTGCTGGCATTCTTTTAACAGGTATTGTGTTGGTTTTAACAGGCATATTCATAGGAATATTTAAACACTCTTTTAAAGGAATCTGGTTTGCGGGGTTTGGAACAGTGCTTACTGTTTTTGCACTTTTACTGACGGCCGGACTTAATAATACTTGTTATTACCCCGCTTATGGAGAATATTTACAAAGCAGTTTGAACATTGAAAACAGTTCGTCGAGCCGTTATACGCTCATCGCTATGAGTTATGTTTCGCTCCTGATTCCTTTTGTGCTGTATTATATTTGGTACGTATGGAGAGCCATGAACGGTAAAAAAATGGATAAGACAGAATTGGAAAACGAAGAAACAGTTAAGTATTGAAACCCGCTGTGCATTTATAAGCACAATTATAGTGTTATTTTTAATGAACAAAGCCCCGCAAGTTTTAACCTGCAAGGCTTTGCATTATACTTTATTCAGCAGTTTGAAAATTAAACCGTTAATAAATTTCTACATGTTTATAAAAAGTAACAACAGTAGCGCCATTGAATTTTACTACACATCTCAATACCTCCTCGCTGCCAATACCGAAACTTTGTGGAACATTAAATGAACATGACGAAAAACCGTTACTTGAAGCTAAATTAAAATACCCGTATTCCCAATTATATGTCAGGTCCAGTATATGAGGCAACCAGTAAGAAACATCGGTTTGTCCTCTATTGACTGCATCGGGGCCATTAATTCCACCGTTAATTGTAACTGTAGATGCCGTGATAGTTTTAGTTGCAACAACCACACCATTTATTTTTGCCGTAAGCGTTCCTGTACCTGAACCTGCTGTTTGTGTAACATTTGTTGTACTGCCGGTAGTGGGCGATATGTTAAACGGGCTGCCGGCGCTTTTTTCCCATGTTATTGTTCCTGGCCGTGCGTTAGCTAAGGTATAAGTCGTAACACTTCCGGGGTACTTTATATTGGCGAGGCCGGAAATACTGGGTCCTGCATAATCTTTCAAATTTGTTGCATTATATGGACTGTCGTTTTTATGATGCTTAAACCTGGGGCCTGATCCCCATTTGGAACTGTAATAATGAAGAGTAGATGTTACAATAGCTGAATGGTCGTCCGATAGATAGCGAACTTTAGAGCC
>JAITWJ010000093.1 GCA_031285325.1 Bacteroidales bacterium
TCTTTACTTTCGGGGAGTTTGATTTTCAAAGTGGTTACGGTTTTAGCGATATTCAAGACTTTGTCTACACTCAAGTTGATGTTGCTCAGTTTCATAATGCGTTCCAATTCTTTGTAGACTTTATAAGCGACAAAAAAGATGCAAACATGTGCTTCGATACGCTTTTGCGTAAAATGGAACATGGGACGCATCTCAAGCGTACCCTTGGTCACTCTGTAAGCACGCTCTATCACCCATAAACCGCATATTGCTCGTAAACCTGCTTCGCGTCCAGTGTGGTATTGGTCAGATAACCTTTCAAGCCATCCCATTGTTCGTCTTCTCTGATTTTCTATTGATTTATCGCAACCTTTACATGGTTGAATATTTCCAAAAACTTGTTGTAACCGCGTTTGTTGACATTCTCTTTGGTTATCGTTCCCGATTTGTAAGCCGTCAATTGTTTTTCTACGTTTTCCCGAAATTCAAAACAGTTTCTTAATTTATTTGAAATTCTAAATAAATATACAGGCCTTATGTAAGAACACATAATTATCTTGTCTGTTTATGTACGCCTGCATTTAAGTGTAAAATTTCATTTATATTTGCTCTAAAGCAAGAATTATGGACAAAAATGAAGCCCAGCTAAGGATTGAACAGTTACGGAAAGAGTTGGAAGAACATAATTACAGTTACTATGTATTAAACCAACATGTTATTTCTGATTTTGACTTCGATATGAAAATGAAGGAACTTGAAAAATTAGAGAATTGTTTCCCTGAATTTTTCAATCTTAATTCACCTTCACAGCGTGTAGGTAGCGACATAAACGTAGAATTTGAACAAGTTGAACATAGTTATTTAATGCTGTCACTGTCAAATGCTTATTCAAAAGAAGAAATCATTGATTTCGACAAACGTATTCGTAAAATTATTGAAACGGATTATGAATATGTCTGTGAACTGAAATTTGATGGCACATCTATAAGTTTGTTATATGAAAATGGAGAATTAGTAAGGGCTGTAACACGTGGTGATGGTGTACGTGGCGACGATGTAACCGGCAATGTACGTACTATTCGGTCAATTCCTTTAAAATTAAGAGGAAACAACTATCCGGCAAGTTTTGAAATACGCGGTGAAATTTTGATGCCATTTAAAGTTTTCGATGAATTAAATGCCGAGCTTGAACAAGCAGGTAAGCCACTTTTGGCAAACCCAAGGAATACAGCTGCCGGAACGTTGAAGAGTAAAAATTCATCGGTTACGGCTTCAAGAAAATTAGATGCATATTTTTACTACCTATTGGGCGAAATACTCCCATCAGATGAGCATTACCAAAATCTTCAAATAGCAAAGAAATGGGGTTTTAAAATATCTGAGCATACCAAACTATATAAAAATTTGAATGAAGTTTTTGATTACATAGATAAATGGAATATCGAACGACACCATCTTCCTGTGGCAACCGATGGTATTGTTATAAAGTTAAATTCCAAAAAATTACAGGAAAATATGGGTTTAACAGCCAAATCACCACGTTGGGCAATTGCATATAAATTTAAAGCCGAAAGTGCAGCCACTGTTTTAAAATCGGTTTCATACCAGGTGGGTCGTACTGGCGCAGTTACCCCTGTAGCCAATCTTGAGCCAGTTCTGATTGCAGGAACCATTGTTAAAAGGGCATCGTTACACAATGCTGATATAATCCAAAATCTTGATATACACATAAACGACACTGTTTTTGTTGAAAAAGGCGGTGAAATTATTCCAAAAATCACTGGTGTTGATATTACAAGAAGACATCCAATGTTTCAACCGGTTATGTTTATTGAATACTGTCCCGAATGTGGTGCAAGACTGATTCGCAATGAAGGTGAAACTGTGCGTTATTGTCCGAATGATAACGGGTGTCCTTCACAAATAAAAGGTAAAATAGAGCATTTTGTAAGTCGTAATGCAATGGATATTGATGGACTTGGTCAGGAAACAATAGAAATACTTTTTAATTACGGTTTGGTTAAAGGAGTTGCTGATTTGTACCGACTTACAAAAGAAAATATTTCTGTGCTGGAACGAATGGGAGAAAAATCGGCTGAAAGAATTTTAACCGGCCTCGAAGTTTCTAAAAATGTTCCTTTTGAACGGGTTTTGTTTGCATTAGGAATTAGATTTGTGGGAGAAACAGTGGCAAAAAGATTAGTTAAAAGTCTGCATTCTATTGAAAATATAAAGTCGGCAGATTTTGATAAACTTATTGAGATTGATGAAATAGGAGAGAGAATTGCTGAAAGTATAATTGATTATTTTTCAAAAAAGGAACACATTGAATTGATTGATTTTTTAAAGAAACAAGGCTTACAATTTAAAATAGACGAAAAGAAACTTGGCATTCAAACAGATAAGCTTAAAGGATTAAATATTGTAATATCGGGAACATTCGAAAAAATTTCGCGTAGTGAATTGAAAAATTTAATAGAACAAAATGGAGGCAAGAATGTAGGGGCAATTTCCAAAAAAACCAATTATGTAGTAGCTGGCGAAAATATGGGGCCAAATAAATTGGAAAAAACAATACAGTTAGGTGTACCTATTATTTCGGAAGATGATTTTCTGAAAATGTTAGATTGATATAGTTTTTGTTTTCATGTTAAACAACTTTTAGATTCATTTCCTTATATTTGTTCGTTATGAGAATAAAAGAAAAAATTGCCATAAAATTGCTTTCAAGAGTAGCAGGTTTATTACAACATACCCCTGAAATACCAACTATGAGTTTAGTGAAAGAAGTTGGTGTGTTGTGGCAGCCTGAGCAAAAAGAAGCTTTTCAGTATATTCATAACTATTTCATAAATAAGAATGTTATTTTAAATGATTTGTGTGTTTGTAATGAAAATGTTGTATTGGATGCAACATCTAATACAATAATTCCAAAAGATCTTAATTGGTTGGGGTTCCCAAAATCCGGTAAAGTAGATAATTTTACAGAGATGCATTTCGACATCTTATTTAATATAGCTATAAAACAAAATGTTACACTTGATTACCTTACTCTTGTTTCCAAGGCAAAATTTAAGGTGGGTGGACAAACGGATTTAAAAAATTATTTTGACCTTAGTATTAACATTGGCCAAAATCAGAATGCGTTGTATTTTGTCGAACAACAAATTTTTTACCTTGGCCAAATAAACAAAAAACAAGTAAATGAGTAAGCTTTTTATAGGCGCAGGAGTTGCTCTGGTAACTCCATTTACAAAAAACTATGAGGTAGATTTTAACGCTCTTGAAACTGTGGTATGTAATCAGGTAAAAGGAGGTATGGACTATTTGGTAGCATTGGGAACAACTGCAGAAACATCTGTACTTTGCGAAGAAGAAAAATCGGACATTGTTAAACTTATAAAGGAAAAATCGTCTGGTTTGCCTGTAGTTGTAGGAATGGGCGGCAACGATACCCGTAAGATGCTAAGGGAAATTGATAAATTCGATTTTAGCGGAGTTAGCGGAATTCTTGTAGTTACACCTTATTACAATAAACCTTCACAGGAAGGAATGTACTTGCATTACACGACAATTTCAAAAGCAAGTCCTGTTCCTGTTATTTTGTACAATGTTCCGTCACGAACAGGTGTTAATATTGATGCTAAAACTGTTAGCAGGCTTGCTTGGGAGAATAAAAATATTGTAGCCATAAAAGACGCTTCCGGCAATTTGTCGCAGGGCACAAAAATAAGTAAAAATACTCCGGAGTATTTTTCATTAATTTCAGGCGACGATTTTATGGCGCTTCCAATAATATCAATTGGCGGGCAAGGAATTATTTCCGTAATTGCCAATGCATTGCCGGAAAAACTCAGCAGTTTGGCTGATCTTGCATTGAAAAATAAATTAGCTGAAGCGTTAGTGTTGCATAATGAAATGTTTGATTTATTCGGACTTTTATTTAAGGAAGGAAATCCAGGCGGAATTAAAGCCTTGCTCCACTGTATGGGAATCATTGAAAATCAGTTCCGTTTACCGCTTTGCCCAATTAGTGACAACACATATAACGAAATAAAGGAAGCCTATTTAAAATTGAAATAGCTTAAATTGAATTTGTGGAAATTTCAGACTTTGCATTTGAATAATATTTATTTATATCAAATAGAAGCATTGCTGTTATTTTCGTTACCTGTGGTATATATTATTATGTTTAGTTGTAAATATTAAAAATCTATAATAAGGGATTTATGTCTGATGTATTTGTATAAGTTTTTTTATACTGAAAAATTCATAAGAGCAATGAATGTGAAAATTTATGTCAGTGTTCCCATTTGTGGCTTTGGTTAATTTACTTCACTAAAATGCCGTTAAACCTGTATATGTTTATTAATAATGTAAATTTTAATATTATTGAATAAAACTTTCAAACAATGGAACGGTTTCTTTCGAATTGTGCAGAGTATATTTATCAAAAACATCATGATGAATTACAAGAATTATGTATTGTTTTCCCCAACCAAAGGTCTGGTGTATTTTTCACGTCTTATTTGCAAAAACAGATTTCAGGTGCCGTAATTAGCCCTCACATTATTACTGTAAATGAATTGTTTTCAAGTTTTTCACAATTTCAATCTTGTGAAAAACTACTGCTTATTTCTATTCTGTACGAAATTTTTAAAAAACATACTAAAACCACCGAATCATTCGATGAGTTTTATTTTTGGGGCGAAATACTTCTGTCAGATTTTAATGATATTGATCACTATCTTGTTAATGCCGAGAATTTGTTCAGAAATATCGCCGATATTAATGATATTGATTTTATTGCCGATTACCTGACACAAGAACAACGAACAGCGCTCGAACATTTTTGGGAAAATTTGAATATTTCCAACAACAGAGAATTCCATAAAAAGCACATTGCCATTTGGGATAAACTTTTTAATGTTTATTCTGAATTCAAAAGAGTACTCGCTGAAAAAAATATGTCTTATGATGGAATGAAAGATCGATGGATTGTCGAAAATCTGGAAAACAACAGTTTAGAGTTTGAATTTAATATATATTACATTATTGGATTTAATGTATTAAATACATGCGAAAAAACATTGTTCAAATACTTACAGCATGAACATAAAGTTCGTTTTTTATGGGATTTTGATCAATTTTATATAGAAGATAAAAAAAACGAGGCAGGTTTTTTTATGCGCGAAAATCTAATGTTTTTTTCTCCGCCAAGTGATTTTTATTTTAATGACAACAATTTTGAATGTAAAAAAAACATAAAACTGGTTGCCGTTTCATCGGTTTATGGTCAAGCTCAGGAAATACCTTTTTTTATGAAAGAAACACACTCCGATTTTAAACCCGAATTTGATAATACGGCTATTGTTTTGGCAGATGAATCATTGTTGTATGCTACACTTGGAGCTATTCCTAAAGAAATAGGAACGGTGAATGTTACTATGGGTTATCCTGTTAAAAATTCGGTGGTTTATGGATTTTTACTTTTACTGATAAATCTTATAAAAAACCTGAAAAAAGACAATAATGGTAATTCAATAATTTATCATCGTTTTGTAACAGATATTTTAAATCACCAGTTTTTGAGTGAAATTGAACCTGAAAAAACGAAAGAATTTATTGCTTATATAAAAAGTAATAATAGAATAATGCTTTCACTTAATGAAATATGTTTTTCTGAATTTAACAGGCAAATTTTTGCGATACCCGAAAATGTTGCAGATTATAGTGATTATTTTCTAAATATTTTAGACAGCTTTTATTCTCTAATAAAGAAACAGAACCCTGAAAACAAAATGCTGCCTGAATTTATTTTTACGGTTTACAGTGCAATTGAAAAATTGAAAGCAGCCGTCAGGAATGTTATTGACAAAGGTACTGAAATAAGTTTAGATGTTTATTTCAGGTTGATTAACCAGTATTTGGAACAGATTTCGGTTACTTTCGAAGGCGAACCTCTGAGCGGATTGCAGGTTATGGGGATTTTGGAAACCAGATGTCTCGATTTTGAAAACTTGATTATTCTTGGTTTGAACGAAAACAAATTGCCGAAAACTTCCACAATACCGTCGTTTATTCCGTACAATATTCGTAATGGTTTTGGTTTGCCGTGTATTGACGAACAGAACGCTATGTATTCATATTATTTTTATCGCTTAATTCAACGTGCAAAAAATGTTACAGCAACATACAGTGTTGTAAGGGAAGGTATAAATAACGGAGAATTGAGCCGGTACGGGTTTCAATTGCTATACGATTCAAACCAGTTGCCGCGACAGGTAAATCTCGATTTTTTGTTTGCCAACAATCCTGTTCCTAAAATTGAGATACAGAGTTCTGTTAAAGTAGCTGATGAATTACTGGCCGGTATTACTGAGTTACGTCCTCTTTCGCCGAGTGCCATAAATATTTATTTAATGTGCAGCTTACGATTTTACTTTCGCCATTTTATGAAATTACCAGAACAAAATGAGGTGAAAGAAGAAATTGACAGTCAACTTTTTGGTAATATTTTACATGAAACAATTGAGGCATTATACAGGCCATTTGTGGGAAAAGTAATTAAACAAACTGATTTGGAAACCATTCAAAAAGATAAAGTTCAGATTGAAAATAAAATTACAAAAGCTATTTTAAAACACTATTTCAAGGAAAAAGGACAGGATGAAAAACCGGTAGAAATGGAAGGCAAAGTGTTGTTGATATTTGAAAATACAAAAACTTTCCTGAAACAACTTCTCAAAATTGATGGCGAGCTTGCCCCTTTTACAATTGAATCGCTGGAGGAGAATTATAAAACAGAATTTTTAATTGAACTTAATGGTATTAGCCGGAAAATAT
Source organism: Bacteroidales bacterium (assembly GCA_031285325.1). Classification (GTDB taxonomy): domain Bacteria; phylum Bacteroidota; class Bacteroidia; order Bacteroidales; family Prolixibacteraceae; genus Draconibacterium. The sequence continues at coordinate 6,826 of JAITWJ010000093.1, forward strand.
GGTTGGGAGGTAAAATTGACCGTGTTGACCGTGTCAATGGAAAACTTAGAAATTTGGATTACAAAACAGGATACGTTTATAAACTTCAAATAAAAAATCTGGAAGAACTTTTTGAAAAGGATTTAAAAAATCATAAAAAGGAAATTTTACAGGCGCTGATTTACACATATATTTTGAGTAAAAACAGAACTTCTGAAGAAAATATTACCCCAGTAATTTACGATCTGCACAAATTATTTGACGAGAATTTCTCTCCTGAAATAAATTGGGAAAAACAAGATTTTAATTTTTCAGAAATAACGCATGATTTTTCGCAATATTTAAAAGGTTTAATACAAGAAATTCTTTCGCCTGAAAATGTATTTACTCAAACACAACATAACGAAAAATGCCGGTATTGCCCATACAGTAAAATTTGCCAACGTTATTAAGAAATTCTGTAATTCTTAGTTAACCCATTCAACAGTTTTGATTTCGGAGTTTTTATTCCTCGCCAATGAACTTTTTATATAAATCGGGACGGAGTTTTTTTGTGCGTTCCACAGCTTGATTGTATTTCCAGTCGTCAATTAATTTGTCATTTCCGCTTAAAAGAATATCAGGTATTTTCATCCCCTTGTATTCAATCGGGCGTGTGTAAACGGGAGGACTTAGTAAACAATCCTGAAACGAATCGGTTAAAGCAGAAGTTTCGTCGGAGAGAACTCCGGGAATTAAACGTACTGTGCTGTCTGTAATTACAACAGCAGCTAACTCACCACCGGTTAGAACATAATCGCCAATAGAAATTTCCTTAGTTATATAATAATCGCGAATACGTTGATCAATGCCTTTGTAGTGTCCGCAAAGTATAATGATATTTTCTTTCAGTGAGAGCATATTTGCCTCACGCTGATTGAATGCTGTGCCGTCTGGTGTGGTGAAAATAATTTCGTCGTATTCACGTTCGGATTTTAATACTTCAATTGCTTTTTCAATAGGCTGTATGGCCATAACCATTCCGGCTCCTTTACTGAATGAGTAATCATCAACGCGCCGGTGTTTATTTTCTGAAAAATTCCGTAAATTATGAATGTGAATCTCAACCAGGCCTTTTTCTTTAGCTCTTTTTATTATGGAATGGTTAAGCGGGCTTTCCAGAATTTCAGGCAAAACCGTTATGATATCAATTCTCATTGTATTCTGATTTTTTGTAAATGTAGTTATTAACCGGATATATTGGAATTTATAATTATAAACGTACAGTAATTTCATGCATTGCCAATAAACCAAGCTGGCAACTAACATGTTCGAAACTAAAAATACTAAAACAAACTTGCCTCACCGGTTTTTAGTCGATGAGGCAAGTTTTATACTGCAAAAATTACTACTGTACTATAAGTTTCCTTTAACTTTTACTCTGGCAATGTACCGGTCTGCATTAATACCTTCTTCCGAAGAAGGATATTTGGTCTTAATGTTTTCGTACATCGTACAGGCTTCTTGAAATTTCTCCATAGACTCGAGCAAATTTGCCGCTTTCATCATAAATATAGGAGTTGTAAGTTCATTTTCTGGAAGAGCAATAGCTTTTTTGTATTGTTTTAGTGCATTATCGGCGTCGCCTATTTCAAGATAAGCATCACCTTTAGAGCCTTCGGCTACAGGCGCCAACAAAAGATCCTTAGTTTTGAATTTGTTCAGATAATTGAGCGCCGTTTCGTATTCACCAAGGTGTAAGTACGACATGCCGGCATAATATTTAGCTAAATTGGCCTTTTTTGTAATTCCGTAATCGTCAATAATGTCAAGTAACCCGAGATAGTTTCCATCGCCGTTAATAGCCAGGTTAAACGAATCTTTATCAAAATAGTTTACAGCCATAAACATTTGCGATTCGGCCTCGCTTTCTTTTGTCTGTAAATAAAACTTGTTAAAACCAAGAAAGCCTCCAACTACAATTACAATTACACCAACTGCATATAAAATAGTTTTTTGATTGTCTTCAATAAATTGCTCCGTTCTGGTTAGTGCACTTTCAAGTTCCTGTAAATTATCGGCTTGTTGAGAATTTTTCTTTACCATTTTTATTAGTTTTCAAATTGCAAATTTGCGCAACAAAAATAGTTTTTTTTTCAAAAACAGACATGTTTTAAAACTATAATTTTGAATATTAACCAACATATAATTGTTTGTTAAAGTAATCTTTAAAATTATTATTCGGTGTTTTTGCCTTCTTGCCAACTCTAAGGAATGAAACAATAAGTTGTATTTGGGTTTATGTAAAATTACTTCTGTATATGATTCATAAAAATAAAACAGGGTATTATATTAAAATCATAATTTCAGGCAAACTGTTTATTGTACGAATAAGGGAGAACAAATTATATCACGGGCCTAATCTACATGTTCAATTTTAAAATCAAATTTCCTTAAATCTTCCCAAAAACCGGGATATGATTTAGTTACAACCAATGGATCATCTATCTCTATATTGTAACCGGCCAATGCCATTGGTGCAAAAGCCAATGCCATTCTATGGTCGTGGTAAGTTTCAATAACAGGTATTTTTTGAACCGATGAACTGTTAATTTCTCCGTTCCAGGCAAGTTTGTTATGTTCGGGTTCAGTTAATACGGCGCCAAATTTTATTAATTCGTTTTGCAATGCTGCAATGCGGTTGGTTTCTTTAATTTTTAAAGTTTTTAAGCCTGAAAAATTAAAAGGTATATTTTTGGCCACGCATAAACAGGCCATGGTTTGTGCAATGTCGGGGTTTTCAATAAAGTCGAGAACAAGATTTTCGGGTTGAATATTTTTAATTTTTGATATAAGTACTCCATCTTTGTTCTGTACCGAAATAATGCCAAATTTCTCAAACCATCCGGCAATATTTGCATCTCCCTGTAAACTGTTGAGCTGAAGATTTTCAAGAATTATCTCTCCCTTTTCTGCCATAGCCAGCAGTTGATACCAATACGATGCTCCAGACCAGTCGGCTTCAACTGTAAAATCGAACATGGAATAATGCTGTTCCGGAATTATAATTGTATCACCTTCCCATTGGTATTGAATACCGAATTTCCCCATGAGCTTTAATGTGAGCTCAATATATGAACGTGAAGTAACGTTGCCGGTAAACTTTAAAACAAGCCCATTTTCAATGGTTGGCGCAATCATAAGCAATGCCGAAATGTACTGGCTCGAAACGCTTCCATCGAGTTCAATTGTTTGTCCTTTTAAATACGAACCATAAATTTTTAATGGCGGACAACCTTCGTTTTCAAGATATTCAATTTTTGCCCCTAATTGGTTAAGTGCGTCAACTAATATTTTTATTGGGCGCTGTTTCATTCGTTCCGAGCCTGTAATTTCCCATTCCCCAACAATTCTCGAAAGAAATGCTGTAAGGAAACGCATGGCAGTTCCTGCATGTCCGATATCGAATTTATTTAAATTTGAATTTAGCGCAGTCATTAAAACTTTTGTGTCGTCGCTATCAGACAAATTATGAATTTTTGAAGGAACATTGCTAAGCGCTTCGATAATTAACACTCGGTTACTTATGCTTTTTGATGAAGGCAGGCTAACTGTACCTTCCATATTTTTATTTAATGATGAAATCCTGTATCTCATTTTATATTTGCTAAGTTGTTGTCGATTAATTTAACATGAACTATATATAAGAATATACGAAATTATAACTTATTGAGATAGTTTAATGCTTTAAAAATTAGCTCCTTTTCACAATTCTGATCTATTTTTATTTTTCCTGTTTCAGACAGCAGTGTGAAATTAATTCTTCCCGACTCGTTTTTTTTATCATGAGACATCAATTCTAAAAACCGGTTAAAATCGTCTTCCGAGATTTTAAATTTTCCGTATATTTCCAATATCCATTCAACTAATTCCTCAAAACAGGTTTTTGGGAAATTACAAACTTCAACCGAAATAAAAAGTTCGGTAATCATTCCGTAAGCTACGGCAAATCCATGTAAAATCGGACAGTTTTTTTCCATTGCCAGGCTTTCAAAGGCGTGTCCGAAAGTGTGTCCAAAATTAAGTGCCTTACGAATATTTTTTTCGGTAGGGTCGCTGGCAACAAAATATTCTTTAATGCTTACCGAATGACGGATAATTTCCTGTAACAAGTTGTAATCAATATTTCCAATGTCGAATTTTTTAAGTTCATTAAAATGGCCGGTACTGTTAATCAGGCCGTGTTTAATCATTTCAGCAAAACCTGAGATGAAATTTTTGTGGTCGATTGTTTTCAGAAAGTCAGTATTTATGATTACGGCTACCGGTTCTTTAAAAGTGCCAATTTCATTTTTCAGTCCATTAAAATTAAAGCCTGTTTTACCGCCTATGGAAGCATCAACCTGTGAAAGCAAAGTAGTTGGCACATTCAGAAAATCTATACCGCGTTTAAAAGTTGATGCAGCAAAACCTGCAATATCTGTAAGCATTCCGCCGCCAATATTAATTAATAACGATTTCCGGCCAGCCTCTTTTTTTGAGAGAAATTCCCATATTTTGGCCACCGAGCCGATTTTTTTGTTATCCTCGCCGAATGGAATTACAATTTTACTTATTTCGTTTTCGGCAAAAAACGAATCAAATTTTGAAACCCAAAGTACATCAACCGTTTCTTCTGTTGCCAGAAATACTTTCCCTTTTTTATATGTTTCAATCCATGGCAAGAGTTCATCTTCCAATGAGCGACTATAGATTATTTTGGAACAAATTTTTGAATTTTCCATAATTAGCTGTTAAATTGTGGTAAAGTTACAATAAATTTGGTTTTTGAATTTTGAAAACCGACTCAGCAAAAATAATTTGCAACAACAAGGATAAAAATGAAAATTGAAAACAGAAAGGCATTGCCGGATAAAATGAAGTTAATTTATACATATTTTCATGTTAGCAACATACACAAAAACGTGTTTTGAATAATATTATTTATTGGCAAACAAATATTTCAGATGATACAGTATGGACGAATCTACTATTTATAAGATAGCCCTTTCTATGATTTCGGGGATTGGCGGTGTACTTGCACGAAATTTAATTGCATATACAGGCAGTGTTGAAGGAATTTTCAGTGAAACAGTGAAAACATTAAAAAAAATTCCCGGAATTGGCGAGGTAAATGCCATGCGCATAAAAGAAAACATGGTAATTCCCAGAGCCGAGAAGGAAATTGAATTTATTTTGAAAAATAAAATCAATGTGTGTTTTTATACTGAAAAAGAATATCCGCAACGGTTGAAAACATGTGTCGATGCCCCAATTATTTTGTACACAAAAGGAAATATGAATCTTGATGAGCAACGGGTAATTTCGATTGTAGGCACCAGAAATGCCACCGATTACGGCAAACATGCTTGCGATGAACTTGTTCGTAAAATAGCCGAACGCAAATATCCTGTGTTGATAACAAGCGGACTGGCTTACGGAATAGACATTCATGCACATAAAATGGCCTTAAGATACAATCTGCCCACTGTGGCGGTTGTGGCACACGGACTTGATAAAATTTATCCGTCGCTGCACAGAGATACTGCCTTAAAAATGCTTGATAAAGGGGGTTTGGTTACCGACTTTCCGAGCGAAACAAAAATTGACCCATCTAACTTTTTACGCCGAAACCGGATTATTGCAGGACTGGCCGATGCAACAATTGTAGTTGAATCGGCAGAAAAAGGAGGAGCGCTTGTTACCGCCGACATTGCTTCGTCGTACAATCGAGATGTTTTTGCTTTCCCCGGCCGCGCAGGCGACAACTTTTCTAAAGGTTGCAATCGACTCATACGTAACAACGGAGCAAATTTAATAGAAGGAATTAACGATCTCGAATTTTTCATGGGCTGGGAAATCAAATCCGAAAAAAAAGCCGTACAGCCAAAACTATTTGTTGATTTGTTGCCCGAAGAAGAAAAAGTAGTAAAACTGTTACACGAAAACGGCGAACTTTTTATCGACAACATATCTACCGAATTGTCAATTCCTGTAAATCGCGTTTCATCGCTTTTAATGAATATGGAATTCAAAAATATACTCACAGTTTTACCGGGGAAAATGTACAGATTAGCATAAGAAACCTTACAGGACACTACCCCTGCGCAGCGGTGCGGGGGACTTTCGCGGAGTTGCGAAACCTCTGTGTAGCGTTGCACAGCACTTTCGCCGGTTCGCGAAACATCCGTGCAGCCCTGCGCGATACTTTCGCCATCTTGCGAAACAGCCAAACAGCAGTGCGGGATGGTTTCGCAAGTCGGCGATACCTTAAAACACTATTTTTTAACAGTTAAAACAGAAAACATGCATCTGATGCACCTGCGGAACAACCAAGCTCTAACACCTATAACACCAAAAATCACAAGCTACGTCTATTTTATGTTATTTTGAATATGCTTATTTTCGTATATTTATTGAACGCAAGGTTTCAACAATAAACTAAAAAAGCAAGTTGTCTTTATTAAATAACAACTTGCTTTTGTTTCTTTTGAATAGTCGGAAATTATTTTTTATATACTTTCTTATACCCATAAACTGCGTTTGCACCCAGTTCTTCTTCAATACGGATTAACTGGTTGTATTTTGCCATACGATCGGAACGGCTCAGCGAACCGGTTTTTATTTGGCCTGAGTTGGTAGCCACCGCAATGTCGGCAATAGTAGAATCCTCAGTTTCGCCCGAACGGTGTGAAGTAACCGAAGTGTAACCGGCACGATGTGCCATTTCTATAGCATCAAGCGTTTCGGTTAAGGTTCCAATTTGGTTTACCTTAATCAGTATTGAGTTTGCTGCTCCAAGTTCTATTCCTTTTTTCAGATATTCAACATTGGTAACAAACAAGTCGTCGCCAACCAACTGGCATTTACCACCAATTTTATTTGTAAGGGCTATCCAGCCTTCCCAGTCGCCTTCGTGACAACCATCTTCGATTGAATCAATAGGATATTTTTGAACCAGTTCGGCAAGATAGGCAACTTGCTCTTCACGCGACCGCTTTGCTCCGCTAACTCCTTCAAATTTGCTGTAATCATATATTCCGTTTTCATAAAATTCTGAAGCGGCACAGTCGAGAGCAATAGAAACGTCGCCGCCGTCTTCAGCACGGCCGGGTTTGTAACCGGCTTTTTTGATGGCTGAAATTATAGAATTTAAAGCATCTTCGGTACCATCGAGCGCAGGAGCAAAACCACCTTCATCGCCAACAGCAGTACTTAAACCACGTTCGTGGAATATTTTTTTCAATGAATGGAAAACTTCAGCGCCCATACGAAGGCCTTCGCGAAACGAAGAAGCGCCAATCGGACGAATCATAAACTCCTGAAAAGCTATCGGAGCATCGGAATGCGAACCTCCGTTAATAATGTTCATCATCGGAACAGGCAATGTTTTTGCATTCGCGCCGCCAATGTAACGGTAAAGAGGCATGTCTGCATAATCTGCAGCTGCTTTGGCAACCGCCAGCGAAACACCTAAAATTGCATTGGCGCCTAAATTCGATTTGGTGCTTGTGCCATCCATCTCAAGTAATTTTCTGTCGATAGCAACCTGGTCGGTAGCATCCATACCTGTAATTTCTTTGGCAATTATGTTATTTACATTATTAACTGCCTTTAAAACACCTTTTCCGAGATAACGGCTTTTGTCGCCATCACGCAGTTCTAATGCCTCATTTTCACCGGTCGATGCCCCAGATGGAACGGCGGCACGGCCAAAAGCACCACTTTCCAATAATATTTCGACTTCAATAGTAGGATTACCGCGCGAATCTAAAATTTCTCTTGCTTTTACATCATTAATAAACATTATGAGTAGTTTTTATGGTTTAATTTGTTTTGAATTATTCGTAAAATAAATGCCTTATAGCATAGTAATGCAAAGAACTCGCCAAAATTAGCAATTTGTTACTTCTCAAATGAAACAGAATAAAAAGGCTGCCAAATATTTCATATATGGTTAACCTAATGCTGACAGGTATTTTGAGTTTAAAGTACTCTGCCTTAACTCTAAAACATTATGGTTTAGTTTGGTTGATTTGGTAAATGATAAATACTTACGGCTGCCATTCATTTAAGAACCTGTCACGTTTTTCAACGAATTCTTTCACCGACGCCTGTCCCATATTTCGGGCAATGGCCATATCAAACTCTCTTATATTCTTCAAACGAACAGAGTTACCATTATTCTGTTCAACAACACCTGTGAGAAAATTTCTCAACCTCATTGAAATATCCACATTATCTAAAAAATCCTGAATGGTTGGTTCCCTGAACAAATTAATATCTTTGGTTGTTGACATGGCCGCTTTAACCTGCTCGTAGTAAGCCTCTACTATGGCCATGGCCGCAATATATTCTTCCTTGGTAATCATAAAATACAAAGGCTCAAATAACTGGCCGTTTCCTTTTTATTCACCATGGTTACCGAATTCCGATTCGAGATATCTACGTACATCTTCGAGTTTCATCTTCTTTTTCATCAGGCGGCAAATAACCCCTATTTGATACACAGCCTGCTGAGTGAACAATATGCGGTTATCGGCCATGGTAAGGTGTTCAAACTCGAACCGGTCAACCCACATACGGATAGTCCACTGATCTAAACCGTAAAGCCCTTTAATATCGTCGACCGAGTAATGGAGTTTTTCTGCGATATTTACATTTGAGGTCTTAATGTTCATTGCAGGACGTGTTTTTAGTTTATATTAGGAAACGAACTGTATTAGCTTTACTGAATAACTCCCCTGCACTGATTAGGTTTCGGAATTTTTTAAAGCGTATTTTCGGTTGACAACACATTTTCAGGATTTCCTGAAATAATCCCGCAGCAGTGTTACTGCAATAAAGTTTATATGTCAATTTCAACATTATTTACTGTAAATACTTTTATTCTGAATAATATATTATTTACCCGAGCCGGCCGAGTTAAGGTGTTTGTCTAATTCTATCGCGTTACCTGCTCCCTGCGCTCCGCCACGGGAAAAGTATTCGGCGGCTTTGGCCTTGTCGCCACGAAGCCACGCAAGAATGCCCATGTTGTTCCAGTAAGAGGATGTGTATTCATTTACCATGTCTAAATAGCGGGCGGCCGATAATGCATCGCTACGGCTAAGCGCACTCGCTGCGGCGTTGATGTTGGCCACGTTGTCTGAAGGATATAATCGGGCAGCTGTTTCAAATAATTCGTTGAAAGAGTCACTGCCAGGTTCATACGTATTGGCTATAAGGAACATTTCGTTCAACGACAAATTGCCCGGACGGCTGCGGAATACTTCCTTACCTCGCTCTACAGTAAAAGGAAGTACCGTGTAGCCGATGCTGTAATCCGAACGGCGAAGCTGAGGATAGAACGTTTCCTTTATCTGACCGTAAGTCACTCCGCCGGATAGTCCCTTCAACTGCTGCTCGCGAGCGTCGAGGTCAACGTAACTCCTTATTATATCAAGTACGCGGTATTTATCAGACAGGCTGGAGCCTGCCACCAGCGTGTCAAGAGTGGCCCAGTCTTCGCCACCGCCCCATACTCTCAATATGTCGGCACGAAAGCCATAGATGCTTGAAATATGGTCTTTCAAGGCCTGTGCACGGCGCTCAGAAAGCATCTGGTTGCTCAACGAGCTTCCTTCGGGCGAGGCGTAGCCGGTGATAGTAATGCCGGTAATGGTTACATCGGGGTCGCTTTTTACCGATTCCATCAATTCGCGTATCTTATGTAATTCTGCATTGTTATTTCTGAAACCCGGAACTATCTCCGAGCGTCCCACAGCAAAGTCAAGATAGGCCTTGCCTGATACGCTGCGTGCCTTTACGGCCTCCGCCTCCGGAGTTACGAAACTTGCATGCAACAACGGCTCGTAGGGAACCACGGGTTCCGGAATGACGACCGCCGGAGCCGGCACATAAACCGGTGCTGGTTCCGGCTTCGAAGCCTGCTTGCCGCCAATGCCGTATATCAAAGATATTCCTGCCCTGGTGGGACCAAAGTAGTGTTTCGACTTAACACCCGTAAGTTCTCCGCATCGGCCGCAGTTAAACTCGTCGTAGTTTAAGTAGGCGTAACCGGCGCCAACTGTAGCTTCAAGCGCCCAAATGTGGTTGAAGTTCCAGCGGTAGCCGTAACTAAAACCGGCACCAGCAAGCCAGCCCTCGAAACGGTGCTCCTGCATGTAGGGGGAAAATGGCTCCGGTAAACCGCCTACGTTGTATCTGGCGTAATGCCCATGAAGGCCGAAGAAATGCCCGCGGAATGTTTCCCGCGTCCACCAACGAAGTTCCGGCTGCACAAGAATATGCTTCCACTTGCGGTTTTCAGAAAAAGTCCAGGCGTTGTAATTAAAGGGAAGGTCGAACGAGAGGCGCTCTCCTATCCTGAACTCCAAACCGAGGTTGAACGTCGCCGTGGCGTCATACAACAGGTTGGTCTTGATATTCCAAAGGGGCAGCGTCTGTTCATTCCCTGCGCTGCCGTAGTGTTGCTCCTGTGAGGAAATTGTTTCCGGCAACAGAAGCATTGCGGCTAAAAGTATTCCGATCTGTATTTTTGTCATTTTCATTGTTTGTTTAATTATTTAGTATTCCTTACGCAGCGGATGGCGTTGCCGGTGGTCGGCCGGTGTGTGCCCAGAGTAAAACCGCCGTTGTAAAAAGTCATGGCGTCGCCCCAACTGTACGGACCGGAAACGGAATTGAACCAGTAGTATCCCATAGCGAACGATCCCGTTTGATCGTTGCTCACCGCACCGCTCATGCTGTTGCGGCTGCCGGTGGCGGCCAGGAACATCGACCAGTCGTGCGGAGCCGAAGCGCCCAGGACGCGGCCCTCGCTGTAAGGAACGGGGGCGGCGAACCCACCTTTGCCATACCACTTCGTGGTGCTTATGTTGAAACCGCTCAGTTGGCTCTTCGAGGGAACCTGCCATTCGGAGCCGCCCGCTTCGGCGTACCCGCACGGATCTCCCAGCCCCGACGCCACGGCGCCGTTCCAATTCGTGGCGCTGGACGGAACCGTAGTCCATCCTCCGATCGCGTCCTTTGCCGCGGTGAGCGCGGCGGCCTGGGTCTTGGCGTTCTTATATCCTACGGGCGCCCACACGATGTCCTGATCGTCGAAAGTGCCGTCGTTCGCCTCGCTGCTCAGCGCGATGAGCGAGCCGTACTGGAAGTAGGCTACGTAGACCGTTTCGTTGGACACCCGGCCGAACTCGCTTTGGGTTTCGAGTTCCGTTCCGGCGTATTCGCGGGAGCCTTTGAGGGTAAGTTTGCGCGTACCGGCGGTGTAGCCCAGCACGCCCGGAGGGGCCACGACGTTGCCCGCCGGCGGCAGCGGCGGCGGAGCCTGTATCACGGTGACGGTTACCGGCGTGGCCGAACCGGCGGCGATGGTCAGCAGGCCGCTGCGCTCGGAGGCGCCGGTGTTGGTCTGGTTGACGGTTACGACGCCGGTCGGGCCGACGTCAATCCAGTCCGGTTTGGCGCTCACAGTCCAGCCCGGCTGGTTGGTCGTCACCACTATGTCGGTTTTGTATCCCACCTCGTAGCCCACGTACACGGGGTTGGGGGTGACGGCGAGCGTCGGGGCGACCGCCGGCGCCGCCTTCACGCAGCGCACGGGCATGGCTATGTTGCCAAACAGCAGGTTCCGTGTGGGGGAGCTGAATTTGGAGGTTGCGTACATGATCGTGTACCCGCCTTGCCCCTTCTCGTCGAAG
>JAITWJ010000024.1 GCA_031285325.1 Bacteroidales bacterium
TGAATCAATCCTGACTTCTTTACAGTTCATTTTGAAAAGTAATTCCGAATAGAAAATACCTCCTTTTATTTTATAAATTGTTACTTCGGAAAGTATGATATCAAATGCCAGTGCTATATTTTTAATTAAATCGTGTGTAAGTGGTCGAGGTGGTTTCAATCCTTCAAGTTGAATAGCAATTGCCTGAGCTTCAACCGGACCAATAATTACAGGAATTTTTCTTTCTCCATTAAATTCTGATAATAGCAAAGTGTAAACTCCCGATTGTGTCTGGTTTACAGAAAGGCCTAAAATATCTAAACGAATTTTTTGCATGCTAATTTTAGCCTGTGTTTAATGTTATACAAATATAGTACATCATTTTATCTTTACATGAAATAATGTGAAATGTTACAGGTGAAATATATTGAATTCCGTATGATAACCATCATCAGAAAAACTATTTTAAATTTTTTGAAATATAATATGTAGGTATTTGTTATTAACCTGTTGTACATTTATAAAAATGCAACAACAACGTTACTTTTTAAAACATAAAACCCTGTAATTTTAAATGGGTTACAGGGTTTTCGTAAAAAAGCAACTTATTGTTTACAAATATTTTTTAATCTTACTTCAGCCTGTAACCAATACCAAACTGGGCTACATTGTTTTTTAAATCATAACCATTGTTAAATTCTGTAATACCAAGATTAAAGCGCCCCGAAACAGAGAATCTGTTACTGAGCTTGTAAGAAAGTCCCATGGCAAATGCAACATCGAACTTACCGTCAACTATGTCGTAATAATTCGTAGTCGTTGTTTCTCCATTTTTATTTATTTTGTCTTTTGCAGAGATAATATATCCTAACTGTGGCCCAAGGTCAAGGCTCAAGCCTTTTATCACATAAAGTTTTGCAATTATAGGAAGAACGACGTAGTCGTTTTTATAAATAATTTTAGCATTACCAAGATTATCCGTATCTGGGATAGGCCAAGAATATTCTTCCTCCGACCCCATCATTGAGTAAAGGAGTTCACCTTGAATACCAACAAAATTATTTAAAGTGTATTCGGCAAAAATGCCTGCATGTATTCCAGGATGTATTTTTAAAGAAGCTTGCTTTTTATGTGCTAAATTTTGATGAGCTAAATTTAAACCACCCTTTACACCGAATTCGATACCATTCTGTGCAAAAATTACAGTTGAGATTAACACACAAAATATCAATAGACTAATTTTTCCTAATATTTTTTTCATTTTTTAATCCCTGATTCGTGTCGGGCGCAACTTTTAATTAATTATAATCCAGTTCGAATGTAAAAATAAATTTGAAATAAAAATGATATTTAACAAATAAATTCTCAAATATTTGCTAATAATATTGAAATAATTACTTTTGCAACCTGAATTATGAATCGTTTCAGGCTAAAAAAGAGAAAAACAGATGTTATTTCCGCCTGACGGTGTAACTTAAAAGATTGAAATTATGTATGCTATTGTTGAAATTGCAGGACAGCAATTCAAAGTTGAAAAAGACAAAAAACTTTTCGTGCATCATCTTGAATTAAATGAAAATGATTCAGTTGATTTCGAAAAAGTGTTGCTTGTTGACAATAACGGAGAAGTAACCATTGGTACACCAACCGTTGAAGGTGCAAAAGTAACTGCAAAGGTATTGCAGCATGTGAAAGGTGAAAAAGTTCTTGTTTTCAAAAAGAAAAGAAGGAAATCGTATCAAAAAATGAACGGTCATCGTCAGCATTTCACTCAAATTCAAATTGAAAATATTATTGGATAACTAAAAAAAATTTACCATGGCTCATAAGAAAGGTGTAGGTAGTTCGAAAAACGGACGCGAATCGGAAAGCAAACGATTAGGAGTGAAAATTTACGGAGGTCAGTTTGCAAAAGCTGGTAATATTTTAGTCCGCCAGCGCGGAACAACTCATTATCCTGGTGAAAATGTAGGAATGGGTAGAGATCATACGCTTTTTGCATTGATTAGCGGAACAGTGGTTTTCAGGAAAAAAATGAAGGACCGTTCTTACGTTTCTGTGGATCCAATTGTTGATTCGGATGCAAGTGTAGCCGAAACTCCAGTTGTTACCGTCAGAAAAAAAGCAGTAAAAAAAGTTGAAGTCCAAAGCGAAGAATAGCAATAATTTTTAGCAAGGTTGTTGTCTCGCGTTTGTTGTCAATTTTGAATTGGACAAACTGAAAAATTTGATGAAAAACTCAGATAAAGACTGATAACAAAAAACCTCTATTAATTCAATAGAGGTTTTTTGTTATCAGTCTTTATAATGTTCGTCCATTGAATACCCTTCAATGCTTAAGTCGTTACTTCCTTTTTCATCGGCCGTTAATTTTACAGGAATATTTTCATCTTCTTTCATCGATATAGGAATGAGATTTTTCAGCCGCCGGAGTTCCCGTTTTAATTTCCAAACAAACGGATAATAGTATATGGTTGCTAAAATGTAACCAATAATTATAGAACCTATTATAACTAAGACAACCGGCACATTTGTTATTTCCCAGAAAAAAACATTAACCGATATTTCGGTGGCATTCTGCAATGTGAATATAACGAGCAGAACGACAATAATTAGTAAAAATATTATTACAGCTTGCATTTTATTTTTTTTCTGTGAATGTAAAAAAAGGATAATAATATATTGTCACATCATCCTTTTTTATAACCCGCCAAGTCATTTTTTTTAGCTTATTTTTTTAGCTATTCTTTTTAATCTTATATTTTTTGGGAAATTTTTATCCTTATTAAGTGATAACCAAATAAATTTCGCTTTTCCTACAATATGGTCTTCTGGAACAAATCCCCAAAATCTTGAATCAGCTGAATTATGGCGATTATCGCCCATCATCCAATAATAATCCATTTTAAAAGTATAGCTGTTTGTTTCCTGTTTATTTATATAAATTTTATTGTCTATTACTTCCAGTTCATTACTTTCATATACATCGATAATCCTGCGGTATAGTGGAATATTTTCAAGTGTAAGCGAAATAGTTTGACCTTTGCGTGGAACGGTAAGCGGACCGTAATTATCGCGATTCCATTGGAAATTTACATCAGAGGGAAATATGTTTCTGTCCCACTCATTGTCGGTTTGTACCATTTTTGTAATTTCAGTAACATTAGCTAATTCTTTCAGTTTTATAACATTTTCATCGGTTAGTGGAAACATATGCTGTGTACCCATTGAAGTTATATCATCGTTGGAAATATTCATATTTTCCAGTGTTTTTGGATTAAAATTCGTTCCATTGGTACTAACCAAATACTGAAACTGGATATCTTTTAAATTATCTAACGGTTTGCCATTTATCAGCAATTGCGAGTTTATAATTTCAATAACATCACCGGGGATACCAACACAACGTTTTATGTAATTTTCACATTTGTCCACAGGGTGCGATATTATCTTTCCAAAGTTATGTTCATCATTCCAAACCCTATTTCTTCCATAATCACGGACAAGCTGGAAATAACTGGCCGATGGTATGTTGGTAGCAACTGTATCGCCTTCCGGAAAATGAAAAACTACCACATCGTTGTTTTTAATTTTGCCAAACCCCTTTAAACGTTTGTATGGTTTCTTTATCCATTCTACATACGATTTTGCATTGGCAGTCATTGGCATTTTATTGTGAACAAACGGAAATGACAGAGGAGTGTTGGGTGTTTTCGGCCCATAAGCTACCTTGCTTACAAAAAGATAGTCGCCCACCAGTAATGATTTCTCCATTGATGGTGTAGGGATGGTATAGGCTTCAATAAAAAATATACGGATAAAACTTGCTGCAACAACTGCGAAAATTATTGCATCAATCCATTCAACAAGTTTTGTTTGCCTTCCATTGGGTGGGTTTTTCTTTTTCCAGAAGGCCCAGTGTACTTTATTTGTAATATAAATATCGAAAATTATGGCTAAACCAATAAACCACCAGTAACTTTCGAGCCAAACAACCCATAAACTGTATAAAAGTCCAATGATTATAAATTTAAACCATCTATTTGTTAACATACTTTCCATCTGTATAAATTTTCAAAATTGATTCGAATACTTTTCGTATTTGTTTTTATTTTTTATTCAGTAAAAATATCAATACACAGAATAATCTTCCATTTAATTATTTGTTTGATATTTTAAATATTAAGCAATTCATTCATAGTGAGAATCCCACTGTGGTTAATGCAATATTCGGCTGCCAATACAGCGCCAAAAGCTAACCCTTTTCTGGTTTTGGCACTATGGGTTATTTCAATACAGTCAATATCAGACTCGTATTTTACCGTATGGATACCCGAAACTTCTCCTCTTCGTTCCGATTTTATGTTGATTTCATTTGGGGCCGGCTCTTTATCGTTAATCCAAGCCGATTTATTGGGCATAATTCCGATAATATCTTCTGCAATACTTATTCCGGTTCCGCTTGGGGCATCGAGCTTGTGAATGTGGTGTACTTCTTGTATTTCAACGTTATATTCCGGATGTGCTGTCATGAGCGCTGCCAACTCACGGTTAATTTTGAAAAAAAGATTAGCTCCAATTGAAAAATTACTGCTGTAAAAAAAAGTACCATTTTTTTCCTTACACTTTTTATAAACTTCCTCTTTTTTATCTAACCAGCCAGTTGTACCGCTTACCACCGGAGTACCTGCATTGAAACATGTATTATAATGTTTTATAGCTGTTTCAGGAACAGTAAATTCAATGGCTACATCGCACTTTCTTAAATTCTCGGCAGTTAAGTCATGTGGATTACAAATATCTACTATAATACCTATTTCGTGTCCACGGGAAAGTGCGATTTTCTCTATTTCTTTACCCATTCTTCCGTAACCAATTAACGCAATTCTCATATATGTATATAATTTAGTTTCTATTTGTAAGCAAAATCTTTAGTATATTCATGTTCTTTGATGCAAATTTTAACGTACTGATTTGATAAAAATTCAAATATGTTTTAAGCATAAACGACAAAGATAAAATATTACGCTAATCCAAAAACTGTTATCAGAAATTTATAATTTTTTAAGTCAACATATTTTATTGGCTAAATATGATTGTTTATGATGTTATACATTTTTTTTGCCTTTTATTCATGACTTGACCATTGACTGTTTTCTTTCCCTTTAATGTAAGTTTCAATGTGCCTGTCTCTTTTAACTTCATAAATGTCGTTTATTGTAACAATTATGCCAGTTTCAAGTACATTGCCGAATTCTTTGTTTATCGCAGTTCCGAAAGTTTTCATTGACGGTGAAAGATTCATGTAAGCATTAATTAAAGGAGGTATTTTTTCTTCGTACAATCGAATTTGCTGAATAAGAATTTTATAGTTATCCATATAATTTGCCCCCGAAAAAATTTTCTTCATTTCTGCTACATCGTAGTTAAATTCTACGGGGTTTTTCGGATAAACGAGGTTCTCTTCGTCGTGGAAATATTTTTTGAAGAAATACTGGATTAAATTTCCTGCTGCATTATGAAAATGATTATACACAGTTACCTTGCCAAATAAGTACTTTATTTCGGGATGATCAACTATTAACGCGCCCAATCCGTCCCAAAGATTATCAAGCACAAAAAGTGCCTTTGCTCCTGCTTTGCTCGATTGGTATTCGGGTTGTACGAACGATCTGCCTAATTCGATAGTGTAGGGCAAGTAATTATCTATAAAACTTTTTGAGAAATTGAATAAATGAGCTGTTGCAAGTTCAGGTTCGTTGTTTTTGTAATAACCAACATCGGAGCCTAATATATAGCGGTAGCCACCTAATATTTCTTTTGCATCGGGGTCCCAAACTATTAACTGTTTGTAAGGTACTTTTGCAATATCGTATTCATCAATATCGGTTTCTTTACCAGTACCTCCGCCTGCATCCCTGAAAGTAATTTCTCTGATACGTCCAATTTCGTGCATAATGGATGGAGAGTCTAAGTGGGTAACAACATAAATGTCATTCCCGCCCTTATTTGTTTTTCTTAGTAGTTTATCGGGGGTAAGTTCAGCGTAAAGTGCTTCTATTGGTAAAGCTTTTACGATATCTTTCATAGAGTAGTGTTGATTTTAATTGGATACAAAGTTAAAAAAATTAGGTCATATTAACATTGTTTTTATTTATATCCTGCTGTTTTATTTTGTTCATGAATATATTTTGATTCTTCTAATTTCCTGCTACTTCTGTGTAATTAATTATAAATGACAGTTTCAGAACTTATATGAAAAGCCTACTCCGAAAATTTCTTTGAACTGTATAAGCGATTTGCATCCTTCGTTAGCTTCGATGGTGCCGTCGTTGTTACGGTCTTTCAAAATTGTTATGTTATCGTCGTACATAAGCAATGTATTGAAATTTACCGACAGGAATTTGTTTACCTTAAATGCTATTAGCGTTTCCCAACTTATGTCTATATTTTGGGGATTTTCGATATAATTTGAAAATAAGTCTATTTTGGTTGTGAACGATACATTTTGCAGCAGTTCA
Organism: Bacteroidales bacterium; assembly: GCA_031285325.1. Lineage (GTDB taxonomy): Bacteria > Bacteroidota > Bacteroidia > Bacteroidales > Prolixibacteraceae > Draconibacterium. The sequence goes on from JAITWJ010000024.1 coordinate 6,501, forward strand.
GCGTTGAAGTCGTTTCTTGAGTAAATTGCACGTATATAACCTCCTATTTCGCTCTTAATATTTTCACCGGGGTCAACACCAAAAGCTCCGGATAACGACAGGCTTTCGTCGGTAACAAATGTGAACTTTGCTGTTAAGGGTGCAATAAAGGCGCTAAAGTACGACGACGGTTTATAATCGAGTCCCAGAGCTGTTGTCAGATATGCCGGAGCCAATAAATCGGATATCTTTTTTGAAACATCTGGATATTTATACCCGTCGGTAAACTGTGTTTTAAAATTCATCAGCGCAGCATAATAGAAGTTCGTAAAGGCTTTTCGGCCATATTTCGACACTAAATCTATTTTATCGTCGGTTTTCCTGAAATCTTCGTCGTTTTGTTTCAGCAGGCCATAGCCAAGGTCGAGCGAATTGTCCCACACCGAATTCCCTTTTTTATAATTTGCAAATACGCTTAACATACCATTCATTGCAATAGAATTCTGGCCCCCCGCCGCCCAATTTGTTAACGATGTTTGAGCCATATTTACGCTGAATACCCCACCGGTTTTCCAGCCCTGAAGCGTATCGGCAACGTTTTGATTTCTCAGAAGTTTTTCGGCGTCGGTAACCTGTCCGTAAACCGATGTAAAACAGAAAAGCACGGAGGCAATTAAAACCAATATTGTTTTCATAATTAACTTGAGTTTAATATAACAAGAACTTAAAAAAATCAAAGAAGAGAATAATTTTATGTTTTCATGTACTGTAAATAAAAATTCTGATAAAAAATATTCTCTTGTGATAAATAAAAACAAAGTTACTGAAATTTTTTAATTGTTCTGCAACTCAAAAACATAAATACAGTTACTGAACTTAAGATTGTCCTTTTCATTTTTTCTACTCTTTATTTCGTATAAATAATACTAACATTATTTATTGTACAACTGTATGTTTTTATGGTTTCTCTTTTGTGGTAAAGTACTTTTTCGAGCTATTTTTTCTTGCAACCGTGCAAATGCCTAATTGTTAAAATGCGGCATAATTGCTGTTGCCGGCTTCGCATATAGCAATACATTCTATTTCGATAAGCCAGGCGGGGCGGCACACAGGCGCCCATACTATTACTTTCGGAATATTGGGGCAGGTTGCTTCGAGCTGTGGCAAAACGGTGTGGTAATCGGCCGTGTCGCGCAGGTAAACAATCATCTGTGCAACATCTGCCATGGTTGCGCCTCCTTCGTTTAGCAGTACGCTAATATTTTCGAGTGTACGCCCGATTTGTTTGCATACGTCGAGCGAGAATAAAATCTGTCCTCTGTTGTTTATGCTGGCTGTACCCGATACGAATATGTGCCGCCTGTCGCCATAATCTACTGTAGTTGCTCGCTCAAATGTTACTCCATATTCGTGTGTTTGGTTAAGGTGCGATGCTCCTTTAAGGTAGGTTATCTGTTTGCCTGCAACGCCTGCAATGGCATAAGCGTCCATCAGCACGGTTGTTTCGGGATGTATATATTTACCTTCGATACCTGTGCTGGCAATATAATGTGTGTGTTCTGTAAGCCCCTGTTTTTTGAAAAACATTTTGCGTGCTTCAACCATGCCGGCATAATGCGTATCTACGCTTTGTATGAAAAACCACGTGCGAACGGCGTTATCGGCAAGCGTACAACCTTGTTTTTCGAGTTTGCCGCTGTAATAATTCAGAATTTCTTCGGTTTGTTTAAACTCGCTCGGGTTGTGGTTGTGCATCTGCATGTCGAACAGATGCCTGTAAGCTGAATGTTCCATTACAATGGCGTTTTCGCCGTTAGGCGTTACGTGTGCGTTTTCTACAAAATATACCCATAAAGCTACTTTGGTGCCATTAAGCGGCGGTTGCTGCACAATAGATACTGCCACGTTTTCTTCGTTTTGAATAAATGTCCTGTGATTTACGGCGTCGCTCACAAACCAGCGTTTAAGAACCGGCTTTGCCGCATGAGGCAGTACGTTTTTCGTAAGATGTTTCAGTGCGTTTTTAATTTCGGAATATTGTGTTTCGGCATTCAAAAACGTGTTGTTACCTTCTATCATTACGTGGCATTCGCCTTTAAATGAAGAGAAACGGATGTCCACCGAAAAATCATTTAATAACAGTGAGGTATATTTCATGCGGTTGATATTTTATTTCCGAGTAAAGATATATTTTTTGTGCTTATTTCCATATTGTTTCATTAGGCTTCTTCGGGAAATGGAGATGTACCGGCAGACTTGGAATGACTGACAGTGGTTCAGAAACTGCTTTGAATTTACCGGATAAGTTTCTTCTTGACCCCTTCCATGAACTGCTTCGCGATTAACGGTTGACAGTTATATAGCGCGCCGTCACTGCGAGCCGCTTGCGGCGAAGCAGTCTATGACAACACGAAACACTGGATTGCTTCACCCTCAGGGGGTCACAACGAAGCAACCCATTGTCAATTATCAATTTTTTATGTTTCACTTGGACTTGGTATTGACCGGGTATTGACCAGGTATGGCCTTGGCCTTATCCGTGGGCAAAGATATTGGGGGCGAGTGGTGTGCAATTTTGGCGCAGGTTGCGCGGGCTGTGTAGGCATCGAATCGTGCTTCGCGGTGTGCCCGACTGTTACTTTTAACACTCCCGCAGGCACAATTTGGGTATATCTCTCCTGTTCCATGCCTGCAAAGGCAGTATTTTTTACCAACGTGCGCATATTTGTGCTTTCGCAAACTTGCGAAACCCCCAAACAGCCCTGCGCAGGGGTTTCTAAATATATAGAAAGTGCCATGCAACCCTACGCGGAGGTTTCTGTACATATAGAAAGTGCCATGCAACCCTGCATAATACTTTCACGGAGCCATGATACCATCACGTTCTTTGCGAGCCGCCCTCGGCGAAACAATCCAAATTGAAAGTTGAAAGTTGACAACAATTAGATAGCGATTCGTCACTGCGAGCTTGCGAAGCAGTCCATAATAACAGCAATCCGCAGTAATTAAGAATTGATAACTACTATTCTTTTAATTGTTAATTGTAGATTGCTCTGGATTGCTTCGGGCGTTGCCCTCGCAAAGACGATGTGCTATTATCAATTGTTTTTCAATGTTTCCTGAAATTCAAAACAGTTTTTAACTATTAACCAATAACCGAAACTTTTAATTATTTATTGTTCGGAGAAACAAAATAAGTTGTAATTTTGACGCATAAACGTTGAAATGAGAGAAACAGGCAATACAATAATAAAAGTTTCTAACATGATTTTGTTAGCCCCCATATATTTTTACAAATATGCTATTTCGCCATTTATCCCAGCTTCGTGCAGGCATACTCCTACATGCTCTGAATACGCAGTGCAGGCTATAAAGGCTTATGGGCCCTTTAAGGGTTTATGGCTTACAGTGCGGCGTATATTACGATGTAATCCGTGGGGTACATCAGGCTATGATCCTGTTTTGCCTCCAAAGGTAAATATTGATAAAACGAATATTGAGTAGGTTTATGATTTTTATAACTAAAATATATTTACCGTTTGTTATTATTAAAAACACAATTTTAGAAATTGGAATGATTAAAAGTCGTTTCATATTACTTGCTGCAGTTTTAATAATGTTTTCCTGTTCTTCAAACAAAAAAGGGAGTGGGAGTGGATATGAAAACAAAAAGAAGGTAATAACAGTTAGTATAGTTCCGCAGAAATTTTTTGTTCAAAAAATTGCCGGTAACGATGTTGATATAAATATTTTGGTGCCTCCCGGTACATCGCCCGAAACAGGAAGTTTACTTCCTTCTCAATTAAAAGATATTGCCAATTCCGACATTTGGTTTCGTATGGGGCATCTTGGGGTTGAGTATTCATGGCATGATAAAATTGCACAGGCAAACACTAAAATGAAAATTGTAGATCTTTCGGAAGAACTTGATTTGATTACCGAATCGCCCGAATATGGCAAGAAAGTACATGAAGGCGGCGTAGATCCGCACACATGGCTTTCGCCTGCAATGGTAAAACAAATGGCTAAAAAAATTACCAACGAACTTATACTTATTAACCCTGGCAAATCCGATGAATATAATCTGAACTACCTTGAATTTGCAAAGGAAATAGACCAGTTGGATATTGATATAAAAAATTCGTTGAGAGAATACAAAGGAAAAAAGATTGTTATTTTTCATCCAAGCCTTTCGTATTTTGCCAGCGATTACGGGTTGGTTCAATATTCGCTCGAAACCGGAGGGAAAGAACCAACGCCCCAGCGTATGGCCGAAGTTGTACGGATGGCCAAAGCCGAAAATATTAAAGTGATATATGTACAAAGTGATTTTGACCAGGATAATGCATTTGTTTTTGCAGAAGAAATGAAAGGAAAGGTAATTGCACTTGACTTGTTATCGCACGAATGGGAACAAAACCTGCGTTTAATGACAAAAATTTTTGTTGATAATTTTTAATGGAACCTTTAATTAAAATACAAAATCTTACAGTTGGTTACGACAAAATTCCTGTTTTGGAAAACGTGAACCTCGAAATATATGAAAATGATTTTCTTGGAATAATAGGCCCAAACGGGGGCGGTAAAACTACGCTGTTAAAAGCAATGTTAGGTTTGTTAAAACCGATTTCCGGTAAAATTACTTTTCGTTCCGATATAAACGGCCGGAAAAAACCTATTGGCTATCTTCCTCAGGTACGGCACATAGATCGAAAATTTCCTATTACCGTTTTCGATGTTGTACGCTCAGGCTCACTCATGCAAAGCCGGATTGGGTTGAATACATCCGAAATAAAACAAAAAGTTGAGGAGCTACTTATTGATTTTGGAATTTTAAACATTCGAAACAAGGCTATTGGCGACCTCTCGGGAGGACAAATGCAAAAAGTTTTCCTGTGCCGTGCACTGTTAAGTAATCCGGAAATTCTGATTCTCGATGAACCGGATACTTTTGTTGATAACCGTTTTGAGTGTGAATTGTACGGGCGTCTACGTCAATTAAACAATCAGATGGCAATAGTACTTGTGTCGCATGATTTTGGCACTATTTCAACATATGTAAAAACGATTGCCTGTGTTAATGGAGTACTGCATTATCATCCCAGTAACAAAATAACGCAGGATCAGTTAAATGAGTATAACTGCCATATTCAGATTATTAAACACGGCGATATTCCGCATACCGTTTCACAACACCATTTTTAATATGAATACAATTATCGAGCTATTTTCATTCGGTTTTTTTCAAAAAGCTTTTCTTGCAGCCGTATTTGCAAGTATTTCATGTGGAATTGTAGGCAGTTACATTGTTTCACGCCGTATTGTTTTTATTAGCAGTGGCATAACGCACGCGTCGTTTGGAGGAATAGGGCTTGCTTTTTTCGCCGGTTTCAACCCATTGATAGGAGCTATACTATTTGCTGTACTTTCGGCTATGGGCATACAGTATTTTACTAAAACCGCCGAAATAAGAGAAGATTCATCTATTGCTATCTGGTGGTCGCTTGGAATGGCGCTCGGTGTTATCTTTGTTTTTCTTACACCTGGCTATACCCCTAATCTTATGAGTTATCTTTTTGGAAACATCTTAACAGTTACTACTGCCGAACTTTGGTGGATGTTTATACTGAATATTGTGCTTATTTCCTTTTTTTCCATGTTGCTCAGTAAAATACTTTTTATTGCTTTCGATGAGGAATTTGCCCAAGCAGCCGGTTTAAATGTTAACTTTTTCAATTACCTCACCATTATTCTTATTGCGTTAACGGTTGTTTTGAATATACGTGTTGTTGGCATTATACTAATTCTTTCGTTGTTGACCATACCACAGGCTTCAGCAAATTTATTTACAAAAGATTTCAGAAAACTACTGGTTTTATCCACAATTTTTGCTTTTATCGGTACAATTTCAGGATTATTCATATCGTATTTTCTCGATATTCCTTCAGGGGCAGCAATAATTTTTACGCTTGTAATCATGTTTGGGATTTTCCGGCTCTCAAAATTTATGAAAAAATAAATCTGTTTGTTGTTTAAATATTTATATTTACCTGTACTATCAAAATTTATTTCAGATATGCGAATAAAATTACTGATAATTTTGCTGGTTGTTAATGTTTTGGCATCGGCACAATCAAGACACATAATCAATATCCCGAATATACCTGGATACCAAACGCTGAAATGTGATTTTCACATGCATACTGTTTTCTCAGACGGGACAGTTTGGCCAACAGAACGTGTTGAGGAAGCCTGGCACAACGGGTTAGACGCTATATCAATTACTGACCATATCGAATACAGGCCACACTCCAAAGATATTGTTTCTGAACATAATCGTTCGTATGAAATTGCCGAACCTTTGGCAAAACAACTGAATATTATTTTAATACGTGGTGCTGAAATTACGCGCAGTATGCCTCTGGGTCATTTAAGTGCTCTTTTTATCCGTAATGCTAACCTGCTTGCAAGAGATAACGTAAACGATGCAATCAGAGAAGCACATGAGCAGGGTGCCTTTATTATTTTAAACCATCCAAACACGAAAGAACAGCAACCTGTATGGTTGGACGAATATACACAATTACTTCGAAACGGTTATTTACATGGTATAGATGTATATAACGGAAATGAGTATTATCCTGAATCTTTTAATTGGGCTAAAGAAAAAAACTTAACTGTTTTCAGTAATTCAGATGCTCACCGGACAATAGGTATGATGTATGAACAGGCTCAACAACGCCCTATTACACTGGTTTTTGCACGAAGCCGTACTGAAGGAGGAATACGTGAGGCACTTTTCAGTCGCCGTACAGTTGCATACTTCGAAAATTCATTGATTGGAAATTCTTCGTTGCTCGAGCCTTTATTTTTTGCTTCACTGAATATTCCTGCAACCCCTCTATATATTCAAAATGGAACCAGTAATTTAATTTTTATAACCAACAATTCAGACATAGACTATGAATTGGAACTTGTACAGCCTGGTGTTGGTTTTGATTTACCTCAAAAAATAATTTTGAAAGCACGTAGGGTTACACCGCTCGAAATAAGCGGCAATTCAAACGAAATAGCCAAAACGTCAACATTAAATGCCTATTACCAGGTAAAAAACTTATGGATTAATCCGGAAGAAAATTTGATTATAACTTTTTCTTTCCGTAATATTTAAGTTAAGGTTTTAAATACAATAAATCCGTAAACAGCAAATCGTAAAATACGGGAAATGGCATATTTCATGAATTTATCTGATGGATAACCGGACGAACCAACCAACAGGCACACAGCAGACCACGGCACAGGAGTAATGGCAGCAACAATTATAAGGAATAAGCCGTATTTTTTTAATTGAGATATTTGTTCTGTGAAGAATTTTTTTTGAAGATTTTTGAAAATTTCCTTTTTGTGTAAAAGCCGTCCTATTAAAAATGTTAAATACCCTATAAAATACGATACTACTGCTAAAAAACTTACAGTAAATACATAATGCAAGGTATCACCTTTGTTAAAAGCCCAAATCATAAACAATTCTGGAGGGAAAATTCCAATAAAAAATTCAGAAGCAAAGTAAATAGCGTAAACTAAAAGAGGTTTTGCGTAAAATCTTTCAATCCATGCATCCGAATTTTTAAAGATCACAATCTCTTCCAAAAGTAAATAAATAAGTAGTAAAACGGCAAACCATGCAAAACCTTTTAATACATTTTGAATGAGAAATTTTATGTTATTACCTATTTTCATTGCTTTTATTTTCAACTAAAGAAATAATTTTTAGAATTATTCTATTGTTTTCGACAAATATCAACGCCGGTTCTGAGATATGGTTTACAATGAACAGAATATATTTATTGTTTTTTTGACCTGAATGTAGTAAATGCATCAACCAAAGTTTCAATTTTATTAGTATTAATTCCTGTTAACGACTGGTACTATTCAATTCTTCCAAACATGCGCAATTGTCACTTAACGGCCAGAAAATCGCCCATATCTTTTTATAATCCTATAAATAGCGCTGACATAAATGGTATGTTGGTGACGACAGATATCAGAGCTGTCTTAGTATTCTGGTTACGTTTATTTTATCATAAAATCTAACAGTTTTTTATCGTCCATAAACCCTTCCAAGTGATCGCCAATTGTAACCGGCCCAACTCCGGCTGGTGTTCCAGTGTAAATTAAATCGCCAATTTTCAATGTTAGGTATTTTGAAATGTACGAAATAATTTCTTCTATTCCAAAAATCATAAGGTTTGAATTACCGTTTTGTACTGTTTCCCCATTTTTGTTTAACTTGAATGGTATTGATTGTAAGTCGTTCAGGTCTGTTTTATTTATGAATGTGTTACTTATTACTGCCGACTGGTCAAATGCTTTAGATTTTTCCCACGGCAACCCTTTCTCAATAAGTTTGTACTGTATGTCGCGTGCGGTAAAGTCTATTCCAAGTCCAATTTCATCAAAATAACGATGTGCAAATTTTTTCTCTATATTTTTCCCGATTCGGCTAATTTTTATTACCAGTTCTATTTCATGGTGTAGATCATTACTCCAGTCGGGGATGTAAAATGGGGCATTGTTTCTCAGCAGTGCTGAATCGGGTTTCATAAAAAACACCGGTTCGTCAGGTACTTCGCTTTTTAGTTCTTTGGCATGTGCCACATAGTTTCGTCCGATACAAATTATTTTCATTTTTAAATTTTTTATTATCAGTAACTACTGTTTATTTATTTACCATGCGCAACTTAATTTGTGTGAGAATTTTTTTTGTGTATAGCGGGAAATCGTTGTCCATAATCCAATTATAATAACCTGGTTGCTCCTTAAAAACCTGCTCGACTGGTATTCCTTTGTTTTTCCCGAAGTTGAATACTTCGATACCTTTGTTGTTATAAACAACACGGCCAACAAAGTCAACGTTCATGTCGTACGACGAAAATTCACTAAGTTTTTCAATATTGTTAACAACGGGTGTTGTTTTCATCCCATTGCTGTCTTCATACACGGTGTTCTTATAAACATCTATCTGAGCTTTCAGTACTTCGTAGGTAGCTTTTGTGTCGGCCATAGCGCTGTGAGCATCAACCAAAGTTTTGCCACAATAAAAGTTATAGGCAGCCGCAAGTGTTCGCTTTTCCATTTTATGAAAAATGGCTTGTACATCAATAAATTTTTTGCATTTCAAATCAATATCTATTCCGGCACGCAAGAATTCTTCGGCCAAAAGGGGTATATCGAAACGGTTTGAGTTGAAGCCTGCAAGGTCGCAGCCTTCAAGAAATTTAGCCAAACTTTTAGCCACTTCCTTGAAAGTTAGTTCCGATGCCACATCTTCATCATAAATACCATGTATTTTTGATGCTTCTTCGGTTATTGGTATTTCTGGGTTTATCCGAAGTAATTTTTCTTCTTCATGCCCATCAACACAAACCTTAAGTAAAGCAATTTCTACAATACGGTCAGCAGCTATATTAATTCCTGTTGTTTCCAAATCAATGAAAACAATCGGGTTTTTAAGGTTAAGATCCATTAAATCTTTTTTTACATGTTTATCATCATTGGCATCAGAAGCATTAGAACATCTTCGTTTTCATTGTCCTTTTCGGCAGGAAGGAATAACCCCGCACGAGTTGGATCACTCAATTCAATTTTAACATCACCAGCCGAAATATTGGATATAATTTCGAGCAGGAATGTTGATTTGAATCCTATTTCAATCTCGTCGCCTTCATATTCGCAATTTAACCGTTCAGTAGCCGACATTGAGTAGTCTATATCTTGAGCCGAAACTACCATTTTATTTTCGTTGATATTCATTCGTATAAGGTTGCTTGCCTGGTTCGAGAAAACCGAAACGCGTTTTACAGTATTGAGAAACGAAAGTCGGTCGATAATCATTTTGTTTTGATTGTTAGTAGGAATAACAGAATTGTAGCTTGGGTAATTTCCTTCAACCAAACGGCAAATTAATTTATAATTGCTTAATGTGAAAAACGCGTTTTTATTGTTGAATTCGAGTTTAACATCGTGTTCTTCTTTTGGAAGAATATTTTTCAACAAACTGGCTGGTTTTTTGGGTAGTATAAACGACGATTCTATTTCTGAGGTGGCATCCATTCGGCGGTAACGAACAAGTTTATGTGCATCGGAAGCAACAAAACTCATGAATTCAGGTGAAATTTCAATAAAAATTCCGTTCATAACAGGCCGTAGTTCGTCGTCGGCAGTAGCAAAAATTGTTTTCTCAATACCTTTTTGAAGTGCTTGCCTGTTTACATATATCGACAAAGAATCTTCACTTAATTGCGGCAGTTCAGGATAATCTTCGCCATTTTGACCAACAATACTAAACTTACCATTCTCGGAAAAAATTTCGATGCTACAAGTTTCGGTATTAATCTGAAAAGTTAATGGTTGTTCCGGAAATTCCTTTAATGTGTCGGTAATTAATTTTGCCGGAATAGCAATAGTTCCTTCTCCTTCAACGTTGCTAAGTTCAAGTTGGGTAATCAAAGTCGATTCAAGATCAGATGCTGTGATAGTTATTCCTTTTTCAGAAAGTTGAAACAGGAAATTGTCTAAAATGGGCATGGTGTTTTTACTACTTATTACCTTGCTAATAGAGGTTAAGTGGTTTAATAGATAGGTGCTCGAAACTACAAATTTCATAAGTAAAATATTTTATTTTGTTTTATTTATTGATTCTAAAAGGTGGAACTTAATATATAGTTATACGCATTTTTTTCAAAAATGAAAGTTACATAAATATCGTTTTGTATTTTTTACAATTACAACCTTTTTATCAACATTTAACTTGTATTTTTTAACACAAGCATATCAAACTTAAAACTTCCGATACCAATGAACATTAGAGAATGAACCATCAATATATCTAAAATGCAATTAACAAAAAATAATCAATGGTATATAAGAAGTCAATTTAGATAGAATATAAATTCTTTCTAAATTGTATATCATATATTCATTGTATGCTAAGCGTTCTCTTATTCTTCACCATGTGTTAAAATTTCCAATTCTGGATTTTTCCTAATGTTTTATAGCAGGTCATATCAACAGTTACCGGAACAACGGATATATAGTTGTTTTTTAGAGCATAGATATCAGTTTCTATTGACTCTTCTTCAAAATTTTTAAAATAACCCGACAACCAGCGATATTCTCTGCCATGTGGGTCGATACGTTTTTCGAACTCTTCAACCCATTTGCCGTGTGTTTGGCGACACACTTTTATTTCTTTCGGCTTTCCTTTCGGGATGTTCACATTAAGGCATGTAAAAGGTGGTAGCCCGTTTTCAACAACACTCCTAAAAACACGAGCAACTGCTATTTTGGCTTCCGAGAAGTCGGCGTCAGCATTGAAATCGTCAAGCGAAAACCCAATTGAAGGAATACCATGCAGGCTACCTTCGATGGCAGCACCCATGGTTCCGCTGTAAATTACGCTAATAGCTGAATTGTCACCGTGATTAATTCCTGACACCACAAAATCAGGTTTACGTTCAAATAAATTATTAAAACTCAGTTTCACGTTGTCAACAGGTGTGCCATTGCTTTTGTATGTTGGTACATTAAGTATTTTTTCTACCGGCATAACCCGTAACGGCTGGTCGGATGTAATGGAGCTAGACTTCCCCGACATGGAAACATCGGATGAAACAACTGCAACATCACCAAAAGACCGCATTATATCTACTAATTCACGCAAGCCTTTGGCATGAATACCGTCGTCGTTGGTTACTAAAATAAACGGGGTTCTCAACATATTTTTTATAAATTTAAAAACAAAGATAGCAAAATATTGAGAAATGTAAACATTATGACTTGAACTATTATTTCTTCAAAATTTACAGGATTCGCATTAATAAATAATAGTTTATTTATTGCTATAATGATGTATTTGTGTAAATGGTATGGGTAGTTATTCAAAGAAGGAGTTGAAATAGTTTTGTATATTTGTTGAGGAATTTCATTTTTCAAAATAATTTTTCAATTTTGTTAAAAAAAATTAATGTAGTTAAAATAATTTTTCTCTCTGGTTGTTATTTCGTTACATTTGCTGTCCATAGAAGATTACCTTTATAATAATACCTACAAAATTAGATATTTTGACTAATTTTCGCTTTATACATAAAATAAGAATTTACCTCTATTCTATGGGGAAGAAAAAATACAGGTTTAATCCCGACACTCTTAGTTATGAAAGGATTGATGTATCATTAAAAGAACGATTTTCCAAATTATTGGCATACTTATCCAGCAGCTTAGCTCTTGCTTTGGTGATAGTGGTTGTTTTTGTTAATTTTTATGAAACACCGCGATCAAAAATGTTGAAAAGAGAAAATCAAAGATTGCTTACACAATACGAACTGCTTCAAAAAGACATGGGGAAAATTGAAGATGTTTTAGATGAAATTCAACAGCGTGATGACAATATATACAGAATTATTTTCGAATCTGAACCAATACCCTCCACTGTAAGGAAAGCTGGTTTTGGGGGTTCGAACAAATACTCGGAACTTGAAAATATGAGTAATGCCGAATTGGTTATTGAAACCAGCCGAAAAATGGATGTTATTTCAAAACAAACGTATATACAGTCCAAATCGTACGATGAAGTTTTAAAACTTGCTTTAGACAAGGAGAAAATGTTGGCAAGTATTCCCGCTATTCAACCCATTGCAAATAAAGATTTAAAGCGTACTGCAAGTGGTTGGGGATATCGTTTTCATCCTATTTATAAGGTAAGAAGATTTCACTATGGCATGGATTTTACGGCTACAACAGGAACTCCGATATACGCTACCGGCGATGGCGTAGTTACTGAAATTGGAGGTTCATCTCGAAGTCGTGTTGGGTTTGGCCTTGAAATAATAATAGATCATGGTTATGGTTATGAAACGCGATATGCTCATTTAAGTGCATTCAAAGCTAAAAGAGGCCAGAGTGTAAAACGTGGCGATATTATTGGTTTTGTTGGAAATACAGGTGGATCAACAGCGCCACACCTGCATTACGAAGTTCTCAAAAATGGCCAAGCCGTAGATCCTTCTTTCTTTTATTATAAAGATCTTTCTCCTGAAGAATATGACCGGATGATTGAGATTTCGTCAAATATTGGACAAACACACGATTGATATTATGGTGTGCTCATAGGTGGTATTGACTGTCGATTTTTTCAGGTTTATTTCAATGAAAACTATATAAAATGCCTTATAAACAGCCCAAAATAGAAAAGGTAATTTTTAGTATTGGTGAGGTAGCACAAATGGTTGGTATTGAAACTTCTGCTGTGCGGTATTGGGGAAACCAGTTTGAAGTATTAAAACCACAAAAGAACAAAAAAGGTAATCGGCTGTTTACAAAAGATGATATTGAATTGATTAAGCTGATTAAATATTTAGTCCGTGAACGTGGGCTTACTATCAAAGGGGCTAAACAAAAACTAAAGGAAAATCGTGAAGAAACAATTCAGAATTTTGAAATTGTTAAACGGTTACATGAAATTAAACAGGAACTGATGGAAATAAGAGATAAAATAGATTCTTGAAGATGTTGAAAATAAAAGACATTACTAATTGCTTAGAAGAAATAGCTCCGTTAAGATTACAGGAGTCTTATGATAATGCAGGTTTGATAATTGGTTCGCCGGAAATAGAAACAGAGTCGGCACTCGTAACAATTGATGTAACAGAAGAAGTTGTTGATGAGGCAATTCAAAAAAAAATAAACTTAATAATTACCCACCACCCAATTATTTTCTCAGGATTAAAAAAAATTACAGGAAAAAATTATGTGGAGAATGTGATTTTAAAAGCTATTAAAAATGATGTTGCCATTTATGCTGCACACACAAACATTGACAGTGTGTGCGGAGGAATTAATACCAAAATTTGTGAAAAACTGAATCTTCAAGGCTGTAAAATTCTTCGACCTGCTGAAGGACTTCTAAAAAAACTGGTAACTTTTATTCCTGAAGAACATGCTGAAAATGTAAGAAAAGCTGTTTTCAAAGCCGGCGCAGGAAATGTGGGTAATTACGATTGCTGTAGCTATAACACAACGGGAACGGGCAGTTTTCGTGGAAATGAAAACACAAATCCATTTGTTGGCGAACAACATAAAATTCATTATGGTAATGAGATTCGTTTTGAAACCATTTTCCCTGTTTATCAACAAGAGAATATAATTCAAGCGCTTTATAATTCACATCCTTACGAAGAAATTGCTTACGACATTTATAAATTAGATAATCAGTTTGAAAAAGCAGGCATGGGTATGATTGGCTATTTTCAAAAAGAAAAAACAGAAAAAGAATTTCTTCAGCAATTAAAAGATACATTTAACACAGGAATAATCAAACATACTCGTTTGAGAAAAAAGCTGGTAAAACAAATTGCTGTTTGTGGTGGGGCAGGTTCTTTCCTCTTAAACGATGCTGTTGTGGCAAAAGCCGATTTTTTTGTTACAGGCGATTTTAAGTATCACCAGTTTTTTGATGCTGAAAATAAAATAGTAATTGCAGATATTGGGCATTACGAAAGTGAACAATTTATTAAAGAACTTTTTTATGAATTACTTACGAAAAAATTCCCTACATTTGCAGTCCATTTATCGGAGGTAAATACCAATCCGATTTTTTATTTCTGAAATTAGAGTTAAAACTTAACATTTACAAGCGATGGATTCAATATATTCGAAACAAGAAGAGAAAGACACTTCAATAGAAGAAAAACTGCGTGCATTGTACGAGTTACAAACAGTTGTATCTGAAATAGATAAAATAAAAACACTTAGAGGTGAACTTCCTCTTGAGGTTCATGATTTGGAAGACGAGATTGCAGGATTAAAAACCAGGTTGAAAAACATGGAGGAAGATATCCGTAATCTTGAAACAGTAGTCAATAACAAAAAAATCGCGATAAAGGAATCACAGGCCTTAATTTCTAAATATACTGAACAACAAAATACAGTTCGTAATAATCGCGAATTCGATTCTCTTTCAAAGGAAATTGAATTTCAAAACCTTGAAATTCAGCTCTCTGAAAGGCGGATTAAAGAGTTTTCATCGGAAATAACTGAGAAAAAAGATGCTATTGTTTCTCTCGGAAAATTGCAGAAAGAGCGTATCTGCGATTTGGAAAGAAAGAAAAAGGAACTGGAGGAGATTACAGAAGAAACTAAAATAGAAGAAGAAGAACTGAAGTTGAAGGCAGAAAAAATTGAGTTTTTCATCAAACCGCGTTTACTTACAGCTTTTAAAAGAATTCGCAAGAGTGCACGCAATGGGCTGGCTGTTGTAACTATTCAGCGTGATGCCTGTGGTGGTTGTTTCAATAAAATACCACCACAACGTCATCTGGACATTGCAAATCGTAAAAAAATTATTGTTTGCGAATATTGTGGACGAATATTGGTTGATAAAGATATTAATACTAAAATTAATATTTCGGAGTAACTGTTAAAGCTGTTACAGTATAAGTATTTAGCCCGTTTGTGAGGTGTCGGCATTTGTATTTTAATTATTCACGAATAACAATATAAATAATGTGATTGTTGTGGTGTGTGGCTTATGTGTATTTTCTGTTTTCGGATATATTTGAGTTTTGACTCTTTTAATAATGCCTAATCATTTACATGTGTTTTTTATAAAGTAAAACTTATAACAAAAAAGCAAAAACCAGCAGAGCATAATGAATTAGCTGACAGAGTATTCATTACGCTCTGTTTTGCTTTGTATGGCTACCTGCAGAAAACCAATTTCGGCAAAGTAAAGCACGAGATGAGTTACCATCTCGTTACTTGGAGTAGAGCGAAAAAAATGTTATACGATTCTTATTCAATGTATTGTGTGGATTTACATATCGTTGCAACAGAATAAATGTATATGAATTTAGATTGAGTGGCTTTGTTTTTGTGATATTATTGTATCTTTGTGGCTATAAGAATATATTGTTTTATGGATAAGAAAAAGAGAAATACAAGAACAAAGCAAATGGTTATAAGTGTTTTACAGAATGCAAATTCAGCTCTATGTCACGAAGAAATTGAAAAACGCCTGCCCGAAAAGATAGACAGAGTAACCATTTATCGCATTTTACAAGGATTTTGTGATGATGGGAAAGTACACAAAATAATCAATCAAAACGGAAAAACTTGTTATGCACCATGCCATAACTGTACTTCAAAAAAACATTCTGATAATCATCCCCATTTTCATTGTGTTTCCTGCGATGCGATTATTTGTATCGAAAAACCTGTCGCTCAGCAGGAACTCCCGAAAGGATATAGAGTCATTTCTGCTATTTCGTATCTAACCGGCTATTGTCAAAAATGCAGCAATCTGTTGAAAACAATTTGTTTACTTCTCTTATTATTTGTGGGACAAGCCTCCGGTTTTGCCCAAACAAGTATAAGCGTGTTGGATGAAGAAACTGATAAGCCAATAGAGTATGCCAATGTTTATTTTCCAGACACAAAAACCGGTACAATGACAGATTCTCTCGGACAATTTAGGGTCGATTTTATAACACCGCAGATTTTGCTGCAGATCTCAGCAGTTGGTTACAAAACTTTTCTTAATCGTATCGACCTAAATGAATCTGGGCAAGTTATCTATTTACAATCTTCTATCCACGAGTTGCAAGAAGTAATGATTACTGAACACAGTTCTCGTTTACAGGGCGAGAACGTGATGAATGTAGAACAATTATCTATTAAACAAGGAGTAACTCAGGGTATTTCGCTTGCCGATAAACTTGCATCAGTGGCAGGAGTAAACAATTTGAGTACGGGTGTCGGTATTGGTAAACCGGTTATTCGTGGTTTGAGTGGTAACCGTATTGCCGTCTTTGCGCAGGGAGTACGCCTCGAAAATCAGCAATGGGGTGACGAACACGGTCTGGGACTTGATGAAAATGGCTATGAACAGGTGGAAATAATTAAAGGCCCTGCCTCATTGTTATATGGAAGTGATGCTCTGGGCGGTGTACTCTATTTTGTGGATGAACGCTACGCAAAAAATAACAGCATTGAAGCTTTCCTCAATTCTGAATTTAATAACAATTCGCTTGGTTTCAAAAATAATGGCGCTTTCAAACTTTCAAAAAATCGATTACACTGGAATTTATTTGGCGGACATACTACTCACAAAGACTACAAGGACGGTAACAATAATTTTGTACCCAATAGCCGTTTCAATACCGGCAACCTGAAAACCGTACTGGGATATACCGGCAATAAATTCACCACTTCGCTAAAATACAGTTTCCTGAATGAACAATACGGTTTGACGGAAGCAGAAGAACACGAACACGGAGAGCATGAAGAAGGAGAACACGAAGAGGCCTATAAAAACGGAAGAAAATT
>JAITWJ010000039.1 GCA_031285325.1 Bacteroidales bacterium
GCGTTTCTATCGGTATAACATGGTGCGCTTCGAAATTGGGCGTTCCACTTTCGTAGGTTTTAAAAGTATTCTCAAACCAGTTTTCAAAGTCGGTATCGGCTATTCCCGTATGTCTTGCATATTCCTGTGCCAGTCTTCTTGTTTCCGGCAGGTCAATAATACTACCTCTTATTGCCCTTCTATTCCCTGCAATCTTCTCAACCATATCCTGTACTGAAGCGAAGATTTTTTTCGCGTTCTTTATAATTGTTCCACTTTCTTCAACGACTTCCGTCACATTTTTGCCTTTTACAAGAAATCCGCCATAAAGCATACTGGCTATGGCTACACCATCTTTACCTATCTCGTGATAGGTAATATAATCGGGACTATTGGCATATTTATCCCATTTTTCCTTAACTGCGCCGGTTGCAGCTTCTTTTATCGTTTCAAGGTTTATGTTCTTAACACTTTCCCAAAGGGCTTTTGCCATTTCCTTATCGGTCGTAATCTCGAGCCCCAGTTTTACTAACTGTGCAATACCGGTTATTTCGTCTATCACACCGTCGGCTACTCCTGCAAATGTAGGCGCTACGTGCAGTGGATAACTTTTGTATTTCGGGTCATCCTGTTTCCAGTATGTTTCGGGCAGTGTCGCATTTTCATAAATCGAAACTCCTGCATCAGCCAGTACAACACCCCACTCATACCAGTGCAGGCCGTCGCCAAAGCGGAACTCGCCGCCGTCTTCAGTTGTAAAAGGTGCAACGGTTGTTGTTTCTGTCCGGGCTGGTCTTCCGTTTTCAGCAATATCAAAAGCATCAAGTTTCTTATTTATGACTTCTTCTATGATTTCCTTAACTTCCCTGTCAGCACCGGAAATTTCAGCAGTCCATTTCTTACCGTCGTATCTGTAAGTAACAGAACCCTTACTTCCTGTCGCTAATTCATGCCTGTTGCCATTACTGTCTATTACATTGATGTTCCAGGCGTAGTTTAATCTGCTGTTAAAACTGTTAAGACCGGATTTAAGACTGTTCCAGTCCATCCCGTTAATCTGGTTTGCTATCTCGTCGCAATCGGTTATTACTTCTATTGGTCCTAATGTCTCTTTTACATTTGGATTTTTAAAATAATCGGTAAGTTTATCTGGATTTACAGGTTCAGCAGAAATCTTCTGAATAAGAAGTTCCCGCTTGTTCCCATTCACTTCGTCAGTATAAATATCTTGCTTAACACGCCAGACTTCGCTAACTCCTTCTGTTTGATATTTCAGCTTATACGGTTCATTGCCGGAATAGTATCCATAAAAATAATAAGCTTTACCTGTAACTTCTCCTGTACTTTCCCATATTTTATTACATCCTTTGGCCAAAGCATCGGTATAATTTATTGCAGTACTGAGAAGTAATACTCCAAACAATAGGAAACTGTTATTCCACTTGAATTTCTTTATTTCTCCCCAGATGTTAATCAAACGTTTACCCATTATTATGCCATGTATATATGGTTAAAAGCAAGTTTTTTGACCTGTCATATCATTTCACTTAATATTTTCATCTTTTAAATTATTTTTTGCAGGCGATAATGCTTTATTGTTTATTTTCTTTCATTTTCTTCTGTTTTCTGTATTTATATATTGCAACAACAAAAAGGCTCATTGTCAAAATACCAAGAATAATTATGGTTGCTGTCTTGCCAAACCATTTGTCAAAAAGATAAAGTTGGGTATAATACCAATCACTTTTTGCAATGCGATCAGGATCGGCTCCTTTTGCCAAGTATTCAGCATAATTGGAAAGGGCATGTATATATATTTCTAAAGCAATGCAGCCTGTTAAAAGAAAACCGTACCAGGAATTATCATTCCACTTGAATTTTTTTATCTTTCTATAGATATTATTTAATCGTTTACTCATTATCTTGCCATATATATATTTAAGCCCTCAATCTGTATGTTGAAAAATGCTGTTTGAACATTTTTACGAATCAAGGAGTTGATAAAAACAAGAATATCTTCCTGCGTTGCCCTTGGATTTGCTGTTACAAAATCTTTCCACTGCGTATCCATACCTGCAGCTGCCTGCTGTAACTTAGAAATACCATAATCGCCTTTTAAAAATGTTGCTGCATCGATGCTGATAATAAGGTTCAAAGGATTTATACCGGCAGCATGGAAGAAATCCTGGTATTGAACGGGAAATAAACTTGGGATATAATACATTGCCAAATGTTTTACATCAAAAGGCATATTATTTACCTCTTTAACATCTTTATGAAAATTAAGAATTTCTTCATAAGCGGCATTAATGGCCCCACCTGCTACTTCGCCCATTACACCTTTACCTCCAATGACGAGACCAACTCTTGATATGAAAACATTAATAAGTGCATTTTGCAACTCGAATGATTTACCTGAAAAATGTTCCCCTTTATATAAACTTATTAATGTCCCAGGTCCAATACCATAAGGATAAGACATCATCATATCTACTACATAAGCAACTGCCCTTGGAGGCTTTTCCCTGTATTTGTCTTTAAAACCTGCATCCCATTTCTTTATCTTCCAGTTTATCTTATCTATAACACCTGTTTGCTGAACGCCCATTGCATCGTAAAACTCTACGCCCATTTTCATTAAAAAACTGGAGTACTCTTCCAAATCACCATCTTCCTTAAACGTATAGTCAATATTCAATACAATTGCAGCAAATGACAGAACGCTCTCTACCCTTATGCTTTTTTCTGTTTTGGTTACTATTGGTTTTGCACCAAGAGCTTTAAGATATTCTACCAGCAAATCGGCGGCAATTTCGTAGTTTGGGTCAAATATCATCATTGTTTCTTCCTCGTCCACCATCCCCGGCATCAGCACCGCTTCGGGGTTGTGCAGCAAATCCCACTGGTGCCTGTACAGCCGCGTGCCGCCGGAGTAGTCCATAAGGTTGTCCGTTGCCCCCTGTGCGGCAACAAAATCCCTGTCGCTGAACGTATGCCACAGGTTAAAGGCACCGTGTCCCAACTCGTGCGCCATGGCGTGTTCCATGTTACCGCTGTTCTCCACAAAGCCAAACTGCCTGTTCAGCGGCATGTAGCCGCCGGCATCGCCGGAAATGGATGGAACCGTGAATACATAATACGTTTTACC
>JAITWJ010000051.1 GCA_031285325.1 Bacteroidales bacterium
AACAAAAATGGTTTGCAAATAACAGAGGATTCCTGTTTTTAACTGTTCAGTTTTATTTATTGACAAGGGGATTAATCCCCTTGTTGCTTTTATTCGCAAATCAATTCTGTTTGAGTATATCTCCCTTTTTTTTAATCTATTGACATAACTGTTTTGCATTAAATTCATGTTATATGCGTTATCTTTCTTTTACAACAACAACATCTTGATGGTTCATGACAGTATTTTGGCAATACAATATGGCATCTCGACAGCTAAATACAGTGTTTTTGCAATTCAATACAGTATCTTGACAATGCAATATATCATATTGACGATTCAATATGTCATCTTGACAATGCAATATATTATCTTGACGACTCAATATGTCATCTTGACGACTCAATATATTATCTTGACGACTCAATATATTATCTTGACAATTCAATATATTATCTTGACGACTCAATATAGTATCTTGACAATTCAATATAGCATCTTGATTGTACAATATAGTATCTTGACGATTCAATATAGCATCTTGACGGCACAATATGTCATCTTGACGGCACAATATATTATTTCGACAATTCAAGATAATATTTTACAAATGTAAGAATAAGCATTTTGACGAAAGGGCGTAACGAAGAAAAGCAGTTTTTTTAGAAGTTCCTTTCTACTTTCGAAATGGAAGTGAGGGGGCTGATGCGCTACAGCTATCATCTGCGCAATTTATCCTGTTTTTCATAAAAACTCAAGTAATTTAAACCAGCGGGCGGCATTTTGTACCGATTTCTTTACGGGAATAAAACTGTAATTGAATTTTTGGGAGAATTTCTTTGCCGAGTACGACGAAACGGTTTGTGCAGTACGTGCAGTATCGCTTGTGATGGCGGGTGAGCGGCGTGCAATAAAACATAAAACGAGATTCAATCGCCATCCAATTTCGGTCATCAGGTGAGAGGTACGAATAAAGGGTTTCATACGGTTCAACTCTTCTGCCATCAGGGTGTAGAATGTTTTGAAGGAGAGATTTTCGCTGTTCAAAATAAATCTTTCGTTCTCAGCGTCGCTTTCCATCAGCAAAACAAGGGCATTTACTACGTCGCGAACATCAACAAAGCCTGTGGCGCCTTCGGTGTAAAAAGGCATTCCTTTTTTTACCGAGTAAAAGAGTTTCCCGCTGCTCCGTTTCCAGTCAACGGGACCAATGATGACAGAGGGATTGACAATTACAATTTTTACGCCTTCTTCGGCAGCCCGCCACACCTCCATTTCGGCTCTGAACTTGCTGTGAGCGTAGGCTGAACGATGATTGTTGGCTTGCCATTCTACCAGTTCGTCGATAATGCCACCGGACGCCTGTTTGCCAAGCGACGAAATTGAACTGACGTAGCATACTTTTTCGATGCTGTTTACCAGGCAGGCGTTCATCAAGTTGGCTGTGCCTTCGGTGTTGGTTTTTAACATCATTTTCGACTCATGTGGATTGAACGAAACCATCGCAGCAGCGTGATAAACCTGCGTAATGCCTTTCAATACCTCTTCGAGGGCGAAGTAATCAGCCAAATCAGCTTCGACCCATTCAATATTCTCGAAAAAAGATAAGGAATGGGTATCGTAAAAACTGAAAATACGTTTTACATCGTTAATTTTGCTGCCTGCACGGTAAATAGCTCTCACGCTGTCGCCCCTTTTGGCAAGATGGTACAGCAAGTGCGACCCTACCAGTCCGGTACCTCCCGTTACTAAAATCATATTGATGTTTTTACAGTTCAAAGTTCAATATTTAATTGACCTTTTCGGAAAAATGGATTAATGGTTGTCCACCAAATTAACTTTGGCTAAAGCCGGTTCGTTTTGTATTCCCATCCGTTGGCTAAAGCCGACCGATAAAGTATGTACCGTGAATGGCTTTAGCCAAAATAATCAATCCATTTTCCGAAGAGGTCTAAAGTTAAACTCGAAACTTTGTGTTTTGAACTTAATCTCTGTTATTTCGCCAAGAAACAAGTTTTTCAAAACTCATACTTGAGAAATCGTTAATAATATAATGCGCCATTTCAACAATTTTTGCATAACTGTTAGTCGTAGTTAATCCTGCTACAATGGCGCTCGACCTCATGGCTGCTTCCAAACCATAAAAGGAATCTTCAAAAACGAAAGTGTTTTCGGGCTCCGAATTTAGCATTTGCATACCGAGCATGAAACATTCGGGATTGGGTTTTGAATGGAGAAAATTTTCGGCTGTCAGAATAATGTCGAAAAACGTTTTAAAATCGGGATAAAGATGATATACATTTTGCATTTTTACACTTCCCGAACTTGTAACCAAGCCTGTTTTTATGTTATTCGACTTTAAGTCGGCTATAAATTCGCAAAATCCGGGTATAAATGAGTATTCAATCCGGCTTTCGAAAAGTTCGAGTTCTTTTGCAATCTGTTCCTGCTCGGCAGTGCGTCCTGCAAAAAATTTCTGGAATATTTCCTTTAGCGTAACGCCCTTCATCAACATCCCGAAATCGGTTATTCCAAGATATTTAATGCCCTGTTTATCCCAAAAAACGGTATATTGCGATTCAGTGTTCATCACCACGCCATCGAAATCAAAAAGAACGGCTGATACTTTTTTTGTGCTCATTGCTTTGTATATGTAATTTATTTGAGGTGCGAAATTAGTCTTTATTTTATAAATAGCGGGGCGATTCAATGTTATTTAAATACAATTAATACATTATCGGTAATTGCTGCATCGAAGTCAGGAAAGGGCGTGCCCCCCTTGTTTTTTTGTTTCCCATTTTATCTCCATTTCGTTATTTCTTTGCAATTCCTACAATTTTTGTTGGCGGGAGGGTGCTGTTTCGTTCATCCGTTGCCGCAACCATCGACAGCGCCAATTGGTTGAATGCTTCGCCGGTTATTGTGTTTTGGTTGATTGCCGCAGGTTTTCCCGTATCGCCACTTTCGCAAATGCTCTGAACAATGGGTATTTGCCCAAGCAGTTTAACATTCAGCCGTTCGGCGAGCTGCTTTACACCATCGCGTCCAAAAATATAATATTTATTTTCGGGAAGTTCGGCAGGCGTAAACCACGCCATGTTTTCTACCATTCCAAGTATTGGTACGTTAATCTGTTCGCCACGGAACATGCTTATCGCCTTTCGACCGTCAGCCAGTGCAATTTCCTGCGGCGTGCTTACAATAACGGCGCCCGTGAGCGGAACTGTTTGAACAAGCGTAAGCTGAATATCGCTGGTGCCGGGAGGGAGGTCTATCAGCAGATAATCGAGTTCGCCCCACAGTCCATCAACCAAAAGCTGCTTCAGTGCGTTTGAAGCCATTGCTCCGCGCCAAACAACAGCGTCGTCGGGATTCACAAAATAGCCGATGCTTAGCAGTTTTACGCCGTATTTTTCAACGGGCACAATGCAGTCCTTGCCGTTTACATTTTCGAGTTCGGGTTGAGCATCTTCGGTTGCAAACATTTTTGGAACCGAAGGACCAAAGATGTCGGCGTCGAGCAATCCAACTTTGTAACCGTTTTGAGCAAGCGCTACCGCCACATTTCCTGCTATGGTTGATTTCCCAACACCACCTTTTCCCGACGCTATGGCGATAACGTTCTTTACATCGGGCAGAGTCGTTTCCACAGCCTCTTTCGCAGGGCGTGGCTTTATTTTTACATAAATGTTTCCCTCAATTTTGGCATCGCTGCCAACGTATGTTTTTATTGCCTGAACGGCGGCATTTTTAATTGAATTAATCATCGGGTCGTTTGCCCTGTCGAACAGCAAACTGAAACTGATTCGTTGTCCGTCGATGCGGATGTCGTCTTCAATCATTCCAGCCGCCACAATATCTTTTCCCTTGGCGGGATGATGAACGTGGCGCAAAGCATCCAGTATTAAATTAGGATAATATTCCATATCTGTAATTATTTAAGGAAGCTGTTTGAGTTATTATGTATTAAGATAATAGGAGAGCAATTCAAGCGTCCTGCAGGAACAGCACAACAAACGTAAAGTGTCGTCCCTGCGAAACTTATAAATACATTCTATAATCATTTTTTTAATTCAAACAGCTTCTAAGTTGTATAAGAAGCGGGCAAAAGTACGAAAAAATGCAGATATGCACGTTTCTCCAATAAATATCGCAGTGCAAATGCACAAAAATTTACGAAGTAATTGCATATAGCAGCATATTGCATTTATAAATTAAAGGGAACCTCTGGAGAAACAGATATTTCATCCATAGTTTACCACCATGAAGTTGTTGTTATATGTTACAATATTGGTTCTACAGAAGTTGCCTTTGCAACATGGATTTTAATTTAAGCCAGCGCGTAATGCCGGATATTAAGAAAAAGGATACGACAGCCAATGTTTGGGACTGCATATTAAAATTTAACACAGAAAAAAATGTCCACTCACCACATATTGTTTCTCTATTTTATAAAAGAAACAGCTGCCGGTTTCTTTCGACAGCTGTTTCTTTATCTTTCAGTTCTTAATACATTTGTAGCTGTGTAAAATTGCAGGATTACTCTTTTATAATCTTGCGAACAACTTTTTTACCGTTTGCGCTGTGCAAAGCAACTAAATAAATGTCTTGGGGCAAATGGACTGTATTCACTCCTGCTTAACCATTTGCAGTGTTAGCACTTTTTACAACAACTCTCGAAATATTGATAATTTTTGTAATTGTGCAAACATACTGCCGATACAAAATAATATGGCAACTGTTGCAAATATTCATTTGTGCAATAAATTGATAGTTTATGCAATGCATATTGAATTACGAAACAGATACCAAATCTTGATGATTTTTACAAAGTTCATCTATACTTTTATAAAGTTCATCTGTGCTTTTATAAATTATATCTGTACTTTAATTAAATCCAGATGGATTTCGATTAAATCTGCAATTTAGTGGAAAATTTCCAAAAGCAATGCGTAACATCAGCTAAATTGATCATCAGAGTTGTGTCTGTTTGAGATTTAATTCATCTCAAACAGACATAAACTCTATAATATCCGCGCATCTATCTTATCTCCACTTTTTGTGTAGCCGTTGCGCCGTTTGTCGAAATCAATTTGAGCAGATAAATTCCCCTCGGCAATCTGTTCACATCAATTTCATTTTCCGATTCGCGGAAATTCTTTTCTAATACCTGCTGTCCGGCAATATTGTAAAGTGTGGCGCAAAAACCGTCAGCAGCTGGGAACGAAATTGTCAGCCTGTCGGTTGCAGGATTCGGATACACTTTCACATCATCTTTACCAATACGTTGCGATTCAATACCAACCAATTTTAAATCAATAAAAGCCATCATTTTTATCGAATGAATATCGTCACGTTTACCAGAACTGTAATTTGCAGCAACATCGAATATTTCGATATTGTTATTTGTTTCAACATTAACCGTATAGCTGGTGCCGGTATAACCTTCTTCTATCAGTTCGCCATTCAAATATAAATCGTATCCTGTTGGATTTGCCTCGGGCGCATTCCAGCTTGCCGTAAAGCTCAAATCGTTTTCTTTCGTCAATTTCAAATTGGCAGGCGCTGTGGGATGAGCGACGTCTGGCGTCAAGAAGCGTCCGTTGTAAACCCTTTTGGTAGAATGGCTCTGTACAAATACGTTTACTTCAAGGTCGTCGTACTCTTCGACAAAAGTATCCGACATATCGTACTCAAAATGTACCGAAGTGGATTCGCCAGCTTCAAAATCGAAAGACGTACCGTTGCCGTCGGGCAGCATTTTCATCATTACATGATAAAATTCGGTTTCGCCATTTGTAGTTGCATTTCCGGTTGTCATTTTTTCGTTTACGGCAACGTGAATCACCGCATCGCTGATGTCGGTATATGAAATCACATCGGCGTCGATGATAATGGTTGAGCCATTCAGCGACCACGAACCGGCAATGTCCACAAACGCCATATCGTTGTAGTACGACAGAAATACATCTTCAAAAATTTCGGATAAATAACTTTGCGTTACTTCTCCATTGAAATAAATGCGTGGAACACCCATATTGGGTTCGTAATAATTTCTTCTTATATCGCCGTCGTTATTAAAATAGGGGTCGCTCATTGGTATGTTCATCTGGTTTTTCGACACATTGAACTTGCCCGGATGCGCATCTAACAGCGCTTTCATATTTTGATTTGGCACAACACACGGGACGCACGAGGAGCTGGTAAAATGGTCGATGGAAACAGAGCCTTGAGTTCCCGAAAAAGCTACTTCAACTTCTTTGGACATCGTGTTGTTTTCGCTTACTGCATCTGCTTCGCCGTTTACTGTCAGGATTTCTACTTCGACATTATAGGCGCCGGGTGTAAAAAATACGGTTTCGGCAAAAGTAAAAGACAGCTTATCGTTTGATACGATTTCGAGGTCTGAAAAAGTTTCGGTTACCGGCTCAAAGCCTTCAATAGTGTATTTAGCTACCACCGAATTGATGGTAGTAGTGCCCGTGTTTGACAGGATAAACCCAATTTCGTTCTTTTTTGCTCTTAACTTGCGCGGCGTGTCGATTGCGGCAAGATTGCCGTCTAACTCAACAGAGCCTGTGAGCAAAAAGTTGTCGAGATAAAACATTTTGGTCATAGGATTATTGTCGGTACTGTATATAAAAATACAGAATCGAAAGTTATCGGAGCCTACATCGTCTGTGGAGATTGTTTCCGAGAACTCAAAATTTTGAATAACGATTTCTGAAAATTCTTCCGACCACGCTTCTGTCCATGTTTCACCGTTGTCCGACGAGGTTTCAATACCCCACGTTACCGGATTCCCTTGCATCGACTGTATTCGATACAGAAAATTCAACTCAAGAGCAGTCATTCCCGTTGTTTCAATTACCGGCGATGCAAACCGAGCCTTTTGTCCCATACTGGCTGCCGGCAGGTAGGTGTACGAAAGCTCATTAGGCTCGCCACCGGCATACGCTGTACCGGAGGCATTGATTGTCCACTGCGAAGCAACCGACAGTGCCTCCCATCCTTCGGGAAAGGTTGCTCCGTCAAAGTTTTCGCTAAAATAAACCGATTTGGTTTGTGTTTTTGCTGTAAAAGCAAATAAGGCTAGCGCCATCATTAAAAAATACTTTTTCATAATCACAAAATGTTAGTTAAAAAAATTATTACTGAAAAACAAATTGTTATTTTAAAGGACTGGATATTATACCATTACCCAATAACAATCGTGTTTTTTATCCCCAAATTCTACAACACCTTTGTTTTTGCAACTTTAACAATATCTATTCGATTGTAATCCAGCTTTTCAATAAAAATAATATCATCCAGCATTGTATATAATTCTTGCAAATATAGATTGCATTCCTTTATCATTTCAAACAAATTTGAGTGATTGTTAAAATAAGTGTTTAAAACAAAGAGAGCATCAAATGCAATAATACTACTACTTATTTGCATCGGATAATTATTCTCTGCTTAATTTAAAGTCCATATTTCGCCGTTTTTTTCCGTAATTTGTACTATACCCCAACTTTTGGCTACATGTATGGTTTGTACAGAATCTTTCAATTCAATGATGTCATAATACCATGTTTGATTAATCAACATGCTGTCAACAACCGGCAACGAAAACGCCTCACTTTCATTATTCTCGTTAATGAATGATCCCATAACCTTTCCGTTACTGTCTGTATGATAAATAAAAGAGTGATACTGACGGTCAAAAATTATAGTTGAAGCTACTCTCTTCGGCTTGTTGTCATCATAATATAAATTTAAAGTCATCTGTTTAAATTGCTGGTTGGTACAGGCAAAAATCATAATAAGATACTGAGTACACCCGCCGGAACATGTTTCATATTCATAAGCCTCAGACATGTCTTTTCTTGTTACCTGAAATTCGGAAACGTTACCGTAATTACTTTGGTATATGAGTACGTCATCCTTTTCCAAATCCAAAGGGGCAAACTTGATATGCTGTTCATTAAATGCTTCGCAGTACTTTTCAATGCAACATCCTGAAAAAAATAAGGGCAGGGCGAAAAAAACGGTAAAAAAATATTTCTGTTTCATGTCTGTTTGTTTTTAATAATTTTGAATAAAATGTTTTTTCGGTTGATGTTGAGTTCTAACAAATATATGCCTTCTGCAAGGTCGGCGCCATTTACCGTAAACTGATGCATACCTGCATCGCACAAAATACTGTCTGCAACAATTTTTATCAAGTTGCCGTTTATATCATGCAGGCGTACAAAAACATTACTCGGAGCATCGCATTTGAATGATAAGGTAAAGGATTCGGAAAATGGATTGGGATACATATCGACAAATATGTCGGTAGTTTTACCTGTATTTTCATCCATTGTTTTGGCATCGGTTGTGTTCCTTTCGTCTGTACGGGTTGGCGTCATGTTTGAACTGTTGCTTTTTGTACAGGTTTCTGAGGTTGTGATAGCCGAGAAAGAGGAGCCTGCCTCAGCCACAAATCCAGGTTTCAGAATAATGCTTTCGTTTGCTTTCAGAGTCAGGCATCCACCACTTTTTACCGTATATTGGTTCGTAACATAAGATGGAGAGTTACCTGCAACAGTGATATTTGTTGCTGGTTTGTAGTGTATGGTTTCGTCAGCATCGGTAGTACCTGTGTACAGTTTCATGTCGGTTGTGCAATCGTTGTAGCGCACTTGCAAAGAGGGGTCGCCCAAAAGATTATACGATAGCATATTTACAACTTTGTGTGTATGCATGAAATTTCCGATGCGGTTTGCAATGTTCTTTATACCTATATTTATCATGCCGGAAATGATACTGCGTTGTTATGCCCAGAGCTGTATTTAAACCGGTTACTTCATTTCGACAATCGCCGTAGTTAACAAAAAAAGCATTAAGGTATCCATCCATACTTTCGGTATATGCTACATTAACATCAATAGGTTTACCTGTTTTTATGGTAAATCTCCCTGCAGTGCGTATCAATAAATTGTTATCTGCCGGATTATATTGAAAAGGGTAAATAGTAATACATACACCCCTTACTCCCGAAACTGTTACAGCTTCGGACACACCAACAAAGGGAATCTTTTTTATTTCTCGGCTGGAATATTCCGCTTCATCTATTATAAATTTACGAGTATCGGGTGTTTCACCCTCCATTATGTGTTGTGTAGGGTAAATTCGATACTCCAATCCTGCGCTTTTAGTCTGAACATCTGTTATCTGAACTTCTGGTTTATCCATATCTGATGGTATAGCAAGAAAAAAAAGATACCTGTGGCAGTTGAGGTTTACCTTCCTCGTATGTAATGCCGTATTCTGGAATATTGATAAATGTAAAGGTTTCGCTGCCATCTTCTCCTTTACTTACATTTTGGTTATTAACACTGAAAGCTGTCAATTTAAAATCAACAGTGTAGTCATTGTCCTGTCGGGTAAGCATAATACCTTTTTTTTCGAGATTATGTTGTGCAACAACCGTATAGTGTGATATAACCAATAATAGCAATAATATATGTGTGTGTGTCATGACTTTCAAATTTTAGTCATTTTCAATTTGCTGCTGCCTTTCGAGTTTCTCAATCTTTTGCACAAGGTTTTCTATCAATTCCTGCTGCTGAATGGTATAAAGTGTCAATTCCTCAATTTTTTGCAACAGCTTAGCCTGCATCGCGCCCACATCAATTCCGTTTTCTTTTACTTCGGCTTCAGATGGGATATCGGGTAGTGTTTTGTGTTCTTCAATATGCGCTTTTACTTCGCTTAGCGAGGGAAGTTTGTAGTTTTCGGAGAAAACAAAATCAGACCAAACATTGGTTTTTACTTCAATACTGTTTGCTACGAATGTACCAGCTACTTTTAAAGTACAAGTAGCTCCACTGCCTTTTAACTGCATATATTCGTTGGCTTCGTGTCCCCACGATTGAATATTACTGCCAGGGTCTCTTTCCCACCAAGTTCGAGTATTTATGCCGGGATTGTTGTGCAAAGTTCTGTCAATGGAGATTGCATCGTGGAATACAGCGCTCAACCAGTCTGTACCATTGGTTTTTCGTCGCAGAAATAATCTGTTTTTAAATACATTGGTGCTATTAGAACAAGCTTCACCCGATATTGTCGCAATTAAAGAATAATCATTTTTATTTGCGCCGAGTTTTTGACTTTCAAAAACATTAAATTTGGCTTCAAGATTATTTGTTCCAATAGCCATTTTCCCGTCACGGGTTACTATCAATTGGGGAGAAATGTGATTCCCTATTCTCAAATCATGATTGATGACCATTGTGTTAAGGCATATTCCGTTTGTGGATATAGTATCAGACATCAACAACCCTTTTACTATTAAACTGCGATAATGGCTTGTGTTTCCTATTGTAACAGGTCCTTCAAAAAAAATACTCTCCGTTCATCTGGATTTGAGCTTTCATGCTTATGCACAAAATAAATACAACAAAAAGCAAAATGTTCTTTTTCATAATCATCAAAATTAAATTATTATTCATTACTGCCCGTCAAAGATACGAATAATTTCTAAAAAACAAAGACGACTTAAAAAAACGTCTTTTTGTTGTAATTTTATTGTTGGTAAAAAATCGGCATTACACCTCGTTGCGCCGTCTTGTATGGAACGGAATGTGATGATATGTTGCGTACCTGACGGCACGCATCGACGTGCTGCAACCGTTCTTCTACCAACATTTCGTCCCATACGGGACGGCTGTGAACAGTATATCATCAATAGAATTGCTACAATAAGTATATGTTGCTTAATTATGAACAGTTACTTACGCGATTAATTACTCCTTTTTTCACCCCTTTCCCTAAAAAAACCCTCAAATGGGGGTATTATACCTTTTTTATCCCCCCTAATTTTACCCCCGAAAATAAAGCTGTCTTAAACCGCGATTTTAGTAACGCCGTTGGGTATTGCCCGATGCATAACCCCCAGATTTATTTTGGGGGATAGTTCAAGACAACCAAAACGTAATTTTTAAACAACTAAATAGTTTATCTTATGAAACCAACAGTTTTATTTATCAGACACGCAGCCCTCACGCTAACCCTGTTAGTTATGGCTGT
>JAITWJ010000139.1 GCA_031285325.1 Bacteroidales bacterium
GCGCCAACGCCCCGCTGAACGAATATCGCGGAATACCGATTGGCCAGGCGCGCGAGATGGGCGCTATGGCGCTCTTCGGCGAAAAGTACGGCGACGAGGTGCGCGCCATCCGCTTCGGCAACTCCATAGAACTGTGCGGCGGCACGCACGTAAAGGCAACCGGACAGATCGGCATGTTCAAGATTATTTCCGAAAGCGCCATCGCCGCAGGTATCCGGCGCATCGAAGCCATCACTGCCGAACAGGTGGAACAGTACATCGACACACAGGTGGACGCCATACAGCAGGTACGTGATGTGTTCCACAACTCGCCGTCGTTTCTGCAAGCCGTCAAAAAAGCGGTAGAAGAGAACGGCGAATTGAAAAAACAGCTCGAAGACATGATGCGCGAACGCATGACCGAATTTCAACACGGCCTGCTGAAGAACGTGGAAGAGCACAACGGCATCAACGTGATTCGGTTCAGGGCGCCGATTGCCCCCGACCTGATCAAGGACATGGCTTTCAAACTGAAAAGCCGCTTCGAGCGCTTCGTGTTCATCGCCGGCAGCGACCACGGAGATAAACCAACGCTCACCATCGCCCTGAGCGACGCCTTAGTAACCGAAGGAAAAAACGCGGCGGCCGTAGTGCGCGAGGCCGCTAAGGAGATGCAGGGTGGCGGCGGCGGACAGCCTTTCTTCGCCACTGCCGGTGGTAAAGATATTACAGGGCTGGAACGCGCGATGGAGAAAGCATTCGGGCTGCTAATAGGGTAACTGAAACAATTATAAAGGAAGATACGTACAAAGAACTAACGCTTGTAAACTTGCAATTATTAAACTTGTCAACACCGCAATATTTTGAATAAAGTACATTTTTAGTCGATTTTATAGTTTCACCGTCGGGGTATGTAATGCCGGTGGTGAGAGTTTTTAAAGATATTTTATTTTTCGTACTTTATTGAACATAGAGTGGGCGGCGGTGCAAAGAGATGGTATTTCCGTACATTTTGCCGTACTCTATTAAAGGTAACCAATGATAGATATGTTCACAAACATTAAACAACAATGAAAGGATACATTCAGATTTATACGGGTAAGGGGAAAGGCAAGACCACTGCGGCACTCGGATTAACGCTAAGAGCCGCAGGCGCGGGTAAAAAAGTGTTTTTTGCACAGTTTGTAAAGGGGCAAATTTATTCGGAAGTGAAAACCATACAAAATTGTTTGCCTTCGGTGGAAATCAGGCAGTATGGTTTGGAGTGTTTTATTTTCAACGAGCCGAAACAGGAAGATATTGTCATTGCAAGAAAAGGGCTTAAAGAAGTAGAAGAGGTAATTTTGTCGGGCAATTATGACATAGTCGTTTTAGATGAAGCCAACATTGCTGTTTATTATAAACTTTTCTCTGCTGGCGAACTAATTGAGGTTTTGAAACAAAAACCCGACGAAACCGAAATCATCATCACCGGAAGATATGCCGCGCCCGAACTGGTAGAACTTGCCGATTTGGTAACAGAAATGAAAGAAATAAAACATTATTACACAAAAGGTGTACAAGCTCGCACAGGGATAGAATGTTGAAATAGGAAACACGAAAAAGTAACAAATGAACATGGTAAAAACAAAAATAATTTTTAAAGGCAAGAATTATATACCTAAAAACTGGAAAATATTTTTTAAACTTGCTGTTAAATCTTTTGAAACTTTTATTATGAACAAAAATTTAATTCTATTAATTATGATTATCGCATTTTCAGCATGTGCTTCAAGACAGGCAAACACTAATAACAGTGCAACAACAGTAAGCAATTGGACTGAGGCAGAACTAAACACATGGTACGAAAACAATGAATGGTTAAATGGTTGGCAGGTAAAATCAGACAATTCCAACGACAAACGATTGCTGGCCGAAAGTTATTCAAAATTTAAAGACCGTTGGGATATGGCATTCCAATTCTTGAAATCGAACGACCTCCGAAATTTGTCGGGCAGGCACGATTTGGATGGTAACAATGTTTATGTACTTGTTAGTGATTATAATTCTAAAGAAAAAAGCGAAACACGCTATGAAGTACATAGAAAATATGTTGACATTCAATATGTAGCCGTAGGTGAGGAGTATATGGGGAAAGCATCACTTGAACAGTCAGGAACAGCAACCCCTTACAACGAAGCTACCGATATTGAGTTTTTTGATTACGAAGATGGCAATTACTTTTTAGCCAATCAGGAAACATTTTTTATTTTCTTCCCTGATGAAGTACACCGTTCCTCAATTAAAGTAAATGAAAGTGTGCCGGTAAAAAGAATAATTGTTAAACTTTTGGTTGAATAGAGTTACTCAGATTCTTTTTATTCAATAGTTATACCTGAATCAGGAGTTTGCAAAATTATACAGACTCTTATTTAATAATCACATAGAGGTATGGTACTAATGAAATATACCGAGTTTGTAAAAAGAACAAAAGTTGTTTCAATGTAACGTACCTCTGTGTATTGTATTTTGGAGCCGGTGGTTTTCATGCTTTGTGCCATTCAATTGGCTTTACAGGTGCTATGGCTACAACAGTGTTAATGGCATTTGATGGTTTGGGTTGGGATTTCATGCAAGATTTCTGGAACTAGAAACTCGAACATTACGAAGACGGTTACATCGACACTTATTATGATGGCCTGATTTCATTGTTTGCACCGATGCGCCTTAATGGACAGTATCAGATAATTCTGCCAAAATAATATGTTACAAACAAGTTTAGCCATTACACTTCTATCATATAAAAACCAGTGGGTTAAACTTTTCGAAACAATTATCAGGTAATTTATTTAAATTATCGATAATAAACCATTGTTAGTTAATATCTGCTTAATTGTATTTACGTGTGAAACACACAACATTTCGGTTAAAGTCGTATTGAACTGAAATGTTTTGAATGTATTTTTTATAAATTTTGAATATAATTTTTACCGGCATATTTAGTTCATAAATGAATCGGCTACTATTAACAATCAGTTTACTGGCTCTTGGAATACGTGCAGTTTCTATAGATAATTATCCTGTGGGTGCTCGTTCATTAGCATTATCGCATGCTTCGGTGTCTTTTTCCGATGTTTGGGCAACATTTAATAACCAAGCAGGTTTAGTTGATTTAAATTCGATATCAACAGGTTTTTATTATGAGCCAAGATTTCGAACTAACGGGCTTTATGCAGGTTCACTGGTAATACCTTCGGGAGTTGGAAATTTTGGTGTTAGTTTTTTTCAGTTTGGTAAAAGAACATATAAGGAAAATAAGTTTGGGATAGCTTATTCCAAAAAACTTTCAAGGCAGTTAAACTTTGGTATTCAATTCGATTACATGTTGTTGACACTTCCTGAAAATGAACAGGCAAAAGGCTTTATTACTTTCGAAGGAGGAGTAAACTTTACTGTTTCAGAAAACCTGGTTTTGGGTGCGCATATTTTTAATCCTTTTCAGCAGGGCATTGAAACTTTCTCAGGAAAACAGAAATGGCCGGTTATATTCAAAGTTGGTGGTTCATATAAATTCAATGAAATAACATTTATGGTTTTAGAATTGGAAAAAAATAATTCCAATCCATTGTTACTTAAAACAGGTATTGAGTTCAATCCAATTGACAATCTTGCTTTTCGTTTTGGTGTTTCCGGAAAACCATTTCAATATACTGCAGGAATTGGTTATTCTTTGGGCAAAATTATTGCCGATATTGGTTTTGGTTATCACGAAAATTTAGGAGTTACTCCATCTGTTTCTATTCAATTTGAATTTTGATGAAAAAGACAGCCTTTCATATCATTATTACTACTTTGCTTTCATTTCCGTTTTTTGTAGAAGCCCAGGTTATTGAACCGGAAAGAAATATTGAATCAATACTTGAATCGATAATCGAAACAATGGAAGACGAATCTGGCGAAATTTTAATTATGGAAGACCTTGAACAATTTGCTGAAAACCCACTGAATATTAATACAACTACAGCATCAGAACTTTCAAGGCTACACATGCTCGATGATATTCAAATACACAATATATTGAATTACATAAGACAATACGGGCCTGTTCTGTCTATTTTTGAATTAAATGCCATTGATGGTTTTTCACCTGAATTACTCCAGAAAATGGAACCTTTTATTTTTTTTGGACAAACCGGAACCCATACTAAAAGTCTGTCCGAATCAATAAAATACGGACGGCATCAGTTTTTGTCGCGTGGTATTACAACAGTACAAGTTCCCAAAGGATACAAAGAACAAAGCGATGGTACAATCCCTTACGAAGGAAACCGTTTCAGGTATTACACGCGTTACAAATACGAAGCAGGCAACGACATTTCGGTTGGATTTACAATGGAGAAAGATCCGGGTGAAGCCTTTTTTAAAGGATCAAACGTAAATGGGTTTGATTTTTATTCGGGCCATGTAAGTGCTAAAATTAGCCAGACTATTGAAAATATTACTGTTGGCGATTTTATGGTAAGGTCGGCCCAGGGACTGGTACTTTGGCAGGGATTTTCAATAGGGAAATCGGTAAATTCAACCAGTATTTTTAAGACAAATCAAGGGGTACGCCCATTTACATCGACCGATGAGAACAAATTTTTTAGAGGAATCTCAACTACTTTGAATTTTAACAATATTAAACTGAATCTTTTTTATTCAGCAAATAAGAACGATGCTAATCTGATTTTTGTTGATTCTACAGCCACATCTTTTTCAAGCCTTCAAACTTCGGGGTATCACCGGACATCAAGCGAAATTGACGATGAGAAGGCAGTGAAAAATAAAAATATTGGCTCAATTATCAGTTGGAGATTGAACCGATTGAAACTTGGAGCTACTTTTGTTTACCAGAGTTTTGATTTACCCTTTATAAGAAGCGAACAATTGTATAACCAGTTTAGTTTTTCAGGTAATGAAAATTATACTGGTAGTATCGATTATTTGTATAGCCACGGTAAATATCAGTTGTTTGGTGAGGCAGCCATGTCAAAATCGGGTGGCAAAGCTTTTTTACATGGTGCTGTTGCACATTTTGATGACAGGCTGGTATTTTCAATGCTTTTCCGACATTTTGAAAAAAATTATCATGCACTTTGGTCATCGCCTTTTGCCGAAGTGAGTTCGGCTGGAAACGAAACAGGTTTATATGCAGGAATTAGTATTTTACCGGTGAAATATGTTACATTAACAGCGTATGCCGACTTTTACAGGCACAATTGGTTTACATATAATACAGCAGGGCCTGCAAATGGATGGGATATTTCGGCCCAAGCCGATTTCAAGTTCTCAGATAAATTTCAGTTTTATCTCAGATATAAAAATGAAGAAAAAGGAAATAAAGTTACTTCAGACAAATTATACCTCAACCAATCTGAACAAATACGAAAAATAAGATTACATTGGCAGTATAAACCTTTGGATAAAATTATGCTGAAAACACGTGTTGAGCATTCTTTTTTTAAAGGTACCAAAGTAGAAAACGGTATGCTTATTTTTCAAGACATAAAATATGCTTTTGCAACTGTACCTATGAATACATCGATACGATTGGCATGGTTTTCGACAGATGGATATAATTCAAGGATTTATGCATACGAGGATGATATGTTATACGCTTTTTCAGTTCCGGCATTATCAGGTAAAGGTCTCAGAGGATATTTGAATTTAAAATATAACGTAAGTAAAAAACTTGATTTTTGGGCAAAAATAGGTCATACATTATACAACAACCAAGAATTTATAAGTTCTGGAAATAATGAAATTTCAGGAAACAAGAAAACTGAAGTAAAATTCCAGCTTAGGTTGAAAATATGAATTTATTGCTCTATAATTGTTTAACCAATAAAATTTAAAATGGCTGAATTTAATTTTGATGATATACGCCCGTATAATGATAAAGAAGTAAAAGGCAAAATAAAATTGCTGGTTAGAGATCCTGTATTCGATAAAGTCTTGATGCACATATTCAAGATACGCCCAAAAGTTGAAATAATAAAATTACAATTGCGCATGGTGCGGAATATAAAACAACTGCAAGGTACTTTCCTGTATGATATTCTGCATACGATTATAAATACAACTTCCGATGGGTTGACATATACAGGCCTCGATAAACTCGACAAAAAGAAAGCCTGCCTTTTTATTTCAAACCATCGTGATATTATTCTTGACTCCGCTTTAATAAACTACTTGATGTTTGAGAATAATATGAATACAACACGCATTGCGATAGGTAACAATCTGTTACTTTACAAGTGGATAGAACATGCAGTAAAACTGAATCAAGCATTTGTCGTTAAACGTAATCTGACTCCACGCGAATTGTTAGAGTCATCGGCAAAAGTTTCGCATTACATCCGTAAAACTATTACCGAAGAAAATATTTCGGTATGGATTGCACAAAGAGAAGGGCGTACAAAAGACGGTTTTGACAAAACGCAGGCCAGTGTGCTTAAAATGCTAAACATGAGTAATACCAAAGGATTTAATGAGGGATTTAACGAACTTTGTATTGTTCCTGTTTCTATTTCTTATGAAATTGAACCCTGCGGACTGTCAAAACTTAAAGAACTCATTAAAAAACAACATTACGGGCAAATTAAACCAAACAAAGACGACCTTAAAAGTATGTCGATGGGAATATTCAATCCTAAAGGAAGAATGCGTTTTTCATTCGGTTCGCCAGTTGAAATTAATTTTGAAGAAGCAAAAAACGGAGAACATAAAAACAAAATGATTGAAGAAGTGGCTTCTGTTATTGATAAGCAAATTTACAGCAATTACAAACTTTGGCCTAATAACTTTATTGCCTACGATTTACTGATGCAAAAAAATCGTTTTAAACACCGCTATACAGAAGAAGAGAAAAAACATTTCGAGATGATGCTTGAACAGGCGCTCGTTTTTATCGATTTCCCTATTATTGATATTTCTGAAAGATTTCTGAAGATGTACGCCAATCCGGTAATAAACAAACTTGAAGTTTCTAAGTATAAATAGAACCAGTTGTGCATTTTTATTATCCGGCAAACACCAAAACGATGATTTCACTGCTTGCGCAGTTTGCGCAACGGGCAAATGACGAGATTTAACACTTGCGCAACCCGCGCAACGACCAAACGGCACGATTCACTACTTGCGCAACCCGCGCAACGACCGAACGGCACGATTCACTACTTGCGCAACCCGCGCAACGTGCAAATGACGAGATTTACCGCTTGCGCAACCCGCGCAACGACCAAATCACAAGATTTAACACTTGCGCAGCCTGCGCAAAGGGTAAATTATAATTTTGCGGATATAAATTCAAGATTTTAATTTCCCCAATTTATTATTCCCCCAATACCTTATTGCGTTCTTATTTTGTTTTCTCCGAATTCTTTAATCTTTCTGTAAATATCAGTTATCTTATAATTTTGGGGAAGCGAGTTGTAAATTTTTTCAAATAAATTTCTTTTCAGTGCATATTCAATCGAACACTTAAAATTTAGATCGTAAATCCAGGAAAGTTGCATAATTTTTACATCTATTTCTGAAAACACATCTTTCTTTTGTACTACTTTACCATCCCAAATATCTCTCTCAATATTTTCAGATAAATTACATCCTTTGGGTAATTCCCATGCAAGCGAATGGTTTGGCTTTATATTGCTTTGTGAATAAAAACGGGTTAAAACTTCAAGTATATCAAGTTTATCAGCATCGCGTAAAATTTTAGCATGCAACAATTCCTTTTCATTTAAATTTTCAGTGATTTTAAATTTATTATGTGTGAGAATAGCTGAAAAAACAACTTCTTCGGAGTCGCACCCGAGTATCTTCAAGAATTTTTCGCGCTTAAGAATTTCAACAGAAAACTCAGCATGATCTCCCGATTTTGAATCATCAAAAGTATTGTATTTGTTTAACTGCCAAAAACGGCCAATATCATGAAAAAGCGCTGCCAGTTTTGCAATTGAGGAATCAGATTTATTAAGTTCAAGCCTGATAGAAATAAATTCAGCTATTTCTGCAACGCGCAATAAATGTTCTTTTTTTATTGCAAAATTTCTAATATGAATTTCGTTTAAATCATTAAACGAATCAACATAAGCAGTAATCAAAGCAATTGAACGCTCGGTGTAATTTTCCATAAAGTTTAAAAAAATATTCGGCAAATGTAAAATATCTGCTTTGTCTTTATACATTGGATAGAAATTGGCTTACTAAAACTTGAGATAAAAGTAAAAATAACTACTTTTGCCCCTGTCAGAATGAAACCAGGCCCCATAGTTCAATGGATAGAATTTCAGATTCCGGTTCTGACGATTTGGGTTCGAATCCCAATGGGGTCACATGTTTGAAAAATAAAAAACTGCTGTAATATTTATTATACGGCAGTTTTTTATTTGTTATATGTTGACGGTTTAAAACCGTGGTTGTTTTTACCAGTAAATATCATCATCGAAATAATAACCCTCGTTAATGAAACTGTCGTCAAGCGAATAGTATCTTTCGGGATAATGTATAAGAATGAACCCAAAATTTGTGCGTTCAAAAAACATGTTGCCAATTCTGAAATATAAATCGCCGTTAATATGAACCCTTTCGTAGTTATGCGGCAGTACGTTGAAAGTAATTCCGAAAGGAATATCAACCAGTACATAACCAACACCTCTTATTTGGCGGAAAAAATGCCCGTCGTAACAATAATATCTTATATTGTTGTGATTGAAAATTATTGGCCGTACGGTGAACCTTCTTATTACATGTCCGTATATTGGATGATGCACATAATAACGGTGAAATTGAAATGAACGCGGATTGTAAGCTCTATAATAATCTCTCCAGCTGTACAAGTTCCATCTGTATGTTTCCCATTGCCTGTTCCAGTGGCTATAATTTCTGTAATCGTAGTTTCTGTAAAAATTTCGATCGTTATGGTTATAATTCATATCGCCTGGCCTGTCGTTATACGACCAATATCGGTTGTTTCCTTTAAAATTGTTATTCGGTTTGTATCTGCTGTCGTTTTCATCTAAACGATAAATTCTACGTGCATTCTCGGTGTTTCTTCGGGCTTCGGGGTTGTTTACGTTCCGGCTGTATTCGTTTTTACGTGTGTTTATTGAAATATTGTTGTTTCTGCGGTTTGTATTGTTTTCAGACCCTTTTTTTACTGTTGATGAATTTTTTATCTGATTTTTATTTACCTGCGGAGCAACATTATCTTTTCTTTGGGTATTTGAATTACTTCGAGTTGAAACAGGCCTGTTATTTGTTTCTCTTCTTACATTTGTATCTTGTCGAGTCGAAGTTGCTTGCCTGTTTCGAGTGTTTGTACTTTCATTAATGGTGGAAGTTCTTGTATTATTTGAATCGACCTTACTCTGTGCTGAATTTTTTTGTTCACGCGCTTCCATGTTGGTACTTCCTGTTGAACGGCGTTGAGCTGTTGCCGAATTTATCCCTATTGTAATAACTGTTGTAATAGTAAGTATTGTAACAAGCAGTCTGATTTGTTTTGTCTTCATAATGTCTGATTTTGAGAATGTTTTTGTTCTATAAACTTATTCTACCGGTAATTACCTGTTACATAACAAAGCGTGTGCCAAATTTATTATATTATAAAGTAAAGATGCGTATTGCTGTTTGCAAGCTATAAACACAAGATATATACAAATAGATCGGGGCCTGTTAAAATCCAAATCATTTACAGGCAGGTTCAGCGTTATTACAGTACAGGGAAAGAATTGAACTCGGGCCTTGCCCGATATAAAAAGTTAAAGGTTAATCTCGATTACTTATTGCAGTTACAATAACGTTGTTAAGAACAGAAGTTAAAACTCCTAATATGAATAAAACCCCACAGAACTAAATCTGCAAGGCTTTATTTTTTAAAATAACACCATCATTACATTTTTATAAATGCACAATGAGTTGTAAATTGTCTTTATACAAATAGTTAATTAGTTGAGTTTTTTGAAACAGTCCACAAATTTGTATTTTATTTCAGTTTTTCCTTAAAAAAAGAAACTGTTCTGCCCCATGCCAGTTTTGCCGCTTCTGCATTATATCTTTCCTTATTGGTATCGTTGTTGAAAGCATGGCTTGTTCCAGGATATATAAATATCTGATAATCTTTTCTCTGCTTTTTAAGTTCTTCTTCAAATGCGGCGATTCCGGCGTTTATTCCGGCATCATTTTCGGCATAATGCGCCATTACAGGAGCGTTAATCTTTGCTACATCTTCGCCAGCTGGCTGGCGACCATAATACGGTACCGCCGCATCAAGTTCCGGCGAATTCACAGCTACATTGTTAGTCATAGCACCACCCCAGCAAAATCCGGTACAGCCTACTTTTCCTGTTGACAATGGGTTGGTTTTAAGATATTTTACTGCTGCAATAAAATTATTAATGGTATCTTCACTGTTCAGGCTTCCTATTCTTTGTACGGCTAATGTTTGATCGTTGTCAGGGGTTCCACCCACAGGGGTTAACGCATCTGGAGCAAGCGAAAGGAAACCTTCTTTTGCAAACCGTTTTGCCACATCTTGAATATGTGGTTGAAGTCCTCTATTTTCATGAATTACCAACACTGCTGGAAATTTCCCCGTTTTTTTCGGATAAGTCATAAATGCCTTCATATCCATCTTTGGAGCAGGATAGTTTACAAACTGAGAAACGAGTTCATCGTCATCCAAAATTTGTGTAAAGTTGGCATCATTAGCCAATGCTGGCAAAACAGTAAAAGCAGTTACCAAACTTCCTGCTGCAATTGTTAACTTTTCAAGAAAAACACGGCGGTCGATGTTTCCTTCTTTATATTCGGCATACAATTTTTTTATCTTTTTTTCCATAATACTGTGTTTTTATTTTGTTTCTTATGTTCTTGTCATAAAATTAAATAAATTTTCAATTACAAACAAAATTGTTACAATATTTTGTTATTTATCTCTTTTCTGTAATTCATCTCTTATTGCAGAAGCTTTTTCATAATCTTCATCTTGAATAGCTTTGTTTAACATCTCCCTTAGTTCGTCAACTGAATATGTTGAACTTTTTGTTTCATCAAGGTTATCTTTATCATGAAAATTTCCGACATACAAATCTTCGCCCTCCATTCCCTGCATAATTTCGGTTTTTCTGAAAATATCTTCAAAAGCATAAACAGGACAGCAGAAACGTAATGCAAGGGCAATGGCATCCGATGTGCGTGAA
>JAITWJ010000027.1 GCA_031285325.1 Bacteroidales bacterium
TTCCTGTATTGCAAGGAAGTCTTTCCTAACCCAAACATTAACTTATGACTGTAAAACCAATCCCCTTAGTTATAGGATTGAAATAAGAAAATCTAATCCGAAAAAGAAAACTTTTTCCGATTGTTTTTTTTTTGCAAAATACTGACAAGCAACATGATTAATTAATGCATTAAGAGTCGCTGTTTGTCGTCATTGCTGTTCCATTTTCATAATTGCGAACCGCGAGGCACAAAGCGGGAAACAATCCAGCGTTGCCGTGTTGTTCTGGACTGCTTCGCCGCAAGCGGCTCGCAGTGACGGGGTGTCAGATTGTAGATTTACGAGTTACGATTGAGGATTGCCGTGATTATATTGTACCACAAAGTTCACAAAGAAAATCCTGCCGGCCTTTTAATCCTGTAAATAGTGGTTCAGATATTCTTCAATTTTTTATGTTTCACTTGGACTTGGTATTGACCGGGTATTGACAGGGTATGGCCTTGGCCTTATCCGTATGCAAAGATAGGGGGTGGCGGCGAGGGGTGTGCAAGTTCTCTGATTTTGGCAAAAGCCTCTACTATCGCAATGGTTGTTTGCGCAGCCTGTGAACTTTTCAGGATTGTCGCCAACATGTAGAGTCCCTTTTCGGTAAATATTTTTGGTAATGAAGGGGAGAACTTTACTTTGGGGTTATCGAAAATTTCGATAACCATGCGTTTTTCTTCCTTGCTTAACGTAAAACATATCCTTCTGGAAATTTGTCCGGATTGTTTTTTACTGCTTCATTTATACGCATTGTTTCCATGCCGTAGAGCGCAACTACATCGCTGTCGAGTATCACTTTTTCATAACGAATGGTAACGATCCTATCGTTCACGTCGCTGAATTTAACTATTTCCATACCCTTGCCTTTTAAA
Source organism: Bacteroidales bacterium (assembly GCA_031285325.1). Classification (GTDB taxonomy): domain Bacteria; phylum Bacteroidota; class Bacteroidia; order Bacteroidales; family Prolixibacteraceae; genus Draconibacterium. Next base: position 897 of record JAITWJ010000027.1, read on the forward strand.
TCCTTTAACAAAGCTACAAATTCAATTAGTAATTAACAATTAAGAGAATTACCGGCCGAAAACCATTTATAATCCGGCCAAATAACAACACGTTTGGATATTTAGAGGTAATTTTATTTTAGATTTCATGTTCAGTGACAAATGAGTTTAACCTTATTTTGAAGTCGCTCAGTATGTTCATGTAATTTATAAAAGCCTCATAAGGTGTGTCAAAAGGATTAGACAGGTTTTTGCTATTATTATGTAAGTAGTTTTTTGTTGACATGTAGTAAAAATGATCGCTTGCCTGAAGATAGTTCCAATCTTTATGAAGTTCAGCATTACTGCACTTCTCCATTCTTTCACCAAGGCTGTACAATTTTTCGCAGGCTTCTTTTTGCATGTCGTTCCCAAGCCAAAGGGTTAGGTCGCGTTCTTCGTTTGCCCACGAAATAGGATTAGGCACATTTACAATAGAAACAGGCTGTAATTCTTCTATAATCTCTGAAGGAGTTGCAAATTTCATGGTTGGATTTTTAGCAATCAGCATAGCAAAGTTTTCCCAAATATCGGATATGCAGTTTTCTCCTAACTGAAGTTCGCCAAACAATTCGTAATTCAGAAAAATATTTATGACTTCTTCTTTTTGATCTATTTTTTCGAGCCAACCTGTAATTTTTTCAGCAATTAATGGATAATCAAACTCGCTTTTATCGGAAAAATATGATGAAATATCATCGCTTAACTTGAAATTTCTCATAAGGATCTTCATCTTCGGATTAATGGCGTTTACATAAACAAAATTCGGGCTTTTCCATCCCAATATATGTCTTGCCCCTTCTGTGAGCACACTTTTATAACCCATTTTGGCAACCAATGCACCTATTTCGTCGGAATAAATCATTTCAGTATTCATGAAAACTCTTGATTTTTGGCCAAATAAATCGAAAATACGTTCTTCGTGTAATTTTACCTGTTTTTCGAAAATACAGGGGTTTTTAAACGATGATAAAGTGTTTGAATATGTTCCGGACAAAAATTCAATGCAACCTGTTTTTGAAAGCTTTTTGAACGATTCTATAACTTCAGGCGAATAGAGTTCGAATTGTTCAAGATCTAAACCGGTAATTGAAAATGATACCTTAAATTTTCCTTCTAATTTATGGGCTAACTTTAAAAGTAATTCATTGGCAGGAAGGTAGTTTTTTTCGGCTAACTTTTTAATTATGGTTTCATTTGAGTAGTCATCGTAATAATAATGATCATTCCCGATGTCGAAAAACCGGTAACGGCGGTACCTAAATGGTAGATGTACCTGAAAATATAAACAGATTGATTTCATTTCAATGATTCTTATATTGCGTTATTTCATTGCATTTTTATATATTTTATAAACTTTTTCGGCAGAATTTTTCCATTTCAAATTCCGAACTTCTTCTTTTCCTTTTTCCTTAAATATTTTTGCAAGCGAGGGGTAATTCAGTAATCCGTAAATGGCATCGGCCATAGCGTTAATGTTCCAAAAATCTATTTTAATCACATTTTCTACAACTTCTGCTACTCCCGACTGATTTGAAATTATTACAGGAACACCCGACTGCATTGCTTCAAGCGGGACAATTCCAAATGGCTCAGACACAGATGGCATAACAAATACATCAGTCATTTCTAACATACGAAAAACATCACCATCATTTAAAAAACCGGTAAAATGGAACTTATCGGTAATTTTCAGTTCAGCAGCACGGGCAATCATGGTGTTCATTAAATCGCCGCTGCCGGCCATAACAAAACGTACATTGTTCATTTTTTTCAGAATAATGTTTGCTGCTTCAATAAAATATTCGGGGCCTTTTTGTGTGGTTATACGTCCCAAAAAAGTAACTATTTTTTCGCTTAACACTTTCTTATTAGTTTTTTTCCCGATTGTCCTTAACGGTTCAACTGCATTATAAATTGTTATAACTTTTTTGGGCGGTATGTTATATTTTTCAATAATTGTATTCCGGGTCAGGTTGCTCACAGCAATTATTTTTGTGGCATTTTCCATGCCCTCCCGTTCAATATCATAAATATTTTGGTTAATATTTCCATTGCTGCGGTCGAATTCTGTTGCATGAACATGTATTATAAGCGGCTTTCCTGAAATACTTCTTACTGCAATTCCAGCCGGATAAGTCAACCAGTCGTGCGCATGGATAATATCGAATGATTTATTTTTTGCAATAAATTCAGAAACCAAAGCATAATTTTTAACTTCATAAAAAAGGTTCCCTCCATAACTACCGCTGAAATCAATTTTATATCCTTCGTTTGTTTGTATGAGACGAATATTTTCCGAATATTTTCCGTTTTTAAATTTCCAGAATTCATCTTCGCTTACATAGGGAATAATAGGAGAATCTACTTCGAGATAATTAATTTTTTTATGCTTACTGTTGAATTTAAGTTCTTTTTGATTCAATACAACATTATTTGCCCCTATAAGTTTTGTTTTTGTATGTTTTTCATCTCCAAATACCTTAGGTACCACAAAAAGTATATCAATGCCTTCTATTTCGTTCAGCCCTTTTGTAAGGCCGTAACAGGCTGTGCCCAAACCACCCGAAATATGAGGAGGGAACTCCCATCCAAACATCAATACTTTCATAACAGTGCCTTTTAGTTTTTGAAATTTTGAATAAAATGTGTTGCATAAATAATACCTGCGATATTCCATGCTTGCGAAATTGCTCCTTCTGCATGGTGCGGTGGATTACCACTGTACATTTCTGATATGGTACCTATACAGTTCTCAGTTATGTCTTTTTCAAAACCTTCAATAATTTGTTCTACAAAAGGCAATCCTCCTTTATTATGTATTTTGATATAACCTTCAACAAAAAACTGTATAAGCCAAGGCCAAACTGCACCTTGGTGCATTGCCATTTCGCGTTCCCACAAGCTGCCTTCAACAGTGCCTGCGTACTTTAGATGATCTGGCGAAAGTGTTCGCATGCCGCGACTTGTAAGTAATTTATTTTTGGCCACTCCAAGTATCGATATTTTTTGTTCAATCGAAAGCGGTGAATAGTCGAGGGCAACAGCAATAACCATATTGGGACGTACAGACCAGTCGGCAACCCCATTTCTGACAACATCGGCTAAATGTTCGTGCCATGGGTGACAGAACGTTTTCAAAAACGATTTTTCGATTTTTTCAACCATATTTCCCCATTGTCCAACAAATTTGTCATCGCCATTCATTTTGGCTAAATTTAGTGCAAAACAAACGGCATTGAACCATAATGCATTAATTTCGACAGACAACCCGCCTCGCTGTACAACTGGAACACTGTCAATATACGAATTCATCCATGTTAAGGCAGTGTTCGATTTTTCTGCATAAATCAATCCATCGTTATTCATCCCTACGTATTTTAAGGTTGAATTTTTATAGGCATAAAGTATTTCAGTAATTGCTATGCCGTAACTTGTCCATAATTCTTCGGGGTCAGGTTTTTTTTTGAGATACTGCTGCAAAGTCCAAATAAACCACAACGGAGCATCGGCTGAATTATACTGAGGATTTTTATCGTTGATATAGTCAGGAAAAAACCCATTGTTCAGGTATTTCAGATAATTTTTTAGTACATTCTGACATGTATTCAGATCATTTAATGCAAGACAAATACCTGGCAACGAAATGAATGTTTGCCGTGTTATGCTGTTGTACCAAGGAAAACCGGCCATTATATCAGTTTCGTTGTTTTTACATATAATAAACTGCGATGCAGCATTATAAAGAGAACTAAGGAACGACTGGCATGACTGGCGTTTTTTTGTTTCGCGTGTAAACCGTTGTTTCAGCGAAACAGTTTTGGGTTCAAAAGTACTGGTTGAAAATACTATTGACTCGCCTTTATTTATTGTCAATTCGAAATAACCCGGAACAAACAGGTCTTCGAGATATTCGTACCCACGATTTAGTTCTTTTGTGTATTCAATATCGTAATACCAGTCTGGAGCCGGCACAAAATCTGGATTTTTACTGAACTGCATAAAAACATCCGGATAACCATCATACAGTTTTAGGCTTATTCCATTATTTGCATTTTTGTATTTAGTATTCGCAAATAAGTTAGCTTTACTTAAATGGTGAATATTCCTGAAAGCTAAAAAAGGTTTAAATCTTAATACTGTTGGACAATTGGCCTCTTCAAGGGTATAACGTGTTAGTACCTGTTTTTCGTTTTCAACAAGAATGCGTTCTTTTGTTAAAATAATTCCGCCAATGTGGTAAGTAACTACTGGTATGTTGTCGATTTTTACATCATGAATATATTTATGTCCATTGGGCTCGTAAATGCCACCCCTGTAACGGTTAATTCCCAAGTTAAATTCAGCTTTGTTTTGAATAACTGTTTCGTGCAGCGATGAAAGCAAAACATGTTTTTCGCCACCAAAATTATCGATAGGGCATACCAGTAACCCATGATATTTTCGTGTGTTACATCCGTTAAGAGTTGAGTTTATGTACGAACCTGTTTGGTTTACCAAAAGTATTTCCCTGTTGAGAGCATATTCGAGGTTAATTAATTGTTCTTTATCTAATTTCAGGTAACTCATAATTAAATTTATATTGAATTTATGGTTATGTTGGGCTAAACCAAGTTAATAAGTGTGAAAAATTGCTCTATTTTATAAATGTTCTGTATCTTTAAATGTTCCATATAATTCATAATTAAAGTGCCTTTTTTCCTGTTCAAAATTGAGATTCGGAAATTTTATTTCCAATTCTTCAATTTGTTTTAATGAGGATCTTAAAAATGAAATATATTCAGGCAAATTTTTATTAAACGGCTTGTGCTTAAATGCCTTGTTTATTTTTTGTACCTGTGGTATAATTTTCATACTTTCATTATCAATATGATTTTCCTTAAAAATATCCCAGATATGGTTAATGGCCATATCCGAAATGTGTATCATGTCGTCGGAGTAAAAACGATAGTCACGCAGTTCATCCATTACAATTTCATAAGCTGGAAAATAACTGCAGTTTTTATTTTCCGGTTCGGCAAGTATTTTATCTATGGCAAGCAGTAATACAGCTTTACTGCGTTTATTTTCAATGGCTCCGTTTTTCAAGTGTCGAATTGGGCTAACAGAAAATATTACATTACAAGTTGGATTTTCTTTCTTTATTTCATTTAACAAATTTCTATATTCTGCTACAATTTCGTCAACAGTTAAGCGATAACGGTCGAATTCGGTTTCAGGAATTTTGTGGCAGTTTGAAACTAATTTTCCGGTTTTTTTGTACTTGTATATCCAAGCTGTACCGAATGTAATGAAAAGGAAACCGGTATTTTTCAGAAAAGCGGATGAATACACTATTCTTTCGTTAATTTTGCGAATGGTTTCTTCAGCCAAAACCGACGAAAAATGTCCATGATGCGAGAAACTGTGCCAAAGGTTGTTGTGTTCAATTAAATCTTCCTTCCGAAACTCTTTGTTTCTAAGCAAGTCTCGGATTCCGCCGGCTATAGAAGCCGGATTGTAAAGAATTCCAAACGGGTTTATATCTACACAAAACTTTAATGTATCCATTATACTACCCATGTTTTCGGTAAAACATGACCCAATGAACATGTTACACGTGTTATAGCCAGCTTTTTTCCGGAATTGCGGTATTTCTACAGTTATTTGAAATTTGTTTTTTGCCATTATTTAATTTTTTGGAAGTCAATTCTTTTTAACACCAGCGCTGTGCGGGCTGGCAAGTACAATTTCAAAAAATGCTGGCTGTTAATTCCATCAATGGGCAGTGTGTAATATGTAATATCTTCGTTGACCAGATCGTTTCCACCAAAACGTTTGGAGTCGGTGTTCATAACAATTTTATATTTGCCCGTACCAAGTGGTATTCCGTAATCGGTAAACGATTGGGTTGGATTAAAGTTAAGAACAAACAGGAATGGTCCTCTGTGATATGCAAAAACTTTGTCAGGTTTGTTTTCAAATACCAGATTGACTTCCGGAATGGAAAGCAATTTGTGTTCACTCATAAACCGTATCATTTCTTTATCAAAATCGTATAGCCAGTGAAATTTTAATTCAGGATTTTCCGAGATACTCCATATCCGCCGGCAGTGTTTATATGACCAGCCATTACCTTCTCTCGGAAAATCAATCCATTCAGGATGTCCAAATTCATTACCCATAAAATTCAGATAAGCGCCGCCGGCAGTGCTTATGGTTGCAAGGCGTATCATTTTGTGCAGTGCAATTCCTCTGTCAACGGTAAGGTTGGGCTGATTCTTACACATGCTGAAATACATTTCCTTGTCGATAAGACGGAAAATAATTGTTTTGTCGCCTACCAAAGCCTGGTCGTGCGATTCTACATAGCTCACAACTTTTTCATCCATACGTTTTGCTGTGAGCTGGTAAAAAATATCGCCAACATCCCACTGGTTATCTGTTTTTTCTTTAATTATTTTTATCCAAAAATCGGGAATACCCATAGCCATCCGATAATCGAATCCGAGGCCGCCTTTTTCAACCGGTACGGCAAGGCCTGGCATTCCGCTCATGTCTTCGGCTATGGATAAGGCGTTTGGGTTTACCTGTTTTATCAATTTATTTGCAAGCCTGAAAAAAGTAATAGCTTCGTTATCTACATTAGAATCGAAATAGTCGTTGTAACAGGTAAAATTTTTTTCTAATGCGTGGTCGAAGTACAACATACTGGTTACACCATCGAAACGGAATCCATCGAATTTATATTCTTCGAGCCAGAATTTTATGTTCGACAGTAAAAAATGTAAAACTTCATTTTTCCCATAATTGAAGCAATAGGAATCCCAGGCAGGGTGTTCGCCTTTCTTTCCTTCGTGGAAAAACTGGAACTGTGTCCCATCGTATTTTCCCAACCCTTCTATTTCATTTTTTACGGCGTGCGAAAGAACTATGTCCATAATTACGGCAAGCCCCATGCCGTGGGCTTCGTCGATTAGTTGTTTCAATTCGTCGGGAGTTCCAAAACGCGACGAGGCTGCAAAAAAACCGGATACATGGTAACCGAAACTTCCATAGTACGGATGTTCGGGTATAGCCATAAGCTGAATTGTATTGTATGAATTGTTTTTTATCCGGGCAAGCATGTTTTTCCTGAATTCGCTGTAAGTGTGTACGCGTTCTTCCTCTCCTGCCATGCCAATGTGTGCTTCGTAAATTAAAGGCGGTTCGGCCGGCCTGGCAAAATCGCGGTTTTTCCATTCATAAGGCTTGTCGGGCAACCAAACCTGTGCGTTAAAAATGTGGGTGTACGGATCTTGTACTGCACGAATAGCCCAGGCCGGAATTCGTTTGCCGTAATTAACCGCCCAGTGTACCGAAATGGCATAAAGATCGCCATGGTGTAAGTAATGGCTGTCTAATTCAAGCTCCCATACGCCATTTGTTAATGGGTGGAAGGCATATTCTTTTTCTTCCTGCCAATTATTAAAAGTACCGGTTAAATATATATGTGTTGCGTTGGGAAGCCACTCGCGTATTATCCAGCTGTTTTCAGTTTTGTGAAGTCCGAAATAAAGGTAACCGTTGGCAAAATCGAAAAGCCAGCCACCGGCTGTAATTTCCTTTTCTTTTGCTTCAGCCGCATTTATTCTGCTAATTACAGTATCGGCAAATGGTTCTAACCATATATCTTCCTTTACAAATTCAGGCAGTTTTTTGTTCATGATTTTTTTTATAAAGATAAAAATTCAGCCATAAGAATTTACATTATTGAAAAATATTTTTTTGCTGAATACCGATATGTTTGCCCAATAGTCAGGGCAATTATTTAGCCTCGCGTTAACGAGATGCAAAATAATAATACGGTATTCGCCCCTGCCGGTTAGTTGGGCGATGGTTAGGAATAAAGCAGAATCAATGCAAAATTTATTAGTTCAGACAACGTACCATACGGAATTTCCCGTTTATATCTTTTTTTATTTCAATGTTATGGAATTGCATTTCAACAAGCAGGGTTTCAATTTCTGATGCGAGGCTTTCGTTGATTTCAAAAAACAATAATCCTTCGTTTTTTAGATATTTTTTTGCGAAACAGGCAATAGCGCGGTAAAAAACCAACGGGTTTGTATCGGGTACAAAAATGGCGGCCAGAGGTTCGTAATTCAAAACATTTGGTTCCATTTTTGCTTTTTCTATTTCTCTTACATAGGGCGGATTACTTACAATAACATCGAATTTTTCCCAGTCGAATTTTTCCCAGTCGAAAATGTCGGCTTCAATAAAATTAATTTCAATGTTATTTTGAATAGCGTTTTGTTTTGCCGTTTTCAGAGCTTCTGCCGAAAAGTCGATGGCGGTTACTTTTGTTTCGGGCATTTTATTTTTCAAAGCCAGAGCAATACAGCCGCTTCCTGTACCAATATCAATTATACTGGAGAGTTTAATACCTGAATTTAAAACCCATTGTACCAATTCTTCTGTTTCGGGGCGTGGTATCAGCACCGACTTATTAACTTTCAGTTTCAATCCGTGAAATTCGGTTTCACCTAAAATGTATTGAACGGGTTCAAACTTTTTCAGCCGTTCAACAATTAATTTGATTTCAACTGTTTCATCATCTCCGCTCTTTGTATCGCGGTGCAATAAAAACTGTGTGTAATTGAAACCGTAAATATGTTCAATAATCAAGCGTATTAAACTCTTTATTTCAGTTTTTGGGTATAATCCCTGTAATTCTTTTTCGATATATTGAATAACCGTCTGCATTATGTTACTTTTACTGCTGCAAATTTAGTTTTTTCGGCAAAATGAATACCAACGAAAAATACATGAAACGATGTTTGGAACTTGCACGGCTTGGCGCCGGCAATGTTGCGCCAAACCCAATGGTGGGTTGTGTTATAGTTTTCAGAAATAAAATTATAGGCGAAGGTTTTCATCGTAAATACCGCGGGGCACATGCAGAAGTAAATGCAATAAATTCGGTTAAAAACCAGGAACTCTTAAAATACAGTACTCTTTTTGTAACACTCGAGCCTTGTGCTCATTTTGGATTAACACCTCCATGTTCAGATTTAATTATCGAAAAACAAATTCCCAAAGTGGTAATAGGCACATTAGATCCATTTAAGACAACAGGCGAAAAAGGAGTCGAAAAACTGAAAAAAGCCGGCATTCGGGTTGAAGCCGGTGTATTGGAAAAGGAATGTAATGAAATAAACAGGCGTTTTTTTACATTTCATAAGAAAGGCAGGCCATATATTATTTTGAAATGGGCGCAAACACAAGATGGGTTTATCGATATTGATCGTAATTCTGAATATTACGGCAAGCCAACATGGATAACCGGCAATTTGGCGTTACGCCTTGTTCATAAAATACGCTCAGAAGAAAGCGCAATTTTAGTTGGCAGAGAAACCGTTAAAAAAGACAATCCATCGCTGTCTGTCCGCCACTGGACAGGTAAAAACCCACTGCGGCTTGTAATAGACAATCAACTGCAACTTCAAGAAGATTTAAATATTTTCGACAGTTCAGAAAAAACAATAGTCTTCAATAACCTTAAAAATGAAGATAACGGAAATATCGGTTATATTAAAATAGATAAAACTAAAAACGCAATATCTGAAATACTTGACGAATTATACCGGCAAAATATTATATCGGTAATCGTAGAGGGAGGCAAACAGTTGCTCGAAAGTTTTATCGAACTCCAACTCTGGGATGAAGCCCTTATTTTTACCGGGCCAAAATTTTTTAGCTCCGGAGTGCAGGCTCCGAAATTAAACGGTAAACTAATTGCATCGGAATACCTCGATAACGATCAGTTATTTGTATTTGTCGCGCATTAAAATACGGTTGAGAATATTGTCAGAGGTTTTAAGTTAAACGGATGTCTTCGACTGTTATCGGGTGTCCGGAACGGCAAAACCGCCCCAGCCTGGGCTTGTACCGGATGGCGCCGTTAGGTACAATAAACTATCTTTGCAATAAATAATGAAGACAAACAGAGCGTCAGTTTTATAAGTTCGGGTGAATTGCGGGAATCTTTCCCAAACTTTGGGGCGGTTTCCCAATCAAACATATCCTTTCCCCAAACAAATATATTTCTTCCCCAAACATTACAGACGGGTTCCCAAACAATTATTTCTATTCCCCAAACTTTGGGGCGGTTCCCCAATCAAATATATTCTTCCCCCAAACAGTTATATTTCTTCTAAATATTGTATTCCGATTGAAAATATCATAAAAATTGGTTGACGCTGTTAAGAATTATTTTCCAATCAATTCTTTTGCTGTTTTGAGTGTGGTATCGGTAATTTCGTTGCCGCCTACCATTTTGGCGAGTTCATCTATTCTTTCATTTTTATTTAATTGTCGAATCGACGTGTATGTTTTTCCATTTTCATCGTATTTGTAAACAAGAAAATGGGTGTCGCCTTTAGCTGCTATTTGCGGCAAATTTTTAATGGCAAGCATTAACCGCGACATTTCACCACCTGAAGCAATTTTAGAAATTTCTCATTTTGTTGAAAAACCATTGCCGTAATTATGTAAAAACGTTCATAACGGTTACTTTTGCCACTTTGTAAAACGAAATACCTTTTATTGTGTGCGATTATTTAGCTGAACTTAACAAAGTGCAAAAAGAATCTGTACTGAGTACCGAAGGCCCTGCATTGGTTATTGCCGGAGCCGGCTCGGGGAAAACACGTGTGTTAACTTACCGTATTGCCCACTTGTTGAAACAGGGAGCACACCCTTCTTCGATTTTAGCGCTCACTTTTACCAACAAAGCCGCCCATGAAATGAAAGACCGTATTGCAAAAATTGTGGGCGAAAAAACAGCACGCTACCTTTGGATGGGAACTTTCCATTCAATTTTTTCACGCATACTGCGTACTGAAAATGAAATTCTGGGATATCCGGCTAATTTTACCATTTACGATGCCGCCGACAGCAAAAACCTTATTAAGACTATTATAAAAAATTTTGAATTTGATGATAAAATATATAAACACGGAGTAGTGGCAAGCCGAATTTCAATGGCAAAGAATAACTTGATAACTCCAACAGTTTATGCACAGCAAACCGAAATAATGCTGGCCGATAAAAACATGCGAATGCCCGCTATTTCCGAAATTTACAAAGAATATGCGAAACGTTGTTTCATTTCAGGCGCTATGGATTTTGACGACCTGTTGCTGAAAACCAATCTGCTTTTCCGCGACAACCCTGAAATACTCAAAAAGTACCAAAACAGGTTTAACTATATACTCGTAGATGAATACCAGGACACTAATTTCGCACAATACTTAATTATAAAAAAACTGGCAGCCATACATAATAACATTTGCGTGGTTGGCGACGATGCACAGAGTATCTACTCGTTTCGCGGTGCACGTATTGAAAATATTCTGAGTTTCAGAAACGATTACCCTGATTATAAAATTTTCAAACTCGAACAAAATTACCGCTCTACAAAAACAATTGTAAATGCAGCAAACAGTATTATTGCCAACAACAAGAAACAAATTCAAAAAACGGTTTTTTCTGAAAAAAGCGATGGAAAACTCATTAAAGTAATCTCGGCTTTGACAGATAATGAAGAAGGATTTTTAGTAGCACAGGAAATTGCACAAACACAATTAAGCGGGCACTATAAAAATTCGGATTATGCCATTTTGTACCGTACCAATGCTCAATCAAGAATTTTTGAGGAAGCGCTTCGAAAACGAAACATATCGTATAAAATTTATGGTGGGCTAAGTTTTTATCAACGCAAGGAAATTAAAGATTTGCTGGCTTATTTTAGAATGACTGTTAACCCTAACGACAATGAAGCTCTAAAAAGGATTATCAACTTTCCGGCACGCAAAATTGGAAATACAACTATCGCCAAACTTGAAAGCATTTCAACAAACACTGAAAAATCAATGTGGCAGGTAATATTGGAATTAAACGAAAATAATACGGACGAGTTTAATAAAGGAACCATTTTAAATGTAATTGCATTTGCAAAATTGATTATCAGATTTGGCGAATTAGCACAAAATAACGACGCATACGATACTGCAACAACAATTGCCAAAGAATCTGGAATACTTAAAGATTTATACAACGACAAATCGCCCGAAGGAGTAAGCCGTTACGAAAACATACAGGAATTATTAAACGGTATAAAAGAATTCAGTATAAATGCTAAAGAAGAAAGCTTACCCGAAAAACTTGAAAATTATATTGAAGATGTAGCACTGCTTACCGACCAGGATAACGAAAAAGAAGAAAACAAAGACAAGGTTACGTTAATGACAATACATTCAGCTAAGGGGCTTGAGTTTAAAAATGTTTTTGTGGTTGGACTGGAAAAAGGCCTCTTCCCTTTAAATCAATCAGAAAAAAACCATGAATCGATAGAAGAAGAAAGACGCCTTTTTTACGTAGCATTAACTCGTGCATGCGAAAACGTATGGCTTACATTTGCAAAAAAACGATACCGCTGGGGAGAGTTGGTTTATTGCGAGTATAGTTGTTTTATTGATGAATTGGATAAAAAATATCTTGATAATGATAACTTCAATACCACTAAATACAAAAATAATAAAAACGAGTTCCAGTATGAACAAATGTACAAAAGAGAAACTTCTCCATCTTTCATAACAAAAGATTCTCAAAATATTTTAACTAAAAAACTCGTCAATCTTAACGAAACAGCAAAAAATAATCAGGAATTTGAAAGCGACGACCCAACTAAAATTTTACCGGGAATGTATGTTGAACATCAGCGTTTTGGTATAGGGAAAGTATTGAAATTAGAAGGAGATATTCCGAATTTGAAGGCTACAGTTTTTTTCCAGAACACAGGAACAAAACAATTACTGCTGAAATTTGCAAAATTGAAAATAGCGAAATGATTTAGAGTTTGTCTAAAAATATAATAAATAAAATACTGGCTAACAGTTGATTAAGTGGTAATATATTTCGTATCTTTATGTTTACCAAGACATTAAAGATTCGTGACTAATTATCCAA
>JAITWJ010000031.1 GCA_031285325.1 Bacteroidales bacterium
CTTGGATAATTAGTCACGAATCTTTAATGTCTTGGTAAACATAAAGATACGAAATATATTACCACTTAATCAACTGTTAGCCAGTATTTTATTTATTATATTTTTAGACAAACTCTAAGTTTAATACCCGGTTAGCCATATAATAATCTCTCAAATCATTCTTTTTTTTACATTTGTGTTTATTTATATCTTGGTTTAAACTTAAAAACATGGCATATAATTCTGTAAACGACACACAACAGCAGAAAGCTAATTTCATTCATATTCAGATAGACGAAGATTTGCGTAACGGAAAAAACGAAAGCAGAATTCATACCCGTTTCCCTCCCGAACCTAATGGTTATTTACATATTGGCCACGCTAAGTCTATTTGTTTGAATTTTGGAATTGCCCACAAGTATGGAGGAAAATGCAACCTCAGATTTGATGACACTAACCCTTCGAAAGAAGAAACTGAATATGTTGAATCGATTATGCAAGATATTCGCTGGTTAGGATTCGACTGGGAAGACAGATTATATTATGCATCCGATTTTTTTCAGAATTTACACGATTTTGGCGTAAAATTAATTAAAGAAGGGAAAGCATACGTTGATGATCAATCTGCCGAATTAATTAGCACTCAAAAAGGGAGCCCAACCCATCCAGGAGATGAAAGTCCTTATAGAAACCGTAGTATTGATGAAAATATTGATTTGTTTATGCGGATGACTGCGGGTGAATTTGATGAAGGTTCGCGCGTTTTAAGGGCAAAAATTGATATGACATCACCAAATATGCACATGCGAGATCCGATTATTTACCGAATTATAAAAACTCATCATCATCGTACAGGTAACAAATGGGTAGTTTACCCAATGTACGATTTTACCCACGGGCAATGTGATTATTGGGAAGGAATAACACATTCCGTTTGCACGCTCGAATTTGAAGTACACCGCCCTCTTTACAACTGGTTTATAGATCAACTGCAGGAAACCGGCTACAGACCGCGGCAAATTGAATTTGCCAGACTGAATCTCACATACACAATTATGAGCAAGAGAAAACTGCTTCAGCTGGTAAAAGAAAGATTTGTAAACGGATGGGACGATCCAAGGATGCCCACAATATCAGGACTACGGCGCAGAGGCTACACTCCCGAATCGATACGGAATTTTTCTGACCGGATTGGTGTAACAAAAACAGATGGAATAATTGATGTATCACTGTTAGAGTATAGTATTCGCGAACATCTGAATAAAACCGCGCAACGTGTAATGGGTGTGTTAGATCCTTTAAAAGTTATTATTACCAATTATCCTGAAAATGAATCGGAAGAATTGGATGCCATTAATAATCCTGAAGACGCTGAAATGGGAACAAGAAAAGTTTCATTCTCGCGTGAACTTTACATTGAGCGTGATGACTTCATGGAAAATCCCCCTAAAAAATTCTTTCGTTTATCGCCCGGTACAGAAGTACGTTTGCGTTATGCATATTTTATAACATGCAATAATGTTGTGAAAAATGAAAAAGGAATAATTACCGAGTTACACTGCACTTACGATCCGGCATCAAGAGGCGGAAATTCGCCTGATGGCAGAAAGGTGAAAGCCACATTACACTGGGTGTCGGCCAAACACGCCGTTAAATCGGAAGTAAGGCTTTACGATCGCCTTTTCAACGACCCTGAACCCGATGGGCACAGTGCCGATTTTACCGAATTTATTAATCCGGAATCACTGAAAATTTTATCTGATTGTTATGTTGAACCTTTTGTGAGAAATGCAAAACCGTTGGACCATTTTCAATTTGAACGGTTAGGGTATTTTAATCTCGATTACGACACTACATCCGAAAAGCCGGTGTTTAACAGAACAGTGCAGTTAAAAGATTCGTGGACCAAGGAGCAGAGTAAAGAATAATAAGGGAAATAAAAAAATGAAAAATTGTACAAATATTTTTTCTGAGATATATTAATATTACTTTTAAACTCATTAAAACATTAATTATGAATATGAAAATATTTTCTAAGATTATTGCTGTTTCACTCCTTATGCTTACCATAGTTTCGTGTACAGATAAACAGCCTGAAAGTTCGTTACCACGCAGTACTCCTGAGGCAGAGGGAGTTTCATCGCAGGCTATACTTACGTTTTTAGATTCGGCTGCGGCAAATACTCGAACCGAATTCCATAGTTTTATGTTTATCAGACATGGAAAAGTAATTGCCGAAGGCTGGTGGAACCCATTTGCTCCCGAATTAAAGCACACACTGTATTCAACCAGCAAAAGCTTTACATCAACAGCTATTGGGTTTGCTATAAGCGAAAACAAACTAAGCCTTGATGATAAGCTGATTTCTTTTTTCCCTGAGTACCTTCCCGATACGGTAAGCGAAAACCTTAGTAATGTAAAAATACGGGATCTGCTTTCAATGACAACCGGACAGCGAAGGGAATCTCCTTCAGCAGAATCAGAATGGGTAAAAGCTTTTTTGGCAACATCTGTCGAAAATGAACCGGGAACAATTTACCGGTACAGTTCAATGGCAACTTATATGCTATCGGCAATTATTCAGAAAGTTACCGGCGAGAAAGTAATAGATTATCTGACTCCACGGTTATTTAACCCACTGGCTATTGAAGGCGCCGACTGGGAAACCAGTCCTGAAGGCATAAATACAGGGGGCTGGGGATTAAGATTGAAAACAGAAGATCTTGCCAAATTCGGACTTTTATATCTACAGGAAGGAGAATGGAATGGGAAACAAATTCTGCCTGCAAGTTGGGTAAAAGAGGCAACATCAGTAAAAACTTACCAAAACCCGGAATTGACAGAAACACAAAGAGATTCGGTAAACGATTCCATGCAAGGATATTGTTATCAATTTTGGCGTGCCCGTAACAATTCGTATATGGCTAATGGAGCATTTGGACAGTTTGTTCTTATTATGCCCGAAAAAGATGCAATCGTTATTTTCACTGCCGAATCGAACGATATGTGGGGTGAGTTGGATATGGTTTGGAAGTACTTATATCCTGGTATAATGGACGAACCACTTCCGGCCGATGCAAATAAGATTGCGGAACTTAAAAACAGGTTGTCTTCACTTTCTCTGCCTGTGCCTGAAAAAAACAGCAATGAAGCAATCAGTTCCTTAGTTTCAGGGAAGACCATTGTTCTTGCTGAAAACCAACGTCAAATACAAAGTATGTCGTTGCAGTTCAATGGCGATATATGTTTACTTAATTTGAAAACCGGTGCAGCCGATTACGTGTTAAATTTTGCAGCAGGAGACTGGCATTTTGGTGAAACTAACATGCATGGGCCAAGTATTTTTGCACGTTCTGCAAATAACCTTAATGGTTTACCTCCTTTTAAGGTTGCAGGCGCTTATACATGGAACGAAAAATCACTTGAACTTACCTTGAAGTATATTGATGCCATGCATAGCCAAAAATTTATTTTTAGTTTTGACGACAGCAATAAAGTACTGATTGATATTGTTGACAGCAACTCGCGAAGATCTGGCTCTCCATCTATTGAAGGTACAATTCAGTAGCATTTTGTTTTGTGAATCCACAGTTACGGTTAAACTTTAGCACGAAAAGCTAAATTTGTTTTTATAAATAAGAAACTGTTTTGGTTTTAAGGAAACACAGCAAAACAATTGACAATGTACAATGGGTTGTTTCGTTATTGCGAACCGCGAGCCTGCGAATCGGGAAACAAACCGGAGTGTTCGCGCCTGTGAGCGCCTGCAAGGGCAG
>JAITWJ010000042.1 GCA_031285325.1 Bacteroidales bacterium
TCGAAAGGAGGAAACCTTAGCGGGATTTTATTAACCACATTTATGTTTTTGGTGAAATTTATCGTACCCTTTGCAATTGCCATTATAATGATGAACAAAATAGGGCTCTTAAAATTTTAAGAAACTGTTTTGAATTTCGGGGAAACAGGGAAAAACAATTGATAATGGACGGTTACCCCCTGCCCCCTAAAGGGGGAACAGTTTGGCGGCAAAGTCCCCTTCAGGGGCTTTAGGGGTGAATAACTGTCAATTAAGAGATGTTCGCCGGTTTTTTAACAATCATGCGCACGTTTGTTAAATCCCAACTCTCGGAAAGCACAATCATGCGCACGTTTGTTAAATCCCAACTCTCGGAAAGCACAAACGTGCACACGTTTGTTAAAAAATACTGTCTTTGCAGTCATCGAACAGACAAAATATACCCAAATTCCGCCAGCGGGAATGTTCGGCGCACCGCCTGTAAATTCAAAATAACTTCTAACAGTTCATATAATATTCTACCCTTATTTTTACATAAATTACGTTGGGTGTAAATATTTTTGAGGGGAACTGTATAAACAATATGATTATGTAACATTTTTTTTAGTTTTAAAGTTACAAATTCAGGCTATTTCAATATGATAAATTCTTTCAGGCGCTGGTATGTACAGTATAACCAGTTTTCAAAAAAAGACAGAAACGGCATTATTATTTTAAGCATACTAATTGTTTTTACTATAATAATAAACGTTTCACTAAATTCTAAAAAAACAGTAACCGGTTATGATTACTCCGAATTTGAAAGAGTTATAAACGAATGGGAATTAAGCCGGGCAGCAAATAACAATGATGATAGTAATAATATACTTTTCCCATTTAACCCCAATACTGTTACTCCTGAAGAGTTGGATTCTCTGGCTTTGCCTGATTATGTGAAAAGAAACTTACTGAGTTACAGAGAGGCCGGAGGTAAAATTAGATCGGCCGGCGATTTCGGAAAAATATATGGAATGAACGACAGTATCTTCGATGCCGTAAAAGATTTTATACTGTTTGAATCGCCACGCAAAATAACCGAACCAACTTATATAGTTGCAGAAATAAACAATAACCGTGAATTTCAGGAAATCAACAATTACAATGAAACAAATGCCGTATTATTTAAAATTGAATTAAACAGTACCGATTCGGCCGAATTAACGAGATTAAATGGCATAGGGCCTGTGTTTGCGTCGCGTATTATAAAATACAGAGACTTACTTGGTGGTTTTTACAAAAAAGAACAACTTCTCGAAGTTTATAATTTCTCGGAAGAAACTTTCGCATCGCTTAAAGACAATATTGATGCCGATTCCGGTAAGATTAATAAGATACGGCTGAATTTTGCAGAATTTGCCGAGCTTTTGCGCCATCCGTATTTAAACAGGGAGCAAGTTCAGGCAATAATAAATTACAGAAATACAAACGGGCCATTTCAGTCGGTAAACGATTTGACTCAAAAAAACATACTCGATTCGCTTACATTTTCAAAAATAGCGCCGTATATATATTAACGGTACTGATATACCTGTTTTACAGATTAATCACATCGTATTACCCTTTTGAAAGTCATAATTTCATGGTAAGACGGTTGTTCGTTTATGTGGTGCATCCAATAAGATACTATTAATTTATCGTACGTAAGCTCCCATACCGTCCATTCCCCATCCATGAAATATTCAGGGTCAATGTTGTAATCTGTTTCATCTTTCCAATCTGTAAGTTCTAACTGTTCATTCGAAAAACTATGCCATTTAAAACTTTCCTGATGTTCGTTCGAGTGATATTCCCATCCTGTACCATCCATCTTGAATGTATATTTCAAAGTGTATTTATCCATACCTTTGTACTCTTCCATGTCTGGTTTCCCGTTATCGTCAATAGTGCCCGTGTGCGTCAGTTTCCATTCCCCGATAATAGTGGGTTCCTTGAGCTCTGGCCCCTGGCCTGGCGCCGATTTTTTAAACTTCACCGGCATAACCGTTTCGTGCGACTGTAATATTTCTATCGTAAGAGCGTCGGCGTTATCTACATTTCCCTCTATCTGCATAGGAGTATCTTTCCACTCTACTTCCATTTTAACTAAGGGCGGGTCGTAAGTGTAAGCACATTCTTCAATCCAAGTATATCCATCACTGCGTTTGAAAACAGAGGAAGCCGTGGAAGCCGTAAATGTCAATTCGTATTTATCGCCCAATAATTCGGCTGCCCAATAAGTATCTGCAACAGAAATCTGTTTTACAGGCTCCGGTTCTCCCCCGCACGAATAGAAAAATACCACACCAAAAACAAAGACCATAAGCAATAATCTTTCCATGACATTTTAGATTAGAAATAAATATTTTGTGAAATACGTACGCAATAGTAATAATGAATTTCGATTTTTCAAAACAATGTCATATTTTTCTTTAATAAGACAATTATTGTACATTAGTACTGCTAATTATGGTCAGCGCAGCCCTTAATTTCGGAGACGTTTGCATAGTAATAAAACACTGTATTTAAGCTATTAATTGTTTGTATTTTGTTTTTTCAAAAAAAAAATTAACTACATTTGTGTACGGTAACCTAAATTCACTGAATTACGTCATGAATATTTTATGCATACCTGAAAGTCGCAGATGCGAAAACTATGAATCGGATAACAAATCGATGATTGAGATTGTCCGTGATACGAAAAGTTTTGAAAAGAATTCGACACACACATTAATAGTGTATATACTGTCAGGAGAAATCTCCATATCCTATGATACGGTGTCTGATTATTTACTCTCCAAAGGAGATTTCATGCTTTTCCCGCCGGGCGCCCGTATATATGGAAAGTTAAAAAGTCCGGTAAAGACCTTACTCCTAAGAATTAACGATCACATTTCTTTATGCGATAATTATACGCTCGAAAACCTCTTTAACGACTACGATATTACAAATATAAAGCACACTCATCTTGTAAGCAATAATATTATTAAGGCGTATGTAACCGGCTTGGTCAGAAACATCGCCAACGGATTGCGGTGTGTCCGTTTCATGGAAATCAAGTCGCAGGAATTATTTCACTATCTACGTGCCTATTATCCGAAAGATCAGTTGGTAGGATTCAGTCTTCCTTTATTGAACACCGACTCCATGTTTATGGATTTGGTATGGAAGAATTACCGCCAGGCACACAATATGAAAGAATTAGCACAAATGATCAACTGTTCGATAACGAAATTAGACACTAAACTCAAACAGATTACCGGATTAACGGCATTTAGGTGGTTAATGGAACAGAAAGCCAAAAACATACATCACGATCTTTACTATGGACAGAAAACATTGAAAGAGATAAGTTTTGAATATCACTTTTCTTCAGTCTCACATCTTGGAACTTTTTGCCGGCAATATTTAGGTGCAACCCCCAGAGACCTTATGGCGATAAACGAACAAAAACACAAAAACAAACAATAATTGTGGGAATCTGATATAAACATGTGGGAATCTGATATAAAAAGTTCTGGTTTTTTAAATTTAGCCATTTTATCTTTGTGCCGGATAGTTAATATTCGTAAAATGATTTTTATTTTATGATTGCGGTTGATGCGATTTTGATACTAATAACCGGACTAAGTAAGGTCTGAAAAATATATAAAACAATGAAAGCGTTTACATGTTTTTCTTTTATATTGGTAATGGCATTTCTTAATGCGTGCGGAGGGGCAGAAGATGACTTGCCCGAACCCGAATTAGAAGTGTCGGATATTTCGTTAAGCAAACGTGAGGTTTCGCTCACGGCCGGCGAAAGCGAAACCCTGTCAATTTCTTTTTTCCCCTCAGGTGCAGATAACAAAAACGTAACATGGTCGAGCGAACCTGCAACTGTTGCCACGGTTGATGCTACGGGTAAAATTACGGCCATAAGAACCGGCATGGCTGTTATAACTGCAACTACACAAGATGGCGGCAAAACGGCTACCTGCTCAGTTACAGTAAAAGCGGGCAATGCTGCAGTTACCGGAGTAATGTTTGAAACATCGGCGCTGACTGTTTCAGAGAAAGACCAAATAACGCTGTTGCTCTCTTTTACACCATTGAACGCTACAAATAAGAATGTAACGTGGTCGAGCAGTAATGCGGCAATTGCCACCGTAGATTCAAACGGTAAACTTACCGCCCTGAAAACGGGCACGGCAAACATAACAGTAGTTACGGCTGACGGTGGTAAAACGTCAACCTGCAGAATAACAGTCGAAGCCTCCGACCCCAACAATTTGCTTAGCGCAATACATATTCCCGACCCTATATTCCTCGAATACTGCCGAAAACAGATGAAGGATAAGAACTGGGACGAGAACAAAGACGGCAAACTATATGCCGAAGAGGCGGCAAAGGTAAAAAGCATAGATGTGGCAAATACTGTCGGAAATGCAATTTCTTCTTTAAAAGGAATAGAGTATTTCACAGGGTTAGATTATTTGAACTGCTCATTAAACAATCTAACCTCGCTCGATGTTTCAAAATGCACAAAACTGGCTGATTTAAACTGTAACGGTAACGGCAGGCTTTCTTCACTAAAACTACCGGCTACTTCTGCTTTGAAGAATTTAGACTGTTCGTCGTGTGCCCTCACTTCGCTCGATGTTTCGGGATGCACAAGGTTGGTTGATTTTTCGTGTTCCTCGAACGAATTAACCTCGCTCGATGTTTCAAAATGTACAAGTCTGATTACTTTGAATGTTGAAGGCAACAAACTTACTTCGCTCAATTTAACGACTAACGGAGTACTCAGAGGGTTGACATGCAGTAACAACATGATATCTTCACTGAATGTGTCGTACTGTACTTCATTAGTAACCTTAGAGTGCGACAATAACAGATTCTCTTCGCTGGATATATCTAAAAACACATTGCTGAGAAGGATTGATTGCGATATGAATCAACTCAAATCGCTCGATATTTCCAAAAATCCCGCAATTGAGGTGTTACTGTGTAACAACAACGAACTTACTTCTATCACCATAAATGATAATAATAGTAAGTTGACCCGTGTTTTAAATTCGAACAATCTTATGAGTTCCGATGCGTTAAATAATATATTCGAAGCACTGCCTCCTTCGGGTTCCGATATAGTAATATACAACAATCCGGGAACGCCTACATGCGACATACGTATCGCCGAAAATAAAAATTGGACAGTAGTGTACCAATAAAAAACAACATTAGCAATAAATTACAATCAATCCGCAACAAAAAAATAAAACAATATGAAAAGGATTTTTTTCACTGTACTTGCAGCGCTCCTTGTGCTGGTTTCCTGTAAAGAAGAAACAGTTGACCCCAATAATCCCGTAATAAAATCGGAAGGGCAAATATATACTATTGAAGAGGCCAAAACCTATCTTGCAAGACAACTTGAAGGGAACAACGTATTGGTTAAGTCTATAGTTTCGCTCACCGACAAAACTCCCGGAGGATGGAGAGTCGAATTTACGGGAGGCTATCCCGCTACTATCGACCTTATGAACGGAACCGATGATGTGAACGGCCTTACACCAAAGTTGGTGGTGCGCCACAATGCCGATGGCTCTACCACGCTTTGGGTAGAGGAAGAAGATAAGTTGGTAGAAACGAGATACGACCTTACCGGGCCCGTAGAAGCCCCTATAACTCCCGGAGAATCGGGTATTCCTCCGAAATTAGATGTGCGTAGAGGCGGAGATGGAACGCTTAGCGTATGGTATAACGACGAGTACAACTATCCCGATGACGGATGGAAAAACACAGGCGTGAAAATAAATTCCGGTTCGGGTACAGGCTCTGAAACCGAAGCAGGAGCAATACTCGCTGTTATCGACAACGAGGCCAGAGGCGCCATAGCCATCTGGCTGAACGACAAAGATCACACAAGTTACACGTTCGAGAAGTTTTCGCCGGCAGTACGTTTCAATGTTATGAGCGACGACGTAAATATGAGCGAAGGCGAAACGTCTAAATTGTTATTGCTTGTAAGTTCTTCGGAAGCCTGGATACCTACGGGCGTAGGCGAATGGATAGACCGGTGGGAACTCAACGACCCTGAACTTCCAACGCGCGCCGGCTATGTGCAGCCTTGCCCTTATTCCAAAATAGAGAGCATATTTCCATCCGGCAGAGGACAGGGTGAATATATAGTTACATTACGCAACCTGACTTCCAATCTCAATACGGTAGGCATGAGCGATATCCATGCCCTTGCACTAAACACGAATACCGAAAAGATACCTAAGATCGTAACATCGACCCGGTTTAACATAAACAGCCGGTTGCCGTCGAGCGCTAACAGCATAGTTGTAAAGCCCAACAGTACAGTAGATATTTCCATGGCGCAAGTAATAAAAGAATTTCAGATGGGATTCGTGAGCGCCACAAGGATTGCAAACACCGATAACGTAACCGCAGACTGGGTGTGGGCCGACAAGCCGGGCACCCTTACGGGTACGGGAATAGTAAGCGCCATAGATGTACTGACACCTTCAAATTCGGGACTAAACACAAAAATAAAGGTAACTACAGGCCCTACGGAAGGCAACGTGGTGGTGGCGGCCAAGGTAAACGGCGCAATAGTTTGGAGCTGGCACATCTGGGTTACAAACTACGATCCCGAAACGGATAATCTATTATACCAATCGACCGGCGAAACGAGGCTGTCGGCGCCCGATGCGGGCAAACCCCATACCTTTATGGACCGCAACCTCGGCGCGTTGAGCGACACATACGTACCTGGCTCCGACGACGTATTCGGGCTGTACTACCAGTGGGGGCGCAAAGACCCTATTATAGGCAACCAGAACGACCGGCGGGGAGGCGATCCGAGCACATTGCCCAAAATATATACGCCCAGTGCGCCGGCAGGAACCAACATAACGCTAGTAAATCCGAGTATGACCGCCGGAATAAGATACAGTATAGAACATCCCGACGTGTTTATTTCCACAACAAGCTCCCTCACCGGTTTCTGGTCGTGGAACGATATGTCGGTGCAATCGTTGGCCGACCTTTGGTACGACGGAACCGATGTTTCGTTCAATGTAACCAAAAGTGTTTACGATCCCTGTCCCGCAGGGTGGCGTTTGCCGTCGAAAGGCGTACTTGAAGGATCTACTCCAAACGAAGACCCAGCCACCGTTATAGCAAACAGGGGCTATTCAGGCACTCCATACGGGTTTATACCTCTGGCAGGGTATGTTGACTATATAGGCAGCGTTGTGCCCGATGTAGCCCGTTTTGCGTTTTATACATCGCAAAAAGATATTCCGATATGGTTCAGTGAATGGGCAAACGGCACAAGGTACGAAACTACAGGCGGAAGCCAGTTGTCGAAGTACGGATCAAACACTTACAGTGTAAGGTGCATAAAAGAAGATTAAACATTTTAATTTTTCTGACAAATGAAAAGATATTTTACAATTCCTGTTGCTATACTTGCCTGCGCAGCCGTTATGACTTCGTGCGGGGGAGACGATGACCGGCCTGTTAAGAAAGACTTTACTGTTACCGTAACCAGCGAAGGAAACGGCTCAGTGGAAACAAGTCCGGCCGAAGCCAACGAGGGTGAAGTAGTAATACTTACGGCAAATCCCAACGAGGGATATGTATTCTCCAGTTGGGTGGTAACGAGTGGAAATGTCGAATTGGAGAAGGTAACAGACAACCCCGCTGCGTTTTCAATGCCGGCGGGAAATGTTGCTGTTCAAGCTAAATTTATCAAGGTCAGAATCTTTAAAGATGCCGTTTATCATGAAGGTGTAGGAGCATGGATAGCTCCGCAAGAAGATCCTTACACCCTTGAGAATTTCCAGCAAGCCTACGCCAATTTATCTGCAAACGACCTTACCCGTTCATCCGAATTTTCAGTAATTAAAAATTTAACGGCAACACACTACGCTATTAAAATATTCCCGAAAAACGAAGATGAACAATGGGAAATAGAGTTAACGGAAGACGTAGAAGTATCGTACATTCCGTTTACATATATAGGGCTTACCGAGAAAGAAGCTGAAAAAATTGAACCAACATCAAGGGCATCGGAAATGCCGGTATTTCCGGAGTCGAATCCGTATGTTGTTACCGATAACGAAATAGAACAGACAGTCGATTCCATACCCGCCGAAGAAAACATATCTCAGGTTATGCCCATTTTGTATGCCGTATGGCCGGTTAACAAGCCCTTGCCCGAGCACATCGAATATGAAAAAGACTACGATGTTTTTCTGCCTTTTGACGACGGGCAAACCCGAAGCACAACGGCGCTAAGCGAAAACTCCCTGCGCTTATTAGAGAACGAAGCAATAAGGCTTGCCTTAGGATACGTTAGCCCCTCTGTAATGCCGGCGGTAACAAGGGCAGAAACAGTTCTTCGCGGCGAATTCAACACATGGGATGCATTAACTGCACTCAGAATTCCGGTACCCAGAATTAAAGTGAAATTCCATTTAGGTTCAAATATAGTAGAAACCGATGCCGACGAAAATGGTAATTTCAGCATTAACGCCGGCACAATTCCGGCAGATGCCTCGTGGGAAGTTATATTTCAAAGCCCGAAATGGAAAGTAACAAGAGAAAACACAACCATCCCTAAGAATTTCTTTCAGGGAAATGTTTATCAGCAAGACTTTTGGTCAAACCCCGCAACAGAAGTGCAACCATCAGTACAACTTACCGATGCTACAATAATCAACGCGCTTAATTATTATTACTATCAACCACATCACCTTTCAAGATGGGATGTGCCGGGCGGTATTCGCGTAATAGCGCACAACGACTCAAATTCGGGTTATAACGGACTGTTCACCTACACCAGTGGTAATTCATGCTATATTACCATTTTCAGAAACAACACGGTTAACCGTAATGTTCTGGCAGGAACGGTACTGCACGAGTTGGGGCATTTCATTCAGTTTAAAGAACGCGGAGGTTACAGTAACATGAAGTCGGTTGACAAATTGCTGCAGGAATCATTTGCAAGTTATGTAGGATGGTATCTTACCGGCGAATATTACAAAGATATGGGCTACTATAATACCGACGAAGACGATATATCGGGGCAAGGCAGGCAAACGTGGCGAAAAACAAGAACAGGAGCCATAGGTTATTATTCTCCTCTTTTTGTCGATTTGGTAGATAGCTACAATCAGGCATCATATCTCGGAAGCACATTCAATAACGATGATGTAAAAAATTTGCACTATTCGGTAATAATGAAAATTGCAAAAGAAAGCGCCGATTGGGAATCGTGCAAAAGCATACTCAGAGCAGAATCAGGGCTTACAAGCCAGGAACTGGACGCTTTTTTAGAGCCCTATGAATATTGGTATAAAAATTAAACGGTAAAACACCGGAACAATACAACCCCCTTACAAAAGGATAATCATATCCGTACATATTTTGTATTCGTGCAAAGTATGGCGGATATTTTTATTTATTGAATTTTGAACCTCCGGAGCTGTTAAGTTATCCGATAAATTATTGAAAACAGGAATGTACCGCAACGCCTGTTTAACAATCGTGCGCACGTTTGTGCTTTCGGAGCCTTCCGATTTAACAATCGTGCGCACGTTTGTGCTTTCGGGAACTTCCGATTTAACAATCGTGCACATATTTGTGCTTTCGGAGCCTTCCAGTTTAACAATTGTGTACATGTTTGTGCTTTCGGAGCCTTCCGATTTAACAATCGTGCACACGTTTGTGCTTTCGGGAACTTCCGATTTAACAATCATGCGCACGTTTGTTAAAAAACCGGCGTACATCTCTTAATTGTAGATTGTTCTGGACTGCTTCGCAAGCTCGCAGTGACGGTGGCGTATCCTCTCTCTTAATTATTAATTGTTAATTAACAACTGTCAACTGTTAATTGTTTTTCCCTGTTCCAGGCCGAAAGGAGTGTTTCTTCAAGTCCGGTTTCGGCTTTCCATCCTAATTTACTGTTGGCACGGGTTGTATCGGCCCATATTTTTTCTATGTCGCCGGTACGCCGTTTCACAATTTTATATTTCAGCTTTAAACCGGTAACCTTTTCAAATGTTTTTACAACTTGAAGTACCGACAGCCCTTTACCGGTTCCGATATTGAAGACCTCATAATTTGTTTCGTTCCTGCCGTTTAAAAGCCGTTCGATTGAAATAACATGTGCTTTTGCCAAATCAACAACATTAATGTAGTCGCGTATTGCCGAACCATCGGGGGTATTGTAATCGCCTCCAAATATTTCTATTTCGTTATGCAGGCCGGCTGCTGTTCGCGTTATAACAGGAACCAGGGTTTGTGGTTTGCCTGTTTGAAGTTCGCCAATTAAGGCTGTTGGGTGGGCGCCAACCGGATTAAAATACCGAAGTGTAATTACTTTAAGCTGCGGATGTGCGGTAGCTGAATCATGCAAAATATCCTCACATATTTTTTTGGTATTTCCGTAAGGAGATCCTGCATCTTTCAACGGTGTTTGTTCGGTAATTGGTAAAATACAAGATTGCCCGTAAACGGCACACGACGACGAGAAAATAATGTTTGGAATATTGAACTTCAACTGGCTCTCGATAATATTAATTAGCGAAACAAGATTATTACGGTAATAATGCAGCGGAACCTGAAACGATTCGCAAATTGCTTTCGAAGCGGCAAAATGAATTATTGCTTCAATACCCTGGTTGCGGTTGAAAAAATTGTCGGTTTTTTGTTTGTCGGTTAAATTAATTTGCTCGAAAACAGGTTTTACCCCCGTTATTTTACTTATATTTTCAAGTACTTCGATGTTTGAATTCGACAGGTCGTCAACAATTAAAACCTCATATCCCTTGTTTTGCAGTTCAACAACAGTGTGCGAACCTATATATCCTGTACCGCCTGTTACCAATATCTTTTTTGCCATTGGGTTATAAATTAATCCATGTTAATCCTTACACAATTTTTCGTAATAAAGAGTTTTAACAAAAACCGAATTTACTTTAATCTTACATTTAGCAAGATGTTTTTATGTAATTTTACAAATATAAAAAAACGGATATGAATTTAGGACAATACATAAGCAAGCTTTTGCCCGAAAACGAGATGGTAATTATTCCGGATTTAGGTGCGTTGGTTTCGAAATACAAACATGCCGGCATTAACAGCAAAACGGGCGAAATTACACCTCCATCCAAAGAAATAATTTTTTACCGGCAAATTATAAACGACGACGGCCTGCTTGTTGATTATATTGCTGAAATAAATTTATTGCCGCGATACAATGCTTTAAAAATCATTAAAAAAGAGTGTGAAAATATAATTTACCGGCTCGACAAAGGAGAAAGGGTTTTGCTCGAAGGAGTTGGCGAATTTTTTATGAATGAAAATAATGAAATTATGTTTGAATCGCACTTTAATGAAAACATGTTTCCTGATTCATTCGGGTTAGAACCTGTTAATTTTTTTGAAAAAGACGAATACAAAAGTATGCCCGCCATAACAGATACGGGCAAATCAAACCAAAACGAAGAGTTAAATAAAGACTCGGATACCCATCCGGAAAACGAACCAGTTATAACGCCAATTACCGAAACGAAAAGGAAGACAGTAAAATTGTGGTATTTACTGTTAGTTATTCCACTTGTGATTGCCACTTTTTTCATGCTCAGTAAAAATAATGAAAAAGTAAAAATGCAGGTAAACCATAAAAACCCGGAAATACATGAAAATATTGCAGATACAATTTATAATGTGGACTCAACGCAGGCTTCAGCAACCGATTCGGTTGAAATAACGGAACATGAAATTAACAAAACCGAATTCGTTTTAACTGATTTAATTGATTCGACAGAATTTTATCTTGTTGTGGGAAGTTTCAAAGAAGAAGAGAATGTTGGGAAATACATTGAACAGTTCGATATTGATGGCTACGAACCTTTCTATATAGGTAAAACAGGAAGTTTTCACATTGTAGGTATTGGAAAATACAACACAGAACAGGAAGCTTACAGGGCAAGAAGAGATTATATTAAGAAAAAATGTGATCCGGAAGCATGGATTTACAAAAAGCAATAAAATACCTGTGTATATTGCTCAAGAATATTAATCAATTGTTTTTCTATCGATAAAAACTCTTACTTTTGCCGGTCAAAATCAAATAAATAATGAATATAAAAACCGACAAGGTTACTGTTATTGGTAGTGGAAGCTGGGCTACGGCAATATCAAAAATGCTGCTCGAAAATGTAGCTGAAATAAATTGGTTTTTCAGGAGAAAGGAAACCATAGACCAGTTCAAAAAACTTCACTATAACCCTAAGTATTTACAAAGTGTTGAGTTTGAAACCGGCAGAATAAGGTTTTTTAACGATATAAACGAAATACTTCTTGAGTCAGACATTATAGTTTTAGCCATTCCCTCGGCTTTTTTGCCGGATATATTAGGCAGTGTTGAGGTTGATATCAGTAATAAATATTTTCTTTCGGGAGTAAAAGGTACAGTTACCAAAGAAAATCTTTTGGTAGCCGAATATCTGAATAAATATTTTTATGTACCGCTCGAAAACATTGGAGTAATTGCCGGTCCCTGTCATGCCGAAGAAGTTGCTTTGGGAAAAATGTCATATCTTACACTGGCAGGGCTCGACATGAACAAAGTTGAAAGTTTTGCAAATCTTATACGGAACGATTACATATCAACATCTATTTCAGATGATATATGGGGAACAGAATATACCTCGGTAATAAAAAACATAATTGCAATTGGCGCCGGTATTGCACATGGATTGAATTATGGCGATAATTTTCAGGCAGCGCTGGTTTCAAATGCCATTCGTGAAATAAAGCGGTTTATCGACAAAGTTCATCCAATTAAACGCGAAATTATCGATTCGGCTTACCTTGGCGACCTTATGGTAACCGTTTACTCCCAATTTAGCCGTAACCGTATTTTTGGAACAATGATAGGGAAAGGGTATTCAGTTAAAAATACCATTCTCGACATGAACATGATTGCCGAAGGTTATTTTGCCTCGCGTTCAATATTCGAAATAAATAGCAAGTACATGATAAACATGCCCATATCAAACACCGTTTATCGTATTTTATACGAAAATGCTCCGCCAAAAAAAGAAATGGCCATGCTGTCGCAAATGCTGAATTGAACAAAATCAATAACTACCAGTTAGAAACTGTTTCCTGAAATTCAAAACGGTTTTCAATATTGCATTTTACTGGCGAACACAGCGCACACTGAAACCGGTGTGCGCAACGGGATTTTGACGTAGGAGTAACACTGGCCGGACAGAAGAAACTACTCTGTTCGAAATTGGTCGGCAGGCGCCATCGCCCGTTGTCGATGTCGGCGGGACTACGGCTACCGTATCTCCACGATAGACGTGAATACGTCGGCCCATACCGAGCCCTCGTAGGCCGCGAGGCTGGCGGCCGGGACGTGCAGCACGTCGGCGGTGTTCGAGTCGAAATTAGTATAATAGCGCTCTGAGCTCGGCGGCGTTTCCGCGAGGCAGGTTACGTTAGCCAAAGCGGGGCAACCTCCAAAAGCCTGGTACCTGACTAACGTTACGCTGGCGGGAATGGTTATCTCCGTCAAATTGGAACAATATTGAAAAGCATTCTCCCCGATTGTCGTCACTCCGTCGGGAATGTCGATCTCCTCCAAGGAAGTGCAATAGTAAAAAACCGCGTTCGCGATGGACGTCACTCCGTAGGGAATATTTATCTTCTTCAAGGCGGAGCAATAGGCAAAAGCCCCATCCCTGATGGTCGTCACGCTGGCGGGGATGGCGATCTCCTCCAAAGTTGTGCACTCTCGAAAAGCGTAGCTACCTATGGTTTTCATACCGTCGGGAATTACTATCTCCTTCATGGCGTCGCAATAGGCAAAAGCCGAATTCCCGATGGACTTCACGCCGTCGTCGATAACGACCGTTTCGATCTCATGGCAGTACGTCTCCCACGGGCCGTATGAAGGATAGTCGGGCATATAGCCCTCGCCTCTGATGACCATCGTGTAGTCCTCGTAAAGAATCCACTCAAGGCTGCCGGTGGTGCCTCTGGCGACGATGCCCGGCCCCTGCACCCCGAGTACGAACGAGGGTGAGGACACGAACACAGGGTCGGCGGCGGTGCCCGCGTTGAGCACCAGCGCCATCGCGTAGTCGGTGCTCAGGTAGTCGTATTGAGGGGCGAGGCACTTAATGGTGGCGACGTACTGCCCTGTGAGGTCGCCGTCCTTCGCGATACTATCAAGCGCGAACTCTGTCGGCGCGGTAACGTAGCTCGCGCGCGTGCCCGTCTGGTCGAGATACCACTTGCCGGCTATCGCCGCGCCCTCGCCCGTGGGCACATAAGCGTTTGACGGGTTGACGCGAAACTTAATCCTGCCCTTCCCACCCGGGGCGATGGCCAATCCGTCTCTAAAGCCCACTATCTCGATGCGCACCGCCCCTGAGGCCATCGCGAAGTCGAACGTGGTGCGATCTTCGGGCACGTCGCTGTCGTTCATCGTGATGGTGATTGTGCCCGTCTCCTTGTTCTCGACGATGGAGAAGATCGCCTCCTTGTCCCTCGGGTTGCTGCCAAGGGAAATCGGGTTCCCCGCGGCAGTCCAGCCGCTGTCGGGATAGCCCGCGGTGGCGTTGTACTGAATGGTGATGGTGCCGTTGCCGTTGTCCACCACCCGCACCCTCGGGCTGACGCCCGCCGCGCCTTGTCCGCCCTGCGGGCCGCGGATGTTCACTTCGGTATCCGTCCACGGGCCCTCGCCTATCCTGTACCAGACTGTCACCGTGCCGTCCGCGTTGGTGCGCACCTCGATCCGCGGAGTGAAGATGCCCGGATCCATACCCGCTATCCCGCCGTTCATGATGTCGATGCTTGACCTACTGCCGCCCGTGAATTCGATGCGCCAACCGCCCGCGCCGGTGGTGATGGGCGTAACGGATTTTATCATCGCACCCGCCTCTATCTGCGCTTTGAGCGTCTTCACCGCGTCTTCGAGCAAGGCGAGACGCTGCTCGTGGTCGTCGAGGCGGCCGCGCAACTCGCTGTCGTTGTATTTACGGCACCCGGCTAACATAGTGAACGCCGCGAGTGCTGTAAAGAAAAATAGTTTTCTTATCATCTCATCTTAAAATTAGCTGTTTTGAATTTCCCAAACTATCCTCACTGATAACCGGCGGCAATTTATAAAAAACAGAGTTGAAACCAAATAAAGAAAGCGAAAACATTAATTACGGGAGATGATAAACGCTATGATGCATATAGCAAAGGCAGGGTGCCAGTGGCGGCTCAAAGATTTCGGCCCATGGCAAACGGTCTGTTTTTATTTTCGCAAATGGAAGTATGAAGGGCTTTTTGAGGAGCTAATGCACCGTCTTCGATATACGGTTCGCAAAATATATGGTAGAGAGGTTAGTCTAAGTGTTGGGCTCATTGACTTCAGAAGTATAAAAACTTCCCATTATATCGACATGAATATAGAACAACTTCGGTATATAATTTCCAAGGCTCAAAAAGATTATAGCTGATGGGGGATATAGAGGAAAATTAGCTGTTGTACTTCGCCCGGATGAATCATCAAAGAAGTTTCAAGTAGATGGATTGTAGAGATGACTTTCTCACGTATTTAGAATTACAGGAGGATGACATTACGAATACACAACCGAATCGGCAGAAACAATGCTGCAAATTACATGCTGTCAAATAATACTTAAAAAAATGATGAAATAAATTCAAAACAGATTCTTAATATTTATTAAAAATATATTTCAAATTTTGCATTGTAATTAGTATTTAATTATAATTGCAGTCAAATTCTTAGAAATTTTCATCCCCGCGTATAGCGTTCCATCGATTTTTTCGTCGATGGTTTATATCAAAAAGAATAATTATTATAACATAAAATGTACGATATTTTAGAATTAAATCATAAGTTGGTTACCGAACTTCGAGAAATAGCCAAAGATCTGAATATTAAAAAACCAGAATTATTAAAAAAACAGGATCTCATTTATAAAATTTTAGATACTCAGGCCATTCAGGAAGATAAAAGAAAGGATAGCAATGTTTCAGTTTCCAAAAAACAGGTAAAAGAAGAAAAATCAATCTTGAATTTTTTACGTAAAAAACCCAGTAACCTGCCAGATGTAGAACAAAATCAAGTAGATTCTGAACACCAAAAACGCCCGCGTCGCGAAAGAATTGAACCAATAGTTAAACTTGAGAAAGTATCTGATACCAATAAAGAGCCTGAAAAACAAGGTATAGTAGTAGGCCAATCGAACCAGGAGCCAATTAAAGCAGTGATTAAAAGTTTTAAAAGGGAAAAACAGATTCAGGTTGAGAATAATTTGTCTCAGAAAGAAGAAAGGCAACCCAATATAATTGAAGAATCAAATAAAACACCTGAAACACAACCTGTGAAAGAAATAATTGTTGAAAAAAAACATGTGCAGCAACAAAGGTCGGAAGGGAAAAAACCGGTTGTTGGGCAAAATGTCAGGGAAATTAAACCGCAAAAACAATTTAATCAAGGAAATCAAAATATACAAAACGATTCACAACACGAAAACCATAAACACAGGCAATACGAATTTGAAGGAATAATAACCAATACAGGCGTTTTGGAAATTTTACAGGATGGATACGGTTTTCTGCGGTCATCTGATTTTAACTACCTTAACTCGCCCGATGATATTTATGTTTCTCAGCCACAAATAAAACTTTTTGGGCTTAAAACCGGTGATACGGTAAAAGGAAATATTCGTCCACCAAAAGAAGGTGAAAAATATTTCCCTTTAATTAAAGTACTTGAAATTAACGGCAAAGACCCAAGTTACATTCGCGACAGGGTTCCATTTGACCATTTGACACCATTGTTTCCAGATGAAAAATTTCAATTGACCGGCAACGGCCACGATAATTTGTCAACACGTATTATCGACATGTTTACGCCCATAGGTAAAGGGCAGCGCGGATTGATTGTTGCCCAGCCAAAAACCGGAAAAACTGTTCTTTTAAAAGAAATTGCAAACGCAATTGCTGCAAATCATCCAGAAGTTTATATGATTATACTTTTGATTGACGAACGTCCGGAAGAAGTAACTGATATGGCACGCAGCGTAAATGCCGAAGTAATTTCATCAACTTTCGACGAACCGGCCGAAAAACATGTGCGCGTGGCCAACATTGTTTTGGAAAAAGCTAAATGTTTGGTGGAATGCGGACATGATGTGGTTATCCTGCTTGACTCGATTACACGTTTAGCCCGTGCATACAATACAGTTCAACCGGCTTCAGGCAAAGTACTTTCTGGTGGTGTTGACGCAAATGCGCTGCATAAACCAAAACGTTTCTTTGGAGCGGCAAGGAATATTGAAGAAGGCGGTTCGCTGACTATTCTGGCAACCGCACTAACAGATACCGGTTCAAAAATGGATGATGTTATTTTTGAAGAATTTAAAGGAACCGGCAATATGGAATTACAACTTGACCGTAAACTGTCTAACAAACGCATTTTCCCATCTGTAGATATCCCTACTTCAAGCACACGGCGCGAAGATTTATTGTTGCCAAAACCTGTTCTCGACAAATTATGGATTTTGCGCAATTATCTGGGCGACATGAATTCGCTTGAAGCTATGGAATTTATGAAAACAAGGCTGATGCGTACAAACTCTATTGAAGAATTCCTTACATCGATGAACGACGGGTAACAACCATATATTCCCGTAACATACAGAAGATAAAATATACATTGAGCACACATAAGGTTGTGCTTTATGAAATTTTTGTATTTGTTGAGAGATTCCTGCAAAACGAATTGTTTGTAAAAAACTCATATTAATAGTGAATAGTAACACAAAAAACAAAGTACATAAAATTGGTTTATACTTAGGCTATTTTATGGAACTGTTTTTCCCAAAAATTTGTGTTACATGTGGTAACAGGTTAATCAGACAGGAAAATTTTGTTTGTATAGATTGCTGGCTCGACCTGCCTGTTACACATTTTAATAATGTAAATGAGAATAAGGTTGCGCAGTTATTTTGGGGGCGTGCAAACATTACACATGCCGCTGCCTATTTTTCCTATAAAAAAGGAAGTCGATACCGGCAACTTATTCATGCAATTAAGTACCGCGGAATGAAAGAACTTGGATTTGAAATAGGGAAAAGATTTGGGTTTGAACTTAAAGAAATCACTAATTTCAAAACTGTTGATTTGCTTGTGCCTGTCCCGCTGCACCCTCGTAAACAAAAAAATCGCGGATACAACCAAAGTGAATGGATTGCACGTGGAATTTCAAACACCATGGATTTGCCTGTAATTACAAATAACTTGACAAGGAAGGCATACACTTCAACACAAACTAATAAAAATCGTTTCGAACGTTGGCAAAACGTGGAAGAAATTTTCTATGTTGAAACCCCTGGTTTTTTTACAGGTAAACACATTTTATTAATTGACGACGTAGTTACAACAGGTTCAACCCTCGATGTCTGTGCTTCAAGTTTGCTGAAAATTGACGGCGTAAAAGTTAGTATTGCCACACTTGCTTTTGCCGACATATAAATTATATCTGTTAAAAAAACGGAAAAAATAAGGCATAAACTTCACTGCATTAAGAAACTGTTTTGAATCTCGGGAAACAGGGAAAAACAATGGACAATTAATAATTGACAGTGGACAATTAATAATTAAGAATATTAAGAGATAGGATACGCCACCGTCACTGCGAGCTTGCGAAGCAGTCCAGAACAATCTACAAATGAATAATAACTGTCAATTGTCAACTGTTAACTGTCAATTAATAGACGTGCGAGTGGTTTCTGCCGCCTATTTTTTAACAAACGTGCGCATATTTGTTAAAAAATCATTCGATAAAAGCACAATCATGTGCACAATTGTTAAGTCCCAGCTTACGGAAAGCACAAACGTGTGCATAATTGTTAAATCCTAACTTACGGAAAGCACAATCATGTGCACAATTGTTAAATCCCAGCTCTCGGAAAGCACAAACATGCGCATGATTGTTAAATCCCAACTTACGGAAAGCACAAACGTGCGCACGTTTGTTAAATCCCAGCTCTCGGAAAGCACAAACGTGCGCACGTTTGTTAAAAATACTGTCTTTGCAGGCACGGAACAGACGAAATATACCCAAATTCTGCCCGCGGGAATGTTCAAAGTAACCGTTGGGCGCACCGCCTGTAAATTCAAAAACAGTTTCTAAAAGTAGAATTCAATTTTACAAATGTATTTCTTTGTCGTACAAAGAAATTAGACGTAAGCATACTCAACTAATAATCAATATTTAAATGGTATAAAATAGTATTAAAACTTCTTTTATTAACTGTGGCATTTGTCATCAATTATTACTAATATTGCCTTGAGCTAATGTTAAAACGATAACTATTAATAATTTTAAAAATCCTGAATAAACGTAAACCACTAAAACCGGCAGGTTATTAATAAGTGTTTTATTAAAATATTATTATGTAAGTTCTTAAAATGAAAATTAATTAAAATCAGTTAATATGTTGCCAAAAATAAATCCGACAAATACCCTTGCCTGGCAAAAATTGAGTAAATACTATTTTAGTTTCAAAGGAACTCATCTGAGAGAAATATTTAAAAACGATTCGGAGCGTTTCAAAAAATACTCACTTAAATTTGAAGATATACTGGTTGACTTTTCAAAAAATATTATTGACGATGAGGTGCGCAGAATACTTATCGAACTTGCTATTGAATGTGGTTTAAAAGATGCCGTTGAAAGTATGTTTTCGGGCGAAAAAATCAACATCACCGAAAACCGTGCCGTATTACATATTGCTTTACGCAACCGAAGTAACACCCCTGTTTATGTTGATGGCGTTAATGTGATGGATAAAGTAAATGCAGTGCTTGGGCAAATGAAAATTTTTTCTGAAAAAGTTATTTCCGGCCAATGGAAAGGCTACTCAGGAAAAACTATAACCGATGTGGTTAATATAGGAATTGGAGGCTCCGATCTTGGCCCGCTTATGGTTACCGAAACATTGAAACCATACAAAAATCATATTAACCTGCACTTTGTATCGAATATCGACGGTACGCATATCGCAGAAACACTCAAAAAGATAGATCCGGAAACCACACTTTTTATTATTAACTCGAAAACTTTTACCACTCAAGAGACCTTGACTAATGCGAATACGGCAAAAAACTGGTTCCTCGAATCAGCGAAGGAAACCAGCCATATTGCCAGGCATTTTGTAGCAGTTTCCACAAATTCCGAAATGGTTTCTGCCTTTGGTATCGACATAGCCAATATGTTTGAGTTCTGGGATTGGGTGGGAGGCCGTTACTCATTATGGTCGGCAATAGGGCTTTCAATAATTCTTAGTATTGGTTATGAGAACTATATCGAATTGTTATCAGGAGCCCATGCTATTGATAAGCATTTCAGAAATACGGAATTTAATGAAAACATACCGGTAATACTTGCGCTCATTGGTATTTGGTATAACAATTTTTACGGTGCCGAAACCGAGGCAATTCTTCCTTACGACCAGTACATGCATCTTTTTGCCTCCTATTTCCAACAAGGAAATATGGAAAGTAACGGAAAACTTATAAATCGTAATGGCGAACAGGTTAATTACCAAACCGGCCCAATTATTTGGGGCAAACCGGGAACAAACGGGCAGCATGCTTTTTATCAACTTATTCATCAAGGAACAAAACTTGTTCCTTGCGATTTTATTGCTCCGGTTATTAGTCATAATCCTTTAGGCAATCATCACCAAATTTTGTTGACCAACTTTTTCGCACAAACAGAAGCCCTTATGTTAGGGAAAACAGAAGAACAAGTTACCGAAGAATTAAAAACTACAAATAAATCAGACAGTACAATTAATTCGCTTATACCCTTTAAAGTATTTCCGGGTAATGTTCCCACAAATTCAATTTTAGTAAAAAAAATTACCCCCTATGTTCTTGGTTCGCTTATTGCCATTTACGAACATAAAATTTTTGTTCAGGGCATTATATGGAATATTTATAGTTTCGACCAGTGGGGCGTTGAATTGGGAAAACAGTTAGCTAATAAAATACTTTACGAACTCGACGGAAATGAAGCGGTTGTTAGTCATGATGTTTCTACTAACGGACTAATAAATGCGTATAAAGAAATGCGGTAATATTCAATGAAATAAAATAAATTAAACAAAATGATACGAATAATTAAATCAAAAATTTTTCTGCTTATGTGTTTCACATTGATTTTTACAGTCAGTAGTTATGCACAAAACAGAATGGTACAAGGAATTGTAACTGCGTTCGACAGCCTGTCGCTTGTAGGGGCCGATATAATTGTAAAAAGCACTAAACAAGTTGTATTAACCGATACATTAGGAGGATTTTCAGTATTATGTAACCCTAATGATGCGATAGTAGTAAAAGCCAAAGGTTTTAATAATCAAAAAGTGAAGATTAAACCAAATGTAAAATTTGTTGCCGTTAACATGAAAATAAAACAGGGCGAAAAAAATAGAGAATATGCCATTGGTTACGGAAATGCAACAGACAGGGAAAAAATGTATGCACTTTTAACCCTTAACAATAACGATGTTGATTTTTCAAATTATTCTAACATGTATGAATTAATTCAAGGCCGTTTTACAGGTGTACAAGTTTCAAATGGAGAAATTATAATTAGAGGAA
Source organism: Bacteroidales bacterium (assembly GCA_031285325.1). Taxonomy (GTDB): domain Bacteria; phylum Bacteroidota; class Bacteroidia; order Bacteroidales; family Prolixibacteraceae; genus Draconibacterium. Next base: position 21,703 of record JAITWJ010000042.1, read on the forward strand.
TAAATACGGTTCAAGGAGATGTTGCTGCAATGATAATTATTGACGGAGTTAATGTTGATGGACAGGCGCTGCGTGAGCTGTCGCCCAACCAAGTAGAAAGTATTGATATTTTAAAAGACGGGGCAGCCGCTATTTACGGTGCGCGTGGAGCACAGGGTGTTGTTATTGTTAAAACCAAATCAGGCGAATAACTTGCAGGCGTACACTGTCCGTAAACGGCAAGCAAAATATAACAAAGCATTAAAGCTATACGATGCTAAACATTGCGAGAATCAGAATGTAACAATAACAACTGTTATTTACTATAAATGAATAGTTCTGGCTTTTACAGGCTTGCCCAGAAAAAGTGAGGCTTTTTCCTCAAAGTTTTGAGCTACTTCAGTTGTTTGATACTCGACACGACTGTTTTTTGAAATTTTTGAATCAAGTTCAGTATGGCGTTGTAAATAATCAACCAGTTTTTCAGCAACAATTTCGCCTTGTTCCAGTATTTTAATACTTTCGGGTACGTATTTTTGGATAATATTGAGCAAAAGCGGATAATGAGTACATCCCAGTATCAAAGTATCCAAATTTCTGTCCTTTTCAAGAATATTCATAATATTTTTCCTGACAAAATACTCAGCCCCCTCACTTTCAATTTCGTTATTTTCAACAATGGGAACCCACATCGGGCAGGCCTCCTGAACGGTTGATTCTACTCTGCCTCCCGACCATTTCTCAAATTCTATGGGATATGAATTAGATGTAACAGTACCGGTAGTACCCAAAATACCTACATGCCCTGTTTTTGTAATTTCGGAAACTTTCTCAACACTTGGCCTTATAACACCAAGAATGCGCCTTTCCGGAGCAATTACAGGCAAATCTATCTGCTGGATATTCCGAAGCGCCTTTGCCGAGGCTGTATTGCAGGCAATAATTACCAGTGGGCAATTCTGGCTAAAAAGATATTTTACTGCCTGCAACGTGTATTCGTAAACAACTTTAAAAGAGCGTGTGCCGTACGGATTTCTGGCATTATCACCCAAGTACAGAAAATCATATCCGGGTAACACCTTTACAATCTCTTTTAAAACAGTCAACCCTCCATAACCCGAGTCGAAAACTCCAATTGGAACATTTAACATAACAATAAATTTTAACGGGTAACCACCATATTGTAAGCTTCGTCGTAATATTTTCCAAGGTTCGACCAATCGAAGTGCAGCGAAGCTTCCTCACAACAATACCGCAGTGCAATTCTGTTCCTGCGCGACAACTGTACAAATTCCAAAAGCCTATTAGCCAAATCTTCGGCAACTTGATAAAAATCACGGCCTTTACGTTTAATAATATACAACCCTTTATTATCGTGATCCGGAATATTGTTCTGTACATAATCGCCAAATCCCGACATGTCGCTGGTTATTGAAGGCAAACTACTGGCCAAACATTCGAGCGGGGTGTAACCCCACGGCTCGTACATGCTTGGAAAAATTCCCATGTGGCAACCCCTGACAAACTGGTTATAATCCATCTTAAACAGTGGGTTTGAAGTAACAATAAAATCGGGATGGTAAACTACTTTCACCTTGTCGTGCCTGTTATTAACCAAATTGGCTGTTCTGAGAAAATTCAATATTTCATCTTTCGAGTCGTCGATAAGCGTGTGTGTAACTATCTTTGGCAGTTTCTGTGTTTTCCAGGTTTGAATATTTCTGCGTAGTTTCAACTGCAAATAATCGTCAACCAAGCTACGTAAATCCGGAAACTTGTAGGCCCCTTCAGCCGAAGTTATTTCGGTGTATAAACGTTTTCCCATCTGTTCTTTTATTTCTTCACAAACGCCGCGAATATCTTCTACTTGCGCTTTCGAATGCAAAACATCGGGATTGAATGTGTAAAACGGCCGTTTGGTAATAAAAAAGGCAATTACGGTCATTTCAGATTTTATCTGCTGCATTTTCCAGTTTAGCCGTGCCAAAGCCTCAAGAGTAAGATCGTAACCTTTATTGTGGTATTCATATCTTCCCGATGTAAAAAAATAAAGCGTTTTATCCAAATCAAAAGAATAACTCTGGAAAAAATGCCCCATAACAAACTCATGGATTTGTTCTTTTATCTGAGCGTGCTGGTTTTGAATCTGGTGAAGTACCTCAAAACGCCGGATGTTTAAGCCATTGGGGAGAATTAAATCGGGAGTTCTTCCTAAAAAATGAGTACATTCTTTACTTGTAACTTCACTTACGGTGGTAAACAAATGTGCGCCATGAGCCGATGCCCTTTCAATTTCAACAATCGGTTTTATGTTAAAATTTTTGGCTTCGGTTTCCCAGTTATAAAACAACAGATGATCGTAAAACTTGCGGTCGTTCATTGCCAAATACCTCCCAAGAATAGTTGCATGAGTAGTAAAAACTGTTTTAATATTCAAGTTGTTTTTACGGATACCCGGTATTGGTAAACCTGCCATCCATTCATGAAAGTGTGCAATAATCATGCGTTTGCATATTTGCTGCGAACAAAGTTGTATAAAAAACTCCTTAACCTGATAGCAAAAGGCTACAATCTTATCCAGCAGTTCATCGTTGCCAGGTATTGAAATATGAAAATCTTGCCATATCGAATATTTTATTTCGTCCAATTTATAGAACACCGAATACGGATTAAACAAAATAACGTTAGGCCTGCCGGAAACAATCCATTGCCCATAATGAACATCGAAGCCACTCTCCTGCATTTTTAACACAGTTTTCTCTATGGGAGTAACAAAACTGGTAGCCGGATCGAAATTGGTAGCCGCCTGGTCGGCAAAATACGGGCCTATAAGGAAATAATTTTCTTTCCCCATTTTTTTTATTACAGAAGGAACTTTTGAGTGTATAACTGTATAAATTCCGCCTACTTGGTTACACACCTCCCACGCTACTTCAAATAAAACAGAATTTAAATTGGCATTTACCGCCTCACTTTTAGTTACATCAGAAGTTTTCTTATTCATAAGCCAGATTTTTTTATTTTTCAGGATTGATAAATATATAATTAAATATATTCCAAACCAAACATGGTATAAAATTCATAATTACCTGCAAGCAATTGTCTCGTGCCGATGGGTAATTTTGTTGTATATTTCAAAAAAAATAGCCCTGCGGAGCATTCTTTTGAAAAAGAACAGGTACCGGCCCCTTCACAAAAGTTTCGGAAGTTTGCGCAAGAGGCAATTCCTTTATTTTTATGTTTGCGGAAACTCCGCAAGAGGCAAATCATCTTTTTTATGTTTGCGGAAGTTCCGCAAGTGGCAAATCATTCGTTTTTGTGTTTGCGGAAACTCCGCAAGAGGCAAAATCCTCTTTTTTGTTGTTGCGGAAACTCCCGCGAATATTCCGTACGGGTACACAATGGCGTTAATTACTTACGGAAAAACTCACGATACCCGAAAACATGTACTTATTTATAAATCTTAACAGGATTGTAACACAATTGTAACAATATTGTAATAACCACTAACTACTTTTGCAGTATCGATATCGACTATTATAAGCAAGATATAATAACGTTTGCTTAGAGTTTGTCTAAAAATATAATAAATAAAATACTGGCTAACAGTTGATTAAGTGGTAATATATTTCGTATCTTTATGTTTACCAAGACATTAAAGATTCGTGACTAATTATCCAAG
>JAITWJ010000055.1 GCA_031285325.1 Bacteroidales bacterium
ATTAAGATAAAAGAAATATGGCGAAAATAACCGTCAGGAACACCGAACTTACAGTCGTAACCATTAACAATGCAGAATATATCTGTATTACCGACCTTGCCCGTTTTAAAAATCCTGAACATACCGATGATGTGATAAGAAATTGGTTGCGAAACAGAAATACAATAGAACTGCTGGGTATTTGGGAAACTTTGCACAACCCAGATTTTAATCCCGTCATTTTCGACGGGATTAGAAAGGAAGTCGGACTAAACGCTTTTGTAATGACCCCCAAAAGGTGGATTGAAAGCACCAATGCCATTGGGATTATCTCAAAGACCGGGCGCTACGGCGGAACGTATGCCCACCGCGATATTGCACTGGAATTTGCCTCGTGGATTTCAATAGAGTTCAAACTCTATCTTTTAAAGGAATTTCAACGCCTCAAAGAAGAAGAGCAAAAGACAATCGGCTGGAGTGCAAAGCGCGAACTTGCCAAAATCAACTACCATATTCACACCGACGCCATAAAGCACAACCTGGTTCCTGCCGAACTCACGCCGCAACAAACTTCGATTATCTATGCCAGCGAAGCGGACGTTTTAAATGTCGCATTGTTCGGCACAACCGCAGCAGCATGGCGCGAAGCCAACCCCGACCTCAAGGGCAATATCCGCGACTACGCCACCATTAACGAGCTGATTTGCCTCTCGAATATGGAAATGTTGTGCAAGCGAGAGCAGAGCCGAACTTGTTCGAGCTATGCCGAGAGTAGCCAACATCCTCGAAAGAAAAACATAAATGCTGTATTGATAAATGACAACGTTCCGCAGCGCGAACGGCTGATAAAGCTCAACCAAATCGCCATTCAGCAAATGCGCGTGCTGGCAGACGTAGAGGGCAGAAAGCTGTTGAGGTAAATTGTTAATTACGGGAATATTCCCCTAACTTTGGGATGCCTCCCCGAATAATTATTTCGTTTTCCCAAACTCTGGGGCAGTTTCCCAATCAAATATATTTTTTCCCCAAACATTGCAGACAGATTCCCAAACAATTATTTCTATTACCCAAATTTTGGGGCGATTCCCCAATCAAACATATTCTTTCCCCAAACATTGCAGATGGAGTCCCAAATAATTATTTATATTGCCCAAATTCAGGGGTAGTTTTCCTGTCAAATTATTTTATTTCCCAAATAAATATATTTCTTCCCCAAACATTACAGACGGGTTCCCAAACAATTATTTCTATTTACCAAACTTTGGGGCGATTCCCCAATCAAATATATTCTTCCCCCAAACAATTATGTTTCTTCTAAATATTGTATTCCGATTGAAAATATCATAAAAATCGGTTGCCTCTGTTAAGAATTATTTTCCAATCAATTCTTTTGCTGTTTTTAGTGTGGTATCGGTAATTTCGTTGCCGCCTACCATTTTGGCGAGTTCATCAATTCTTTCATTTTTATTTAATTGTCGAATCGACGTGTATGTTTTTCCATTTTCATCGTATTTATAAACAAGAAAATGGGTGTCGCCTTTAGCTGCTATTTGCGGCAAATGGGTAATATTTATAATTTGTGTGGAAGTAGAAAATGTTTTCAAAATATTTCCCATTTTAATGGCAACTTCGCCCGAAATTCCGGTATCTATTTCATCAAAAATAACTGTTGGTAGCGATTTTGAATTTCGCAGCAAATTTTTAATGGCGAGCATTAACCGCGACATTTCACCACCTGAGGCAATTTTCGAAATTTCAACAGGCTGTGTATCGGTATTTGCACTAAACAAAAACGAAACTGAATCTTGGCCTGTTTGGGTGAATTCCGGTAAAGTTTCGTGAGTTATAATGAATTTTGCCTTTTCGATACCTAATTGCCGAAGCACATCAACTACCATTTTTTCAACGTATGGAAATACTTTTTTTCGGGATTCGGTTAAAATATCTGCCCGTTTTTTCAATTCCAACAAATTGGTTTTAAGTTCATTTTCAACCGAATTTATTTCGTTGCTGTAACCAACTGCTTTATTTATTTGGGCTTCTAAGGTGTTTTTCAGCTCTATAAGTTCGTTTACGGTTGAAACGCGGTGTTTTTGCTGAAGAGAATATATAAGGTTCAGCCTGTTGTTAATAAGTTCAATTTTATCGGGATTATGTTCGGTTTTTTCGGCTAACTGCTCTGTTTCTTCTCTTATATCTCTCAGTTCAAAAACAATATTTTGCAGGCGTTGGCTTAATCCGGGCGCTTCGGGAATAAAATTTTGAATTTTACCGAATATGCGTTGTGTGTCTTTTATATTTTGAATAACTGAAAATTGCTCGTTGTCTAATAATGCCAATATTTCCTGAAGATTGGTTTTAATTTCTTCGGCATGTACTAATTTTTCCAATTCAATTTCCAATTCTTCCTGCTCGTTTTTATTCAATTTTGCTTCTTCGAGCTGGTTAAACTGAAATTGATAATAATCGAGGTCAGAGTTGGCTTTTTCCGATTTTTTTACCAGTTCCGAAAGTTGCTTTTTTAAGTTAACAACTGCTGAAAATTGGCTTTTATATCCGTCAAAAATTTTGAATGAACCTGAAACTACATCAATCACATTCAATTGGTATTTTTGATTTACAAGTTCCAGATTTTGGTGCTGCGAATGTATATCGATTAGTTTCAATCCAAGCTCCTGCATAACTTTTAGGTTTACAGGGGTATCGTTAATAAATGCGCGCGACTTGCCAGAAGGCACTATTTCTCTGCGCAGTATTGTAACAGCATCGTAATCTAAATCATTTTCTTTAAAAAAATGCTCCAGGCTGTAATTTTTAATCTCAAAAATACCTTCTACTACACATTTTTCATATTTATTTTTGAGTGATGACACATCGGCACGATTTCCAAGTATTAACCCTAAAGCGCCGAGAATTATCGATTTTCCTGCCCCTGTTTCACCTGTAACCATATTCAGTCCGGAAGGAAATTCGACAGAAAGTTCATGTATAAGTGCGTAATTAGAAACAGTTAATTTAGTAAGCATCCCAAAAAATTAAAATCTATTTTCATAAATGAGTTTGCCTTAAAATTATTAAAAAGCGATTTATAAAATGAATGCTTTATTGTTATTTTTTGATTGATTTTAAAAAACATGTGAATTTCGGATAGAAATTTCAAACATGTACCTGAAAACAACTGTACATTTTCTGAATTTATTTGAAATAAATTTAAGAACAGTAATATTTTGAAAACTGAATTAAATATGTTTATACTGTTAGAGTAATAATTTTTTCTACAATATCCTTAGCAACTTCTTTTTTGCTTTTTAGTCCATAAATTTGCATACTGTTGTTACTGTCTATAATGATAACTTTGTTTGTGTCGGTTCTGAATCCTGCCCCTGGCTCATTGAGCGAATTAAGTACAATAAAATCGAGATTTTTATTTTGAAGTTTCTGTTTAGCATTTTGAATTTCATCGTTAGTTTCTAATGCAAATCCTACCAAAATCTGATTATCTGTTTTTAGTTTTCCAAGTGCAGCTGAAATATCTTTAGTAGGTTTAAGTTCAAGCAGCCAATTTTTACTTCCACGTTTGGCTTTTTGTATTTCGTTTGAAATTGGCGTAAAATCTGCAACAGCAGCACACATTACGGCACCGTTGCAAGAAGAAAAATTGGCCAGCGATTCAGCATACATCTCCTCTGCCGACTCAACTGAGACTACATTAATATTTTTCTTTTTAGTTGAAACATTTACCGGACCGGACACTAAAATCACATTGGCGCCTTCGTCGGCAAGTTCTTCGGCAATAGCGTAACCCATTTTACCCGATGAATAATTTCCAACAAAACGTACCGGATCTATTTTTTCGTAAGTTGGCCCTGCAGTAACGAGGAATGTTTTATTTAAGAGTTTTTTTTTTTGCTGAAATAATCGGCAATAACAGAAACAATTTTTTCAGGTTCTTCCATTCTGCCTTTACCTTCAAGACCACTGGCCAAAATACCTTCACTTGGTTCAATAACAATATTCCCCGATTTTTTCAGTATTGATATATTTCTTTGAGTGGCAGGGTGAGCGAACATGTCTAAATCCATAGCTGGAGCTATAAAAACAGGACATTTTGCCGACATATAGGTAGTTACTAACATATTATCAGCAATTCCATTTGCCATTTTCCCAAGTGTAGAAGCAGTTGCTGGAGCTATAATCATTGCATCTGCCCATAATCCGAGATCAACATGGCTATGCCATGTACCATCGTTGGCGCCAAAAAAATCGCTTACTACCGGTTTACCCGAAAGAGCTGAAAGGGTTACAGGAGTAATAAACTCTTTTCCGGCAGGTGTTATAACAACTTGAATCTGAGCGCATTCTTTTACCAACGAACGTAAAAGTATAACCGACTTATATGCAGCTATACTTCCTGTAATTCCCAGTATTATATTTTGCCCTTTAAGCCTCTCCATCAACCAATTAATTTAGGTAATTTTTTTATTCGCGTGCGGGGTTACGATAATAAATTTCATTTTCATTAAATTCCTCAAAAGCAATTAAAGTAGGTTTTGGGAGTCGCTCGTAAAATTTAGAAATCTCTATTTGTTCTCTGTTTTCAAAAATTTCTTCCATGTTATCAGTATATGACGCAAATTCCTGCAATTTTTGGCTTAATTCTTCTTTCAATTCCGATGAAATCTGATTTGACCGTTTAGCTAATATCATCACAGTTTCATAAATATTACCTGTTTCGCGCGTCAAAACATCAAGATTGCGCGAGATTGTTGATTGGGCTGCTTTCGTTTTTTTGTAATCCATTTTTAATTTAAATTTATGTCCTCTTGATAATTCAACATTTTAGCAGTAGTTTCATAAAATCTGTCCACCTCTCTTTTATAGCCGCTTTCAGGAAATTCATATACGAAAGAAAAATACTCATCAAGTGCATCCGATAGACGTTCCATTTGTTTGTCTTCAACACTTCTAACGGCAAGTAGATATTTAGATTTCATCAACATGTACATTAATTCTTCCCTGTATTGACTGTCGGGATGTTCTTTCAGAGCATTGGCCAATGCCACAACTGCTGCTTTATAATTTTCGAAATCGAAATAAAGTTTCGATGTTAGATATGATTTATAAACAAGTTTATTTTGCAATTCATCAATAACACGGTTTGATTCATCAACATTTTTTCCCGAAGGGAAAAGGTTAATATATAGTTGCAGTGCATCAATAGCTTCATTGGTAATAGTTTGGTCGAGCCTTGGATTTGGCGACAAATTATAGTTACAAAACCCAACCATAAACTGCGACTCTTCTATATATTCGCTAGTCGGAAATTCTTTAATCAACGATTTAAAAAAATGTACAGCTGTAAGATAATCTTTTTGGCCAATTAAACTTTTTGCATAATAGTAATAAATATCATCAGCACTTGAAGTTCCGCGGTAGATATTTACTAATGACTGAAACAATGTTCCTGCACGAGCATATTCCTTGTTTTCGTAAAATTCTACAGCTTTTTTATATTTATACTCATAATCATTACTCCTGACAATTTTGTTGTAATCACCACAACCGATTAATACATAAGCCAAAACAACCAGTACTAATATTATTTTTTTCATTTTCATAAGCATTGTGCAAATATATATTTTTTCTTATAAATTGCTGAACAAATGAACATTAATTTTTAGCAAACACTTACGGATCACATTTTCTGAACAAGGTTCACTATTAATATTTCACTAATCAAACTATTCTAAAAAATTGAGAAAGCGAATTTACCCCATTTTTAACAAAAGATTACCATGATAGCAGTATAAATTAACAATTTTTGTCAGGATTTTAAAAAAGTTTACATTTGTGCTGAAAATAATTACAAAAAATTTGTATCGTGGATATATTTGGAAAATTCAGGAAAAATAAAGGTGAAATCGGTAGGCACATGGATAAGATTCATGGCTATTTTGCATTTCCAAAACTTGAAGGAGAATTAGGCCCAAGAATGAAATTCAGAGGGAAAGAAGTTTTAAACTGGAGTTTGAATAATTATTTAGGATTAGGCAATCATCCTGAAGTACGTAAAGCAGATGCCCAGGCAGCAGCAGATTATGGTATGGCATATCCTATGGGTGCACGCATGATGTCGGGACAAACTACTAAACACGAGCAGCTTGAATGCGATTTAGCTGCTTTTGTTGGAAAGCCGGATGCTTTTTTGTTGAACTTTGGTTATCAGGGTATGATCTCTGTGATTGATACCGTAGTTGGTCGTAACGATGTGATTGTTTACGATGCTGAATCGCATGCGTGTATTCTCGATGGTGTTCGTCTTCATATGGGTAAACGTTTTGTTTATGGGCACAACGACATTAATAGCTTGCGCAAGCAACTTCAACATGCCACCATACTGGCAGAAAAACAAAAAGGAGGAATTCTGGTTATAACAGAAGGTGTTTTCGGCATGTCTGGTGATATGGGTAAACTCAATGAAATAGCTGCTCTTAAAGACGAGTTTGAATTTCGTCTGTTAGTTGACGATGCGCATGGTTTTGGCATGATGGGAAAAACCGGTGCCGGTACAGGTGAACATTTTGGTGTTCAGGATAAAATTGATCTTTACTTTGCTACTTTTGCAAAAGCTATGGCTGGAATTGGTGCCTTTATTGCATGTGAGCAAGATATATGTTTTTACCTTAGATACAACATGCGTTCACAAACCTATGCCAAATCGCTGCCGATGCCAATGGTTATTGGTGGACTTAAAAGGCTTGAACTTATTCGTACATGTCCTGAATTAAAAGAACAACTATGGACAGTGGTGAAGGTTTTACAAAAAGGATTGCATGAAGCCGGTTTTGATCTTGGCCGTACAAATACTGCTGTTACCCCGGTTTATATGAAAGGTGGTGAAGCGGAAGCGACAAACCTTGTTTACGATTTACGTGAAAATTACGGGATCTTTTGTTCAATGGTTGTCTATCCGGTTATACCGAAAGGTGATATTCTTTTACGCCTTATCCCAACAGCAATGCATACTGTTGAAGATGCCGAAATTACAATTAAAGCCTTCAAAAAAGTAAACGAAAAACTAAAGGCAGGAATGTATTCAAAAACAGAATTTGCTACAGTAGAGGTTGATAAATAATATTTAAAAACAGTTTGACTGTTGTTGTGTGAATATTTTCTGATAATTCGTTTGTGTGTGTTGAGATTGTTTGGGATTATATTCACTACAACATATTTATATAGTCTTCATTACAAGTGTTTTTTACCTTTCAGATAAAAATTTTAATTTTTATCTGAAAGGTAGCGTTCGGCGTCAATAGCTGCCATGCAGCCTGACCCTGCTGCTGTAACTGCTTGCCGGTAGTGTGGATCTTTAACATCGCCACAGGCAAAAACTCCAGGCACTTTTGTTTTTGATGTTCCGGGAATTGTTTTTATATATCCAACTTCATCTGTGTCAATATATTTTTTAAAAATATCAGAATTGGGTTTATGTCCTATGGCAAGAAAAAATCCATCTATTTTAATTTTGATTTCCTCCTCGTCTTTTTCTCCTTTGTTTTTAACCAATAAAGCTCCTTCAACAATTCCTTTATCTCCAAATAAACCTCTAACCTGATGTTTCCACAAAATTTCGATATTTGATGTTCTTATAATTTTTGAAGCCATAATTTTTGAAGCCCTGAGTTCGTCGCTACGAACAATCATATAAACTTTTTTACAAAGTCCGGCCAAATATGTCGCCTCTTCAGCAGCTGTATCGCCGCCTCCAACTACAGCAACGTCTTTCCCTCTGAAAAAAAACCCATCGCATGTTGCACAGGCCGAAACCCCACCGCCTGCATATTTTTTTTCATCTTCAAGCCCAAGATATTTAGCAGTTGCTCCCGTTGCAATTATTACTGTTTCGGTTTCAATAATCTTATTGTTGTCGATTTGCACTTTATGAATTTTGTCCGAAAAATTAACTTCGGTTACAATTCCACAGCGTATATCAGTGCCAAAACGTTGTGCCTGTTTTTTAAAATCGTCTATCATTACAGGGCCTGTTACTCCTTTATAATAACCGGGGTAGTTTTCAATTTCTGTAGTGGTAATAAGTTGGCCTCCTGGTTGTAAGCCTTCGTAAAGTACAGGTTTAAGGTTGGCTCTGGCTGTATAAATTGCAGCAGTATAACCCGCAGGTCCCGAACCAATAATTAAACATTTTATACGCTCAATTCCAACAGATTGCATTTTTCTATGTTTTTTTATCTTAGTTAATGAATATATTAATTAATATCGATCGAGCAAAATTATAAAACATCTCAATTTTTCAAAATACACTATAATCAAAACAATTATTAGTGAGTTTAGCAAAAACATTAAATGTAATGAATTATATTTTTGAGGTTGGCACTATATGGCAAAGCAAGTTTTGTTGTAAAACAAGGCTACTAAAAAGCTGGATATTACACCATTAGTAGCCTTGTTTTATAGTATTCTTGAAAATATGATTTATTTAGTTTTCACGTACTGAAAATCTGTAAATTGTCCTTGATTTGAATTCTTCTCCTGGATTTAAGGTTGTTGAAGGAAAATTTGGCTTATTTGGACTGTCTGGGAAATGCTGAGTTTCAAGTGCTAATCCTGACCTTATGTTTGCCGGAGCGGTATTCCCGCCTTCTAACGATCTTCTCCATGCTATACTGTTTCCCGAATAAAATTGCATTCCAGGTTCATCGGTAATTACTTCCATAACGCGGCCGGTTTTAGGTTCATACACAATAGCATCAACTTCTTCCTTGTTATCAAGAACATAATTGTCATCATATCCCATGAATATTTTATCTCCGAAAGTTTCACCAATATTATGGCCTACGGTTTTAGGTTCAGTAAAGTCGTATGGTGTACCTTTTACAGCTACTATTTCGCCTGTGGGTATTTTAGTGGAATCTAAAGGCGTATATGCTGATGCCTTTATTGTAACAATATGCTCAAAAATATATCCTTTCCCTGTTCCGTGCAGGTTAAAATATGCATGGTTTGTCAGATTTATAACTGTTTTTTTATCGGCTGTAGCTGAATAATCAATAATTACTTCATTTTTATCTGTCCACGTATAAGTTACCGAAACATTAACCGTGCCAGGGAAACCTTCCTCCATATCGGGGCTAATGTAAGTGAATTTCACAGTTGGGTTTTTACTTTTCAATATTTCAGCATCCCAAACTTTTACATACCAGCCATTGGGGCCACCGTGCAAAGTGTTTGGTCTGTTGTTTTCAGGTAGTTTATATTCAATACCGTCGAGCGTAAATTTAGCATTAGCAATACGGTTGGCAAAACGACCTATGGTAGCTCCACCAAAAAGGTCTCCTTTTATAATAGCATCAATATTGTCAACACCATTGGTTACATTTTCTTTGTTGCCAAATTTATCGGGAACTTCAATACCTACTATCTTGGCTCCAAAATTTGTTACTTTAAGTATATTTCCTGCTTTGTTGGTAAGGGTGTAGGTGCAAATTTCGCTACCATTGTTTTCGCCTAATACTTTTTTCTCTACATCAATACTTTTCTGTTCGCAACCTAAGGCGAAAATAAGTACAATAGAGGTGAATATTATTAATTTTCTCATTTTTAAAATTGTAATTGAATTTTATTTGTTTTATATATATTTCTCAAAAATATCAATACATGTTATTTGCTTAGCAAATAAGCATTAAAGATAAAAAAACCGGAAGTATAAACCTCCGGTTTTAAAAATATCACTAATAACTTAAATTTATTTAAGAGTGAAAGGCTGGTCGCCGCGTAAATATTTTTTGCAAGCTTCAACATTAATATCAACACCAATACCAGGTTTATTAGAAACAGTTAAGTATCCGTCTTTTACCCAGTCTCCTTCGTCGTATATACAAATTTCCTTGAACATCTCATCAGTTTCGAAATACGATTGCCATTCCATTAAATGGAAATTTGGAACCGAAGCACAAACATGTGCACAGGCCATAGCTCCCAAGAATGTAGCAACCATGTGCGGAGAGAAAGGCACGTAGTAAAGATTTGCCAAGTTAGCAATACGTTGACCTTCGCCTAAGCCGCCGCATTTTTGCAGGTCGGGCATAACAAAATCCATTCCGCCTTTTTCGAGATACTGTTTGAAATCGTGTGCCAAATAATTGTTTTCACCTCCTGCAATGGGAGTGTTGGTTTCTCTTGCAAGTTTTGCATAAGCATCAGGATCTTCAGCAGGAACAGGTTCTTCAAGCCATGTAAGATTCAGGTTTTCAACTTTTTTAGCAATAGCTTGTGCGGCAACGTAGTCATACCGTCCGTGCATATCAACGCAAATGTCAAAATTCGGACCTACTACTTCGCGAACAGCAGCAAGTTGATTATACATACGTTCAAGTTCACCAGGACTGGCTGTCCAGTTCCAGCGGTCTTTCTTTTCTGGGTCACTTGCATAGTCGATATCGAATTTCACTGCTTCAATATTCCAATCCTGTCTGGCCTTAACAGTAGCATCAGCGAAATCCTGAGGCGTTGGAAAAGAAGAACGGTACATAGCTGTATCGCAGTATGTTCTTATTTTATCGCGAAATTTACCACCCAACAATTGATAAACAGGCACACCAAATGTTTTTCCGGCCAAATCCCAAAGGGCTGTTTCAAAAGCCGAAAGAACGGCAACATACATACCCGATTGTGCTCCGCCAAAGTGTCCGCCTCTGCGGATTGATTCAAAAATCTGATGAATATTCAATGGGTTTTGATTCATCAGCCTTCTTCCCATGTTTTGAGCTACGTAATATGTTCCTCCAACGGCATCAACACCTTCGCCAACACCATATATACCCTGGTTGGTAACTAATTTTACATACAGGCCTCTTACGTATCCTAATTGAACTTCGGTAATTCTTAAATCGGAAGGCGCTGAAAGTTTTGATGTGTTTTCAACAGCGGCTTCCAAACCACTTCCAAAACCGGCTAACGGAGTAACCGTTGCAGCGGCTGCTACTGCTGCTGCTTTGCCAAAAAAGGCTCTTCTTGAATTGTTCATTGTCATAGTTTTATTTTAGTTGAAAAAAATTTTGTTAAATATATACATTATTTTATATCTTCCAAAAAAAAATATCTTCAATAAGATTATTTTTTTGTTTTATTACTAAACTATTGTTTCTTTTCAGTTTACTTTTTCATTGCCTCTGTTTTCATTTCCGGCGGCATTTTTTCAATGGCGTAGCGCAACGCCGTGCGTGGCATGGTGGTTTTGTGCTTCATTACAAACCTGAACACGGTTTCCAGATGTTCTTTTTTCGTTTCGCTGCTGCCTTTTACAAAACTTTCGCTCATGCTTGCGGCTTTGAGCATCCAACCGTAGCCTTTCTGTACCAGATCGTCGGGGTCGGACAGCAGCGTTTCGGCAATTTTGAGAATGTCGTTCAGGAACATTCCTTTTCGTGCAGGAATAACCAGTGTTACGGCAGCCGCCCGCTTCGTCCAGCGGCTGGAGGATTTAGCCCATTGCTTTAATCGCGAAACGTATTCAGGAAACTGTTCGACAAATTCTCCTATCGTATGATTGCACAGCGTATCGCACGACGCCCAGTTGTCAACATAATTATTGACCCAGCGTTCAAAGGCCTCAAAGTCGGCAGGCACGTACTGTTTTCGCAAAGCATAAGACCAATAGCAGGCAACAGCGGTTTCTTCCAAATATCCCGACTGCCAAAGTTCTTCGCACAGGGCAAAGATTTCTGTTTTGGTGCGGCCTTTGGTTTCCTGAAAGCCTTTTTTGGCAATTCGGCTTACTTCCGGCATTTTTACGCCGTACACATTAGCCTGTTCGCCTTCTTTAAAAAAGCGTTGCGAGGTGTTTCGGTTTGTTTCGCTGGCAGCGTTTTTTAACTCCTGCCTGATTTGTTCGAGAATTGTATCCATTATGCAATCTCCTTTTCACATTCTTTCCTCAACGGTTACGTGAATAACATCGCCCGGCTGTTTCCCGATTTTGGCGCGTATGCCCTTGCTGACGCCTATGATGTAGCACACCGACCTGTCGGCATTTTTCACACCCATGTTTACCATACTGCCATGGTAAGACTCGCCGTCGAACGTGGCGCAAACCTTGACGCGCCCCTTACCGAACACGGCTTTTACATCGAACGGAATTTCAACATACGCTCCGTCCAAATCCGGCACTTTGCGTATTTCGGCGTCAAATTCAATCGGTTCATTAATCTTCCTTATCTGAATATAAGGAGCGCGGAGAGTTGTATTTCTCATATATCAATGTATTTATTTTTTGAAAGGGTGTAAAGGTACTAAAATTGTCTGAATCATTATTTTATAAATATTTGCAAGATTGGCTGAATTTAACCGCATTTATACACAAAACATTATTCCTGTTCCGCATTGCATAACCATGTTGTTATGCCAAATCATTTTCACTGAATTATTGAAATACCAATGCCGCCGCAGGGGCAGGCCTGCGTATATGCCCCGATACATTTGGCGAACATACAGGTTCGCTCCTGCATGCGGTTGTAAAATGGGTTAAAATGATTACGCCGCAGTTCGCAATAACGAAAAAGGCCAAATTACCCTTTGCGGAAGTTCCGCAAACACAAAACAGGTACGCGCCGCCCTTACCTGTTTTGCAGGCGTTGCTTTTTTCCGTAAATTTGCGTTGTGAATCGTAAAAGGCAAATATATGACTTCAAGCCGCCTGTGTCGCAATGGGACACAGACCATCTTATCTTTATCGCCAACGGCCAATTTTCGATTTGGGAAGAGGATGCCATCCGGCAGGCCCGCGAGGAGCTGACAAAACGCGGTGTCGCACCCGAATACGAACAAACCGTTCTCGATGACGCCGACAAGAGCGATAAATACGGGGAACGGCTGTTGGAGTTGGGCGAAAAGAATATGGACGCCTATGCTCTCGAAGATTACACGCTGGCGGAAAAGATCGCCATAGTTGTTTGCACACCGGTTATTCTTTTACGTCCGTGGGCGTGGTGGTTACGGAGGAGCGGTATCGGTACTTCATTGTCCGAACTGAAAGGCTCGGGCTATAAGACAAAGTACCGTGCCCGGCTGCGGTTGCTGCTTTTGGGAGTGGTTGTGTGGACGGCACCGTTTTTATTGATTGGTGCGATAAACCGCTACAATGAAGAAAACCGAAGGCAGAAATACCCCGACCCGCAATATATCAAGCGCGTCTATCCATCACCTGACGGCCCTGTAATAAAATAGCATAAAAAATTCAATGAAACTGACAATCCTCATACTCGCCATACTCACCATAGCCAGGAGCGGTTACGGACAAAACAATCGAGAACAATACGAAGAGAGATCGGATAAATACACCGGTGTATATGAGTATGTAGATCCCCATTCTTCGGAAGGGGATCAGTATATTATATTGACTGAAGTAAACGGTAAAACAGCAGGATTCTACTATGGAACGTCTGATGAGTTCGATGAGGCGAGAGAAGGATACTTACCTGCATTCTTTGTGTTGCCCATGAACCAATTGAAGATAAATGCGGATACCATTGAATTTGTTTTAACCGTGGAGAACAGCGATTACCTGACCAGACCTGTCGATTTGGGGATTACCTCCACCCTGGAAGCAATGAAATCGGGTTATGTGAATTGGGGGAACCGGCTTCCGCCGGCATCGAAGAAATATATCGGGGTAATATCTCCCAATGCGGAAAGCATATCTTTCAGGGGAGAAACCGGATCGTTTGACAGGAAATTGGTAAAGCTGAAGCGACAGCAGGAGCGGCCGTATCAGATCACCAACTTCCGCCCCCACAGTAACGCCATCCCCGCCGACAGCATTTTGTACATAACCGAAACCTGTCTGATAACCATACAGCCGGAAATCAGGCATTTCGAGGACGAAGATTCCGAAGAAGCTGATGCCTGGTTCACAGCAATGGACGACTGGGGCTATTACATGGCGCAAACAAGTAAACTGTTCGACGAACTGGGCGTGAAAAACGTCAATGCCGAAAAGCGATACCTCTCCTTTGCGCTTGCCGGCGGCGAGAGGATAATTGTGGACACACGCGAAATGCAAAACGGGTGGCCGGCCCACATGCTACTGTACAAACAGGGGCATCTCCCCCTGTACATCAACACTGCAGACCCTGACATGGAAGGCATTTGCGGCTATCTGGGAACGACAGCAACAACCCCGGGCGGCGGCAAACCGTAAATTTTTGGAGCAACAGTACCTATAAGGCAATTTCAAATTTGTTCCCAACCAATCCTGTACGTGTGCCTTATCCATTCATCGCATGTTTCTAACGCGGGAATTGTTGTGTACTCTCTTCGTAATTGCGGAATACCGTTTATTGTATTAAAATTACTCTTTGCCGGCACTTTTATATGGTCGTCGTGCCCTATATTGGCGAACCGCATGTTTGGCCCATCCCATATTAGTTTTCGCTGTAAACTCTGTAATCTCACTGCCAATACACCCATTGCAACCATTTCGTTTAGCAATCCTGAATAGTTAAAATTTGATGGCGCCTCAATACGTATGTTTTTATCTTCCTTGCATGCCCGTATCCAGTCCTGTTCATGGCCTCCAGTCATTGCATTTGATATTCTACGTATGCTTTTTACCGGTTGCTGAAAATGAGCCATTTCGTTCAGAGGTAATAACGCAGGATTTTTACCATACGCCCCGCACATAATTTTTCCACGAGTTCCGTAAAATATACAGCCTCCGTCGTTATCACCCATCATTTCATTATCTTTCAGTTCGTTTGGACGGGGCGGCATTAAACCACCGTCGTACCAGTGTACCGATACTTCAGGCATAGCTACTTTTGGCAAATTATCTCTTCGGGGAAATTCATATTTAACAATTTCGGCATTAGGCACCGATTCCTGGTTTAATGTTGTTGATGAACCTTGTACCGACGAGGTATATTCCAGCATTAATGATTTAAAAACAGGGTCTAAGATGTGGCATGCCATGCTGCCAAGAACACCGGCGCCAAAATCCCACCATCCACGCCAGTTCCATGGATGATAAACTTCGTTGTAAGGCCTCATTTTTGCGGGGCCAATAAAAAGATCCCAATCAAGTGTTTTCGGAATTCGCTGTTCACGTATTGACCTTTCGAGTTCCTGTGTCCAAATTGTACTGTTACTCCATGCATCAACATGAGTTACTTCGCCTATAACACCTGCCCATATCCATTCACAAATCAAACGTATGCCTTCATCTGAATTTCCCTGGTTGCCCATTTGTGTTGCAACGCCGTACCTTATAGCTGTTTCGCGTAAAACACGCGATTCGTAAACAGAGTGCGCGAGAGGGGTTTGCATGTAAATGTGTTTACCCTGCCTCATTGCAAGAACTGCCGCAAGTGCATGTGTATGGTCGGGAGTTGCAATCATAACTGCATCAATATCTTTTTGCTGATCCAACATTTCGCGGAAATCGGTGTATTTTTTTGCTTTTGGCCAACGGGAAAACGAACTCTTTTCGGCATAAGCCCAGTCAACATCGCAAAGTGCAACTATATTCTCGCTTTCCATATTGCGTAGATTATTATAACCCATACCACCAACCCCTATTCCAGCAATATTCAATTTGTCGCTTGGGGCTTGATGTCCCAACCCGGCAATAACAGTTGAAGGCAGTATAGTTATTCCTGCTGTAGCTGAAAAGGTTTTACCAATAAAACTACGGCGTGATAAATGCGACTCTTTTCTCATGTCATAATAATATAAAACGAACTAAAACGACTGCAAATTATAAAAAACATAGGCACAAACCTATTATTTTAAGTTTTTATAGTAACTTAAAATAATACTTACACTGAAAGTTTATTGATTTATTTTTAAAACAGTTTATTTAATTAAAGCAACAAGCATTATGAACAGGAAACGGAATCACTTTTGTTTGTAATACAACCTTAACTGAGTAATAGTTAAAATTGCTCCAATATGTCAATTCTTTTCTTTATAGGCGGATGCGTTGCGAACAAGCCCGACATCCCTGAAAAAAAATTTTCTTTTTTTCTTATTGGATGTTCTATAAACAATTGGGCTACATCATCTCTTGTTACTGCTTCTATATCGGGGTCTTGTGATATTTTTCGCAGAGCGTTTGCCAGTGCTTGCGGTCGGTGTGTCATTTCAGCAGCTCCGGCATCTGCCATGTATTCTCGTTTTCTGGAAATAGCAAAACGCATCAGCATAGCAAAAAAATAACCAATTATTGCTACAACTAAAGATATCAAAACCATAACAACTGCTCCTTTACCATCCTTGTTATTTCGATTCCTGACAGATGAATGCAACAACATGCGAAAAGCAATTTGCGTAAGCATGGCAAAAATTCCAACAAATACAATAGATACAATTAATAAACGCACATCACGGTTACGAATGTGTGTCAGTTCATGTGCAATAACACCTTCTAATTCTTCGTCTTCCAGTTTGTTTATGATGCCGCGCGAAAGACTGACGGTGTATGTTCTATTGTTAATCCCACTTGCAAAAGCGTTCAGCGAATCGTCTTCAATAATATTAATCTTAGGCATTACCATCCCTTGCGACATACACAAGTTTTCAACCAGGTTATAAATCCGCTTATTGTCCTTACGTTCTATAGAATGCGATCCTGTAGCTGACCGGATAATGGCTGTATTTGCGAAATAGGCAATAAGAAACCAAACTACCACACCCACCAGCAAATATGGCGTTATACGCATAAATAACGTAATAGCTTGCTCCCAAACACTAACATTTTCATATTTTTCTGATGCGAAATAAACTAATAATACTGAAAACAAAAGTGTAAGTAAAAGCACCAAACAAGGAAACAGGCAAAGCAGAAGAACCGATCGAAAATTATTTCTAATTTTCTGTGTATGTAACCCTACATATTTCATAGCTTAAAAACTGATTTCAGGAGCTTTTTCCATATTTTGACGTTCCAAATCGCCAATATTAAACATTATTTCCTTTTTAAACCCGAACATTCCTGCAATAATACTGGCAGGAAACATTTCGATAGCTGTGTTCAACTCTTTTGTAGTTGAATTGAAAAACCTCCGTACTGCCGCTAATTTATTTTCAATATCCGAAATTTCTTCTTGTAGTTGCATAAAGTTGGTGTTAGCTTTCAAGTCGGGATATGCTTCTAAAGTTACATTCAAACCGGCAAGCGCAGATGTCAGTGCATTTTCGGCAACTATTCTCTCATCAATACTTTTGGCATTTATGGCTCCACTACGTGCACTGACCACAAGGTCAAGCGTTTCTTTTTCGTGCGAAGCATAGCCTTTTACTGTTGATACCAATTGTGGGATCAAGTCGTGCCGCTGCTTCAACTGCACATCAATATCTGCAAATGAATTTTCCCTGTTGTTTCTCAATCTTACAAACAAATTGTATTTGGCAATAGCCCAAACGAACAAAACAACTAAAAAACCTAACAAAACCA
Source organism: Bacteroidales bacterium (assembly GCA_031285325.1). GTDB lineage: Bacteria > Bacteroidota > Bacteroidia > Bacteroidales > Prolixibacteraceae > Draconibacterium. The sequence goes on from JAITWJ010000055.1 coordinate 17,447, forward strand.
ATAATAGTATTACCATAAGTATAATATTTAAATTTTTGTGGGTTGTGCTGGATTCGAACCAGCGACCCCTACCCTGTCAAGGTTTTAAGCACACTCTCACAACCCTATTATTATCAATAAATTACCAAATTATTGCAAATTCCATTCACTACAATTTTAATTGCAGCGTAAACGCAAAATT
>JAITWJ010000097.1 GCA_031285325.1 Bacteroidales bacterium
CAGTGTCGAGACCATCGGGTTATGTGCCTTTGCGAATTGCTCTTATTTGGAGCAGGTAACCCTCCCCGCCGGCTTGAAGAGCATCGGGGGTGAGGCTTTTTACGCCGCCGGTTTGCGGAGCATCGTCATCCCCGACAAGGTCGAGACTATCGGGGACTATGCTTTTCAACATTGCATCTCATCGACGGAGATAACCCTCGGCGCGGGCCTGAGATCCATCGGGGAGGGCGCTTTTGCCAATTGCCGCAAAGTGACCGAGATCACCATCCCCGCCGGAGTGACGACCATCGGGAACCGCGCGTTTACCGATTGCGAGGCGTTGACGAGCGTGACCTGTCTGGCGACCGATCCGCCGACGCTGGGTGCCACTCTGAATTTCCGCCAGAACGAAGCCGACGTACTGTACGTGCCCGCCGGCAGCGTGGACGCCTACAAGGATGTGGTGGAATGGAACACCGCGTTCGACGGGAACATCGTGCCGATACCGTAGCGGAGTAAGGGCAGCAGTAACGGTGGCGTATTATGTCTCTTAAATTTATTAATTATGAATTGTCAACTGTCAACTGTCAATTGTTAATTGTTAACCAGTTCGGTTTGTTTTTTATGAAGAAATATTTTTTGGGAAAAAAAAACCGTAAATTTGTTTCGTCAATTGTTAAATCACCCATTTGCAATTGACCCGGTATTCACAAAAACAATTTATATAAATTATTAACAAAGCCGGTGTGCACGCCGGCCTATACATTATCTAAGATGAAAGGAAACATCAAATTTTACAAAGGAGAAAACATACCTTTAGAACTTCATAAGCCGCGCATAGTCCAGAAACTGCACCTGGTACCCATTGAACGCCGCTTGCAAGCCCTTCAGGAAGGCGGTTTCAACACATTTAAACTCAACACCCCCGACGTGTTCCTCGATATGCTCACCGACAGCGGCACCAACGCCATGAGCGACAACCAGCAAGCCGCCATGATGCATGCCGACGACGCATACGCCGGCTCGCAGAGCTTTGCACGCATGGCAAAAGCAGTAGAAGACGTACTGAAGAAAAAATACCTGCTGCCCGTACACCAGGGACGCGCCGCCGAAAACGTGCTCTCGTGTGCATACATAAAGAAAAAAGGCGCCCTCATACCAATGAACTACCACTTTACAACCGCACTGGCACACATAACCCAGTACGGCGGGCGTATTGCGGAACTGCTCTACGACGAAGCCTATAACATTGCATCGTCGCACCCGTTTAAAGGCAATATGAACATCGAAAAACTCGAAGAAGTTATAAAAGAAACAGGAGCCGGCAATATACCGTTTATCCGTATGGAAGCCTCAACCAACCTCATTGGCGGGCAGCCGTTCTCGATAGCAAACATGAGAGCCGTGCGCGAAATAGCTAACCGCTACGGAATAAGGCTCGTACTCGACGCCAGCCTGCTGGGCGAAAACGCATATCTGGTTATTCAGCGCGAACCGGAATTTGCATCGGCATCAATGGGCGATGTTATTGCCACCATGACAGGGTTGGCCGACATAGTGTATTTCTCGGCGCGCAAGCTAAGCTCGTCGCGCGGGGGAGGAATATGTACCAACAACCTCGAAATATACCGCGAAATGGAAGCGTTGATACCACTCTTTGAAGGCTTCCTGACCTACGGCGGAATGTCGGTACGCGAAATAGAAGCAATAGCCGTTGGCCTGTACGAAACGCTCGACGAGTCGATAATATGCCAAAGCCCGCAGTTTATTTCATACCTGGTAAACAGCCTTGTTGCAAACGGAGTATCAATGGTAACGCCCCCCGGAGTGCTGGGCGCACATGTTGACGCAATGAAACTGTGCGAGCATATTCCGCAAACACAATATCCGGCAGGAGCGCTGGCAGCGGCATTCTACCTTATATCGGGCATCAGAGGAATGGAACGCGGAACAATGTCGAACCAGCGAGACGAAAACGGTAACGAAACATACGCCGACATGGAGCTGCTTCGTTTAGCCGTTCCGCGCAGAGTGTTCACCCTTTCGCAGATAAAATACGTGATAGACCGTATGACGTGGCTATACGAAAACCGCAAAATGATAGGCGGACTGAAGTTTGTATATGAGCCGCCGGTATTGCGCTTTTTTATGGGCGAACTGGAGCCGGTGTCGGATTGGCCGCAAAAATTGGTCGCCAAATTCAAGGAAGATTTTGGTGATTCGCTGTAATTGTTTAAAAAATAAATCACAAGGTTGTAAGTTATAAATCTTTTATTTACATTTGTGCTTTGAAAAATTTTAAGCCGTTGTTATCTAACGCGATGCTGCGGCTTAAACATTGTATAACATAAAAAAGTTCTTTAAAATGTATTTAACTTCAGAAAAGAAAACAGAAATTTTTGCCCAGTACGGTAAAAACGAAAAAGACACAGGCAGCGCCGAAGGCCAGATAGCACTGTTCACATTCAGGATTAATCACCTGAATGAACACCTTAAGCAAAACAAACATGACCACAGTACCCGCCGGTCGTTAATTAAATTGGTAGGGAAACGCCGCAGCCTGCTTGAGTATATTAAAAGAAAAGATATTGAACGCTACCGTTCAGTGTTGAAAGAACTGAATTTACGTAAGTAAAAAACATAAGAAAGGCAATGCACTGTGTTGCCTTTCTTTTTTTGATAAACCACAAAACCTCACACCACCCATTGTTTAATTTTAATTTATATATTGTTTAAAAATTATGGTAAACGCAACAATCAAAACAATCGAACTTGCCGACGGCAGGGTTATTACCATTGAAACAGGAAAATTGGCAAAGCAAGCCGATGGTTCAGTTGTAGTTAAAATGGGGGAAACTATGTTGCTGGCAACAGTTGTATCAGCAAAAGAAGCCAACGAAGGTGTCGATTTTATGCCTGTTTCAGTTGACTATCGTGAGAAATTTTCGGCAGCAGGCCGTTTCCCCGGTGGCTTTATGAAAAGAGAAGGCCGTCCAAGTGATGAAGAAATACTCGTTGCCCGTTTAGTTGACAGGGCAATTCGCCCACTGTTCCCCGAAGATTATCATGCTGAAACAGCCGTGATGATATCCTTAATTTCAGCCGGCAGTGAAGACATGCCGGATGCATTGGCAGGCCTTGCCGCTTCAACTGCAATAGCCGTTTCTGATGTGCCTTTTGTTACACCTGTTTCAGAAGTAAGAGTTGCCCGTATTGATGGACAGTTTGTTATCAATCCTGCCTATTCGAAATTGAAAAATGCCGACCTCGATATTATGGTAGGCGCTTCGTATAACAATATTATGATGGTTGAAGGTGAAATGAACGAAGTAACCGAAGAGGTGATGCTCGAAGCCATTAAATTTGCCCACGAAGAGATAAAAAAACACTGCAAGGCACAAGAAGAACTTGCCGCCGAGTTAGGCGTAGTAAAACGTACATATTGCCACGAAAAAAATGTAGAAGAACTTCGTGAAAAAGTAAAAACAGAATTGTATGATAAATGTTATGAAATTGCAAAAAGGCAAATAACAAACAAACAGGAACGTTTAACAGCATTTGAAACAGTACGTAATGAGTTTATTGAAACTTACAAAACCGGAAACGCAGAGAATAACGATGTTGATTTGGAGTTGCATGAAAATCTCATAAAAAAATATTTTCACGATGTTGAAAAAGAGGCTATGCGCCGCATGATACTTGATGAAGGAATTCGCCTCGATGGAAGGAATACCAGCCAAATACGCCCAATATGGGGAGAAGTTGATTATCTTCCAGGAGCACATGGTTCGTCAATTTTCACACGTGGTGAAACACAAGCGCTAACTTCGGCAACGTTGGGTACAAAAATGGATGAAAAAATAATTGACGGAGTAACCGTTCAAGGTAAAGAAAGGTTTATGCTACATTACAATTTCCCTCCATTCAGTGTTGGAGAACCCAAAACACCGCGTGGGCTTGGGCGGCGCGAAATCGGCCATGGGAACCTGGCACACCGCGCTCTTAAAAAAATGATACCTGCCGATATGCCTTATGTTGTACGTATTGTTACAGATATTTTAGAATCGAATGGTTCGTCGTCTATGGCTACCGTTTGCTCAGGAACTATGGCAATGATGGATGCAGGTATAAAAATGAAAAAACCGGTATCTGGAATCGCAATGGGTTTAATTACAGATAAAGATTCAGATAAATACGCCGTACTTTCAGATATTCTTGGCGATGAAGATCATCTTGGCGACATGGATTTTAAAGTTACAGGAACTGTTGACGGAATAACAGCTACTCAGATGGACATAAAAATTGACGGACTTCCCTACGAAGTGCTTGCAAAAGCATTACAACAAGCTAAAGAAGGCCGTTTACATATTATGGGGAAAATGATGGAGGTTATTTCTGAACCACGCCCGAATTTTAAACCCAATGTGCCGCGAATTGAAACTGTTCAGATTCCAAAAGATATGATTGGCGCTGTTATTGGCCCCGGTGGAAAAATAATACAGGCAATACAGGAAGAAACCAAAACTGTTATTGTTATTGAAGAAAAAGACGATGTTGGGTACGTTGAAATTTCGGGTATGGGCCTCGAACCGGTTGAGGCAGCCAAAGCAAGGATTAAAGCCATTGTTGCTATGCCCGAAATAGGAGAAATTTATACAGGCAAAGTAAAATCAGTGGTTTCATTCGGAGCGTTTGTTGAAATTCTTCCTGGTAAAGAAGCTCTCTTGCATGTATCAGAAATGGATTGGACAAGAGTTGAATCTGCTGAACAATTTACTAAAGTAGGCGATATTATTGAAGTAAAGCTTATAGGGGTAGATGAAAAAACAGGTAAATTAAAACTTTCTCATAAGGCGCTTTTACCAAAACCGGAAGGATATATTGACCGGCCTCCAAGAACCGACCGGCCTCAGCAAAACAACGATAGAAGAGATAATAATCGCAGGGATAACAATCGCCGCGATAATAATTTCAGAAGGTCGTAGCATAGTAACAGTTAATAAAAAATGAAAACCGTTCAGAGATGAACGGTTTTTTCATTTTTGTATTTACTTTGAAAGTATTATTACGTCACTGTTTCTTATGCGCAAGTTTCTTATTGTAAAATATTAGAGGAATGTATTTATTTAATAAAAAAGAATAAAATCATGGTAACAGATTATAAAAAAGAATATAAAGATTTGTATTTGCCAAAGACCAATCCGGCTGTAATAGATGTTCCCGAAATGCAGTTTGTGGCGGTAGAAGGCAAAGGCAATCCGAATTATGCAAATGGAGAATATGCAAAAGCAATTCAAATACTGTACAGCATTCAGTTTACAATAAAAATGAGCAAAATGGGAAATAATAAACTCAATGGTTATTTCGATTATGTGGTGCCGCCGTTAGAAGGTTTGTGGTGGTTTGACGGCAATGAAAAAATTGCTCCCCAAGATAAATCCCGCTACAATTGGATTTCGATGATACGTTTGCCTGAATTTGTGGATCATGATATATTTCAATGGGCTTGCAGTGAAGTTATGAGTAAAAAGAACATCGAAACAGAAAATGCAAAATTCTTAAAAATCAACGAAGGATTGTGTGTTCAATGTATGCACATCGGTTCGTATGACAATGAACCTCGAACAATTAATTTGATAGATGATTTTATCGGAACAAATAATTTAGCAAACGACATTACCGAAAAAAGAAAGCACCATGAAATATATCTGTCCGACCCCAGAAGAACAGCCGTTGAAAAACTCAAGACGGTAATCAGAATACCTGTAAAAATCCATTGAACCTGAAAAATTGCAGGCAATTAAGCGCAATAACATAATAATGGACAGTGTTCGTCAAACTTCGGCAGGAGCAAAATAACATGACGGAGTTCACAAAATAAATATCAACCCTTTCTTTACATAAATCATTATTTGTACCCGCATAACAAGCATAATAAATTCGCTGATTATCTGCATTAAGACTCTATTAAATACTTCTTCAGGTAAAAAAACTATATTTGTATAAAATTCTAAATGGCAACATTTCTTTTTGATAAAATAATTTTCGGGCCTGTAAAAAGTCGTCGGCTGGGTGTTTCTTTGGGAGTAAACTTGTTGCCTGTAAATACAAAAGTTTGTTCGTTTGATTGCATTTATTGTGAGTGTGGTTTGACGCCTAACAATTATGAGGGAGAAGTAAAATTGCCGTCGCGTGTCGAGGTAAGAGAAAAATTAGAAGAAACAATTATAAAAATGGTTTCCTCAGGGCAATTGCCCGATGTAATTACCTTTGCTGGAAATGGAGAACCAACCCTTCATCCCGAGTTTTCAGAAATAATTGATGACACTGTTGAATTGCGAAATATGCTGGTGCCAAATTTACGAATTGCTGTTTTGTCGAATGCTACTATGTTGCACAAAAAATCGGTATTTAATGCATTGACGAAAATTGAATACAATATCCAGAAACTTGATTCGGCATTTACTGAAACTATTCATCTTATAAATTGTCCGGCCCCTAATTTTAACCTGCAAAAAATAATTGACCAACTCACTTTATTCAATGGAAAAGTAATTATTCAAACCATGTTCCTCCGTGAAAGTTTTAAAGAAAAGAATCTCGACAATACTACCGAAGCTGAGATTTCAGCATGGATTAAATTACTTGAAAAAATAAAACCTGCACATGTTATGATTTATACTATTGCACGGGACACACCAATTAGCTCATTGATTAGTATTTCAATTTCAGAACTGAAAACCATTGCCTTGAAATTGGAACAAGCTGGATTTTCAGTTAAAGTATCTGAATAAAATTTTTAAGCCGTTATATGCGCAATATTATATGGGTTTTCCAATATAATGACATAAAAAAACCTGCCTTTATTAAAGACAGGTTTTTTGTGTTGTAATATCCGGAATTATTCGTTGATAGAAATTGCTTCAACCGGACAAACCTCAGCGCATGAACCGCAATCAGTACAAAGTGATTGGTCAATCTTGTAGATATCGCCCTCAGAGATTGCCTCTACAGGACACTCGTCAATACACGTTCCACACGCAATACATTCATCAGAAATCTTATATGCCATAATCAAGAATTATTTGAATTAAATTTGAATATTTTAGTAAAAATATAAAATATATTGAAAAAAAAATATACAATGTGTTAATTTCTTATTTAATCAACACATGCACAATAATGTGTTGATAATCAATAGGCGATTTATTGTAATTGCTGTTAATATATAATTAATCTACGTTAAGTTAACTTATAAGAGTAATAGTTTAATAAGCAAATAACGGGAAATCTTTCATTATCTCATGAACCTTTTCTCCTACCGCTTTCAGCATTCTTTCATCATCAATATTTGAAATAACGTCATCAATCAATTTTACAATAACCGGCATAAGATCTTCTTTTACGCCGCGAGTTGTAATTGCCGGAGTTCCTACGCGCAAACCGGAAGTCTGAAAAGGCGAGCGACTGTCGAACGGAACCATATTTTTATTTACCGTAATTTCAGCTTTTACCAAAGTACTTTCAACCTGTTTTCCTGTAATATTTGGAAATTTGGTACGCAAATCAATAAGCATTGAATGATTGTCGGTACCACCGGAAATTACCTTGTATCCTAAATCAATAAATGATTTTGCCATTATTTTGGCATTATTTTTAACTTGTTTCTGATATTCTTTAAATTCAGGATAAAGCGCTTCACCAAATGCAACTGCCTTTGCAGCAATAATATGTTCGAGTGGCCCCCCCTGTTGACCTGGGAAGACAGCCGAATCGAGCAACGAAGACATTGTGCGTAACATGCCTTTGGGTGTTATTAATCCCCATGGATTATCGAAATCTTTTCCTATCAAAATAATACCACCACGCGGGCCACGTAAGGTTTTATGCGTTGTTGAAGTAACCACATGTGCATATTCAAGTGGGTTATTCAATAAACCAGCGGCAATAAGTCCTGCAGGATGTGCCATATCAATCATTAGTATAGCACCTGTTTTATCAGCTATTTCGCGCATGCGTTTGTAATCCCATTCTCGACTGTATGCCGAAGCCCCTCCAATAATCAGTTTTGGTTTGTGTTCCAGTGCAAGTACCTCCATTTCATCATAATCTACTAAACCGGTATCTTCTTTTACTCTATAAGATATCGGATTATATAAAATTCCTGAAGAATTTACCGGTGAACCATGAGATAAGTGACCGCCATGCGATAAGTCAAATCCTAAGAATGTATCGCCAGGTTTCAAAATTACGCTTAAAACTGCTGCATTGGCCTGCGCTCCTGAGTGTGGTTGTACATTTGCCCATTCGGCGTTGTAGATCTCTTTGATACGTTCTATAGCTAACGTTTCGGTCTCGTCAACAAACTGGCAACCACCATAATAACGTTTGCCAGGGTAACCTTCAGCGTACTTGTTTGTCAGTACCGATCCCATAGCTTCCAATACTTGGCTGCTAACAAAATTTTCTGAGGCAATTAATTCAATGCCTCCTAACTGTCGTTCGCGTTCTTTTTGAATAATATCGAATACCAGTGTGTCTCTCTTCATTTTGATCAAACTTTAAATTAAAATACAAAGTTAATACTTTTAAAATGAGGTTTACTGAAACCGTGAACAAAACATATTAATTTTGAACAATTAAAAAAGAAACTGTAGATTATGGCTTTCAGCCTTATGTTTTTCCATAATGAATAAAATATACCGTCATGATTTTTTAAGTGCTTTGTGCATTTTAACATTTATAGGAAGCAGTTTTAAATTTGTTTTATATTTGCTTGCTTCGTTATTTTTTGAACGAACCTCTATAATTATTGTAGAATATTCTGCATGGCATTCAACTGATGCTGTTAATTCATTTTATTTTACAATTCTTATGTCATTATCAGTATTTTCGCTGATAGGAACTGTACTTATGTGGAAACTTTGCCTCAATGGTTTCTATATATATACTGCGGCACAAGTTTTACTTTTGTTTTTTCCTGTATTTTGGATTGGCAATCACGCATTTTCAGTTATGAACCTCATTTTTACGATTATTTTTATTTGTAGTTATGCACTAAACATAAAGTATCTCAAATGATTTAGAGTTAGAAGTAAAATATTATTTTTATAAATTATAACTAATTCCGTGCGTTTGCCCTGCTAAAAAAATAATGTCTTTTTTTTGTTTTTTCCAATGGTATCACTACATTTGTAGTGTTTTTAAAGCAATTCAAAATCGTATATTAGAATGGTAAACATCATAAAATGTATTGAAAAATATCACACTGCAGTCTTGAAATTGTATGTGTGTTTGGCGTTTACTGGGGGGGGGGGGGGGGGGGGGGGGGGGGGGGGGGGGGGGGGGGG
>JAITWJ010000114.1 GCA_031285325.1 Bacteroidales bacterium
CATTACCTCCATATAGCTTAACATCGAATCCGCCTGTAATTGTATTTCCATCAAAAAGATTTACCGCCTGATAAATATTTACACCACCCATGTAATCGGTCGATTTAAACAGAAACGGCTGAGGAGTACCCCCTTCAAAATAACCATCGTTTATCTTGTGATCTCCCCAGTTATAGTAAAAATTAACCGCCCCCCTGGTTGTCCTGTAATGGTTCTCTAAAGAAAGCCCGGTCATGCCGCGCAGCACATCTGTAGCTCCTTCCAGTAACGGATTGTTTTCCATTCCCGGAACCTGTGCCTTAGCCTTTGTAACATTAATATTTCCGGTAATTTTCCATTCAGCCGAAACATCGTAACCTAACTTTGCAAACCCCGTCCGCGAATCAAACTCCGAGTTTGCACGGTGCCCGTCAGTACGCTCATAGTTACCGCTTACAACACCAGAAAATTTGCCGTTTCGGTAAGTGTCCGTAAATGAATATCTGTGTGTGCCGTACGATCCTGCCATTGCTCTCACCGACAATTTATTGCCATCTTCTACCGCCTGGCGTGTAATTATATTTATAGCGCCACCCATAGCACTCGCACCATAGAGTATTGATGCAGCTCCGTGTGATACCTCTACACGTTGCGCATCAGATGCAATGTAAGCATCGGCAACCGGATGCCCATATATGGTAGCATACTGTGGATGCCCATCTATAAGAATAAGTACCCGCCCCGAGCCACCGGCAAATCCACGCATGTTAATGCCGCCTGCCGCACCGCTCGATACACCGTAACCGGCCATCCCACGGGAAGTAACAAACAGTCCGGGTACTTGCTGCATTAGTACCGGAAGTAATGACGTTTCTTCGCTCTGTTCTATTGTACTGCGAGGAACAACAGTTATCGGAACAGGTATAACATCACGCGGAACAGGCACTCTGGTCCCTGTTACAACTACTTCGTCAATGGTTTTGTTAACTGTTCCTTCTTCTTGGGCAAAAAGCGCCATAGAATTTAGCAATAAAAAAGTTAATGTTAATAGATAAATTTTTCCTGTCATTTTAAATGATTTTTAATTGTTTTATTTAAGTGTCATGATTTCATAAAAACGTGTTACCGTATTGTAAAAAAAATATTTGTAAACCGTATCAGTTGCTTTGAGTCATCACTAATTTACCATGCAGTATTCCCTTTAAGGAAATCAGTTTGTCCGATAGTTTCGTTAACTGATAAGCCTGACCGAATACTGCAATAATTTTCATACATATTTCGTGCGAAAGATGAAAGTGTTGTACAGCTAATATTTCTTTGAAATGGTTATGCTCTATATCGGTTATTTTTCCTATCAAATCCCGTTTACCTTGGTCATATACCAAAGTAATAGCTCCAGCTACCTGGTGATTGCATTGCCATTTTTTTTCTACCAAATTTCGTTCAATCAATTGCCTAATGGCCTGAGAACGGTTCGGGAAATTATTTTCTTTAACATAATCATCCAAAGCCTCAAGTAATTCACTTTCTAATGAAACGCCAAAACGGGTTACTGCCACGGTGTTACTATTTTTTAAAATCGTGCTACAAATATATAACAGTTTTCACATTAACAAAAAAAATATCTATAAAATTCATATTTTTTTAATTATTTTGGTAATGTGGTCAGTAAATCAAGAACTTATTTTTTTTTGAAGATTTTAACAATTTTCTTCTGTGTGATACAAGTTTTTAAACTTAACTGTTAAAAAGTTTTCATATAGTTTACTGGCTATTCATCTTATTTTGAATATATTTACTGCATAATATAAATATTATGCTTAAACATTCTGAGTTAATTTTAAATAAAGATGGGTCTGTTTTCCACTTGCATTTAATGCCGGAAAATATTTCTGACAAGATTATTCTTGTTGGCGATCAGGGGCGTGTGGCCGAAATTGCTTCATTATTCAGCAATGTTGAATTTGAAGTTCAAAACCGTGAATTTAAAACAATTACAGGTTATTATAACAACAATAGGCTCACCGTAATATCAACTGGCATAGGTACCGATAATATTGATATTGTGATTAACGAACTTGATGCCCTTGCGAATATTGACCTTGAAAAACGAAAAATAAAAAAAGAAATAAAATCGCTTGATATTGTAAGAATAGGTACTTCCGGTAGCTTACAGTCCGACATATTAGTTAATACATTTGTTGTTTCAAAAAAATCGGTTGGTTTTGATGGAATGTTGAATTTTTATGCCATCAGTGAAAAATATTGTGATTTGCCTTTCGAAAAAGCATTCAGGCATTTTACAAAATGGAGCAGTTCTTTACCATCTTTATATGTTGTAGATGCATCAGAGGTACTGCTTTCAAAATTTCATGAAAAAGAGTTTATAAAAGGAGTAACAATTTCGGCACCCGGCTTTTATGGCCCGCAGGGCCGTAAACTGAGACTGGAACTTGCTTTTCCGGAACTGAATAAAAAAATTGAGGAGTTTTCGTTCGATAATATGAGAATTACAAATTTCGAGATGGAAAGCTCAGCTATTTATGGCCTTTCGAAAATGCTTGGACACAATGCCTTAACCATTTGCTTGATAATTGCAAACAGGGTTTCGTTAACCGCCAACGAAAATTATCACGATGAAATGAAAAAAATGATAATAAGAGTACTTGATAAATTGACAAACTAAATCATGAATAAAAAAAAACTTCAAGCTTTAATTAATTTACTCGATGACTCCGACTCATTTATTCTTGAAACAGTTGAGAAGGAACTGTTAAAAGAGAATTATGTTATAATACCGGCACTTGAGGAAAAATTAAAATCATGTTTCAACGAAGGTTACCAAGGAAGAATTGAAAACATAATTAAAAATTTGCAATTCAAGCAAATAAAAAAATTAATCAAGGATTGGCTCAGAACCGGAGAGCAAAATTTTCTTGAAGGAGTTTTGTTAGTCGATAGATTTCAGTACTACGATCTGAACCAATTTGAAATTAATAAGAAAATTGAAAATATAAAAAACAGTATTTGGATAGAATTGAATAATTCACTTACAATTCTCGAGAAAACAACTATTTTAAATTACTTCCTTTTTAATGTTCATGGCTTTTCAATAAACCACCAGGATATACATTCGCCTCAAAATTGCTTCTTGAACTATATTTTGGATACTAAAAAAGGAAATCCACTTTCAATAAGCATACTATACACCATCATTGCCCGGTTAATCGGATTGTCAACACAATTTGTTGATTTTCCCCGAAATCCGCTTATTGCTATTGTAGATTCCGGTCTTGCCCGAAAAATACACGGAAACATACGTAGCTCAGATGCTTTATTTTATGTTAATACCTCAAACAAGGGGGCAATTGTAAGTAAGAAAGAAATTGAATATTATATGGATAAAAACAATTATACCCCATCGCAAGAATATATAAAACCCCAAACCGATTCTTATTTAATAAAATCGCATCTTATGTTTTTGATGAAAGCATACCAATCAATTGGTTTTCCCGAAAAGGAAGAGAAGATTAAATCATTGTATAATATGTTTAAATAATATCTAACAATTAATCATTGTTGTTTTTTCAAATTCAACAATTTCATCCTTAATTTCAACCAGGTAATCGATATCGTCGAGCCCGTTTTGCAGACAATGCTTTTTGTACTGATTTATTTCAAATTCAGCCGATTCGCCTGTTGATGAAATAGTGAACAATTGTTTTGCCAAATCGACTTTAAATTTTGCTTTTGGATCGTTTTCAATTGCATTGAATATTTTCTGAAGAAAATTAGCATGAACAACAACTGGCAACAATCCGTTATTTAATGCATTCCCTTTAAAAATATCGGCAAAGAAACTTGAAACTACTTGGCTAAATCCATAATCGTATATAGCCCAAGCGGCATGTTCGCGACTCGACCCACTTCCGAAATTTTTTCCGGCTACAAGAATCTTACCTGAATATTTTGAATTATTAAGCGGGAAATCAGCTTTAATGGTTCCTTCATTGCTGTAACGCCAGTCGCGAAACAGATTGTCGCCAAATCCTTTACGTTCAACTGCTTTAAGAAAGCGTGCCGGAATAATCTGATCGGTGTCCACATTTTCGATAGAAAGTGGTACTGCCGACGAAGTTATTGTTGTAAATTTATTGTAAGCCATTTTTTATATTAAAGATTATTTACAATATCCATAAGAAGATGAGGATGAAAAGTAATATTTTAACTGTTAATTATATAATTTAACTGAGATTTTATATGAAAATTTCTCTGGGGTCGGTAATATGTCCTGTAATTGCAGCAGCAGCAGCAGTTAATGGACTTGCGAGCAACGTTCTTGCTCCAGGTCCTTGGCGTCCCTCAAAATTACGGTTTGAAGTGGATACACAATATTTGCCTTCCGGAATTTTATCGTCGTTCATTGCAAGGCAGGCTGAACAGCCGGGCTGACGTAATTCGAAACCGGCGGCTTCCAAAATTTGTACAAGGCCTTCTTCTCTAATTTGATTTTCTACTTTTTGTGAACCCGGAACCAGCCATGCAATAACATTGGGTGCTTTCTTCTTCCCTTTTACATATTCAGCAAAAGCCCTGAAATCTTCAATTCTGCCATTAGTACAACTTCCAACAAAAACATAATCAACAATTTTCCCGATCATGGGTTCATTTTCGTTATAGCCCATATATTTAAGCGCTTTTATATAGGTTGCCTTGTCGTTTCCCTCCAATCCTTTTGAGTCAGGTATTTTTTTATTAATGCCAATACACATACCCGGATTTGTTCCGTATGATATCATAGGTTCAATATCAGCCGCGTCGAATACATATTCGGTATCGAAAACTGCACATGCGTCTGATTTAAGTTCTTTCCATGCTTTTAATGCATTGTCCCAATCTTTGCCTTTAGGAGCAAATTCACGGTTTTTCAGGTAGTTGAAGGTAATATCGTCAGGGGCAATCATACCACCTCGTGCACCGCTTTCGATGCTGAGGTTACAAAGTGTCATACGGCCTTCCATACTAAGGTTTGATATTACTGTACCGGTATATTCAATAAAATGGCCGGTTCCACCGCTTGTAGAGATTTTGGAAATAATGTACAGCGCTACATCTTTTGCTGTAACACCTTTGTTAAGTATGCCATTTACGGTAATTCTCATTTTCTTCGGTTTAGACTGCATAATACACTGGCTGGCCAATACCATTTCTACTTCGCTGGTGCCGATTCCAAATGCTATTGTGCCAAAAGCACCATGGGTTGATGTGTGGCTGTCGCCGCAAACAATGGTCATTCCGGGTTGGGTAAGCCCCAATTCAGGACCAATAATATGGACAACGCCATAACTTTCTGTACCTAAATCATGATGTGTTATTCCTTGTTCGGCACAATTCTTTTTCAGTGTTTCAACTTGGTTGTGCGATAATTCATCAACAATTGGTAAATGTTGGTTGATGGTTGGTACATTGTGGTCAGGTGTTCCTGTTGTTTTTTCAGGACGGAAAACTTTTAATCTGCGGTTTTTAAGCCCAAGAAATGCTACCGGACTGGTAACTTCATGAATAAAATGACGATCTATGTATAAAACGTTTGGGCCATCTTCAACTTGCTTAACTATGTGTGCATCCCAAATTTTATCGAATAATGTTTTTGCTTCCATACAAGTAATTTTGTTCTTTTTCTTTAATCGTGAATTATTTCACTTGGATTTTATTTATAGCATCAAGGAAAGCTTCCACCGAGGCGATTATGATGTCTGTATTTGTGCCAAATCCGTGGAAATATTTGTTGTCGTAATCAATTTGCATGTGTACTTTGCCGACGTCGTCGCTACCTCTTGTAATAGCCTGAACCAAGAATTCTTCGATAGTAACTTGGCGGTTTATTATTTGTTTAACTGCTTTAATGGCAGCATCAACGGGGCCGTTCCCCGCTGAAGTGGCATCAAATTTTTCTCCAGCAATATCGAGCCTGACAGTAGCCATTGGAATAAGACTTTTACCTGTAACCACCTGCAAAAAATCAAGTTTTATACGACGTTCTTGGCGTGTGGCGTCACCGGCCAACAAAGCTATATCATCGTCACGAATATCTTTTTTCTTATCGGCCAGGTTAAGAAATTCTTCATAAACTTCGTCCAATTTTTCTTTCGAGAGTTCAAACCCTAATAACTCGAGGCGGTGCTTAAGTGCTGCACGTCCGCTGCGTGCAGTAAGTAATATTGCCGATTCATCAATACCTACATCTGACGGATCCATGATTTCATAGTTTTCGCGGTTTTTCAAAACGCCGTCCTGGTGAATTCCGGATGAATGCGCAAATGCATTCCGGCCAACCACTGCTTTATTTGGCTGTACCGGCATATTCATTAATGTAGAAACCAGACGGCTGGTACCATAAATTTTTTTAGTATTTATCCCAGTTTCAATCTGAAGAGCATTATAGTGAGTTTTTAATGTCATTACCACTTCTTCAAGCGAAGTATTACCTGCCCGTTCGCCTATACCGTTTATGGTAACTTCGGCTTGACGGGCACCATTGATTATACCTGATATTGTGTTTGCAGTTGCCATTCCAAGGTCGTTATGGCAATGTGTTGAAATTATGGCCTTATGAATATTCGAAACATTTTCGGTCAGATATTTTATTTTTGCTCCAAAATCATTGGGAAGCGTGTATCCCGTGGTATCCGGAATATTTACAACTGTAGCGCCAGCCTTAATAACAGCTTCGATAACACGGGCAAGATATTCGTTTTCGGTACGGCCTGCATCTTCGGCATAAAACTCAATATCTTCAACATATTTTTTTGCATATTTTACGGCTTCGACAGAACGTTCAATAATTGCCTCAGGATTTGAGTTAAGTTTGTGATAAATATGAAAATTTGAAGTTCCGATACCTGTATGGATACGTTTTTTTTTGGCGTATTTGAGTGATTCGGCAGCAACGTCAATATCTTTTTGTACCGCGCGGGTAAGGGCGCAAATAGTTGGCCATGTAACCGCTTTTGAAATTTCAACTACCGATTCAAAATCACCGGGGCTTGAAATCGGAAATCCTGCCTCAATAACATCAACGCCTAATTCTTGCAAAGCTTTGGCGACCTCAATCTTTTCCACTTTATTCAACTGACAACCCGGAACCTGTTCCCCGTCCCTCAATGTTGTGTCGAAAATGTAAAGTCTATCATTCATATTTATTTGATATTTGTTTCAATATAATCTATATAATTCCTATATTCTGCTTTCCAATTTGTTGTTTTTATGTAATTATACATATCATAAAATTAGTAAATACCCAATTGCTATGAACGTAAATACTCCTTCTAATCAGTTTAAAATAAATTACATTAGTAACAAAAAGCAATCCTCTTTTTATTGAGAATGGCCTTGTTTTTTTATCAGTTCTCTTTTAACAATATAAATAATACCCTAAAAGAGGCTGATAATCGGCACATCGAGATTGCTGTTCAATTGTTTTATTTGCAAAAAAAGCGAATATGTGAATATTTTTTTAAAATTAAGTCAATAAATTTCGTTATTTACAAAATCTTTAAACTTAGAATTTATTTTCAACAAGTTTTTTCAGCATTATTTCGCACAATATAATTTGCAACATTATTTCTGCCGATTCTGTTTTGTATTCGTAATTGGCAGCTCTTTTCTGATAGTGTAATATGGGTGTTTATTATTTCCTCCGAAGAGTGTTTTGTTCTATCCTTGATAAGATATTTGCAACAATATATTATGAAGTACAAACAATCAACAGACATTAAGAAACTCAGGAAACAGGTAAAAACAATTGATGTGGACAATTGATAATTGACAAAAGACAGTTGACAATAATTAAAAGAATAGTAGCTGTTAATTATTAATTGCTGTGGATTGCTTCGCCGAGGGCGGTTCGCAAAGACGTGCGAGCGGTTTCTGCCGCCGATTTTTTAACAAACGTGCGCACGTTTGTTAAAAAATCACTTGATGAAAGCACAATTATGCGCACGTTTGTTAAATCATCGCTTGATGAAAGCACAATTATACGCACGTTTGTTAAATCATCGCTTGATGAAAGCACAATTATGCGCACGTTTGTTAAATCATCGCTTGATGAAAGCACAATTATGCGCACGTTTGTTAAATCATCACTTGATGAAAGCACAATCATGCGCACAGTTGTTAAAAAATACTGTTTTTGCAGGTATGTAACAGACGAAGTATCCCCAAATTTTGCCCGCGTGAATGTTCAAAGTAACCGTTGGGCGCACCGCGAGGTAGTTCAGGGGGGACAAAAAACTTATCAGGTAAATTAAAAACAGTTTCTAAATATGTTATACCATAGTTACTATAATTTGAAACGGTTTATGCAATGTGCTAAAAACAGTGATAACGAATAATATTATTTAATTCTCATCAACTATGTTTTCTTGAGTTGAAATATTTTCTTGAATGGTGTTTTTTCGAAAAATGTCGTGTTTTGAAAGTGGCCTCAAGTTAATTTTCCATTCAAATCCACTAAGTGTTTTGTCTTCATCGTTTAGTTGGTCAAGTGGTTTTAGCTCTCCTTCGGGCTGTTGGATAAATACAATTTTAAATATTTTTCCTTCTTTGAATTGAATGGCAATATTACTGCTTACTGCCCTGTTCAAGCCGATAATTTCGTTTTCACTCTCGCGTGCATAATACAGAGTTTCCCCATTTCCATCTACTTTAATATTACTTAGCTCGTTTTCAATAATGTACCCTGTCATATTTTTGCCTTTTATTTGGTCGAATCTGTTGGAGTCTTGTTGCGAAACGATGAAACTATTGTTAACAAGGCGCATTTCGTCGGGCACATCTGAGAATTGCTGCATTTCAATATAGTCGGCGCTCAATTGGTGAATATCGTTCCAAATAATGGGAAGATCATAAAACTGTACAAGCGAATCTTTCGACAGGTAAACTAATGAATCGCAAACACCCTGTAAATCGGAACGAAAAAAGCGTACACCGTAGAATGCCATAATAATTTTTTCCCCTTCAATACTATCGGGTATAGTTCGCAGGGTGTCGGCATGTACGAATAAGGTATCGATATCAGTTTCGGAATACATAATAAAAACAGCAGAATCAGTTACGGTGGCAATATCAGACTCTTTGTTGTAGGTTGCATTTTGACCTATAATCATAACATTGTTTTCAAAGTCTTCAATTTGTACTTCACCTTTAGCACTGCTATATCCATTTGTTCCGTTGTAATTTATGAAATTGGCACTGAGTTGTTGCTTTTCATTACTAACAACAGGTTTTTTTAGTAACTCGGCTTCGTTTGTTTTTGTATCGTACCAACCATTTTCTGCATAGAGAGTATTTGCCGAATCGCGGATTATAGTTGGTCCCACTATAAAAAACCTGCCTGTTTCTGTATTATAATTCAATGTGTCGCTGTTTAGCGTATATTTGTCGTTATAACCTTCCACTTCTTTGTAGAAATGCGCCATATTGTTGTCGATATAATACCTGCCAATAACACTGGTAAGTATATTGGTGCTGTCTATAATCTTCCCAAAATTGTTGTAATAACCAATATTTGCAGCAAGGTCGTAGTCAAGCGTATCAGTAAGTAAAGTGGTCGATTTATTTTCAAGTTTAACATTTCCTATAGCCTGGGCGAAATTCATGTCGCCATTATAATAAATTTTGTCAGCATACAAATTTAGCGTATCTCCCTGTTCTATGCGTACGTTTCCGAACGCATCTACCTGATTTGTTCCTGTGTATGTATAGGCACTGTCGCACCACATTAAAATGTCTTCATGCTGAATATTTACGCTTCCTATCAGTCTATTTGCATTTTTTGCAATATTTTCATCAGATTCCAAAAAATCGGCATAAATAATATTTACACGTTTCTTCTCTTGGGAGAATGAAGTGATATGAAAGCAATAAAAAATAATCAGTAAAAAAACTTTTAACCTGTGGTTGCTGATATGGATTTTATAAAACATTAAAAACTTAAGTAAATTTTTTACACAGTTGTCCTGATAAGTTAATTTATTTTATCCAATTCTCGAATTTGTAATTGCAGTTAACATATGTATCATCAATTCGGATATAAGTTTGTGCCTGGCGTTCTGAAATCCATTTTTCTAAAACATCTTCTTGTTTCTGTATTAAGAAAATATCGGCAAGTTGCTGGTAATCTCCCTGAGGATTTGCTTTGTGTTGTTCTATTTTATTTGTAAGTTTTACAATTTTATAAACTGCTTGATGACTTTCTTCATCAATTGTTTCGAAAGTATTTGAAATTTCGTTAATGTTCATATTTGTAATTATTTTACTTACATCGTTGCCTAATTCTTCAACAGTAAATTTAGATGACATAGTGTTTGGATTAATGGACATTCCGCCATTGTTGCGTGAATTTTTATCTGTTGATAACAACATTGCAGCATCGCTGAAAGAGATTTCATTTTTACGCAAAATATTAGCAAGACTGTCTAAACGGTTAACGGCTTGTTCCATAGCTTCAGACGATGGTTTTGGCCGCATTAATATATGCCTTGTTTTTACTTTTTCTCCTTGCCTGTCGATAAGTTGGATTATATGGAACCCAAATTCACTTTGTACAACGTTCGATATTCCTCCTGGCTTGAGGTTAAAAGCTGCGGTTGCATAGGCAGGATCGAGCTCGCCACGCCCGTAAAACGGAAGTTCTCCTCCTGAGCGGTCGACACCTGGTTCTTCAGAATATATTATAGCAAGAGAAGTAAAATTGGCTCCATTTTCAATTCGTTCTTTCAAATCGCGTAGCTGTGCTTTTATGCGGTTTTCTTCTTCGATATCGATAACCGGTTTCATTATTATCTGCGCATACTCATATTGTGTAGGAATCGTGATAATTTCTTCCTGTTTCAAGTTTCTGTAATTAAACCTTACTTCAGAAGGTGTTATATTAACATCCTGTATTATCTTACTTCTAATTTGCTGGCTTAGTAAATTCTCACGTATATCTTTCTGCATGTCTGATCTTACAACTGAAATCGGTTTTTTAAAATAATCTTCAACAGCTTTTTCCGATCCTAATCTTGATACTAAATACTGAATCTGTCCGTCCATTTGTTGGTTTATTTGGCTTGGCGTAACTGTTATTAAGGTGTCGAGTTCAGCCTCGGCAACTAAGAGTTTCCCGACTAACAAATCTTCAAACATTTCACATTTCATATCGCCCTCCGTAAAATAACCTTCTGCCTGTCTCATTAAATATAGCTCTTCAACGTCTGATTTTAGGATTATATTTCCGCCGACAACAGCTACAACCTGGTCTATGGTTCTATCCTGAGCTTTTATGTTTTGAACAAAAAGAATTCCTGACAAAAGCATTAATACGATTAATTTTTTACTCTTATTTAGTTTCATATAGTTACTGATTGTGTATTTTAAATTTATTTCTTCTAATGCCTTCTGTGTAAACATTGTCTTCAATTTGTTTTAAAAATTCAATTTTTCTATTGTTAATAATCAAACTCTTTATGTTTCCCTGAACATACTCAAGTGGAGCAATATCGTTTTTTACTTTGTAATCGTGAATGCTAACAAAATAATAATATTCTTTGTCGTTCATTTCAATAAAATTGTTTCGCGCTAAAAACTGCTCGTGATTTTCTATTTCCACAGGGATATTATTGAGTAAAACATCAAAATCGACCCATTTTTCGATGAAAATATCGAAAGCTTTGGCGTATTGAATACAGTAATCTCGAATTGCACCCAATCCTTCAGGGGAAGTATCGGAACACATTTCCTTTAACTGGCGCTGGTTGGCAAATTCTACAGGTATTTTTAGGAAAATGGCTTTAACAATACTTTTTGAAAGATTGAAATTGTCCTCATTATTTAAATAATAAACTTCTATCTGGTTATCAGTAATGGAAGTATCCATGCGCTGATTCATAAGTTCGTTTTTGTATTTGTAAATAATTAGCGAATTGCGGTATTCTTCCAGTTCTCTTGTCAAATTTGCCTGGTCAATAGTTAAGTTTTCCTCTGCTTTTTGTACCATCAGTTCGTTTTTTATCCATTTTCGTATGTACTCATTAATCAGTAAAATACTGTCTTCACCGGTTGTTCCTATAGGAACAACCCCAATTACATTTGAAGTGTAAAGTTTTTTTAATCCTACTTCGGCAAGTACAGGATTGTTGGTAGTCGAAGAGTTACAACTTTGTATAAAAGCTACGAACGCAACAATAACGCAATATTTAAACTGTACTTTTTTCATTTCAGGCAGGAATAGCATGTAGTTATTTCATAGATTTATCTACATTCGTTTAAACTTATTTACTGTCTGCTACTGTAATTTGGTGCTTCGCTGGTAATGTTAACATCGTGAGGATGGCTTTCTTGTATGCCTGCCATGGAAACACGTGTGAATTTTGCCTTTTGCAGCATTTCAATATTCCTTGCGCCACAATACCCCATACCTGCACGCAGACCGCCAAGTAATTGATAAAGCACTTCATACAAGGTGCCCTTATATGGAACACGGGCAGCAATACCTTCGGGAACAAGTTTTTTTATGTCATCTTCCACATCTTGGAAGTAACGGTCTTTTGAACCTTGCTGCATGGCCTCAACAGACCCCATGCCTCGGTACGATTTAAACTTTCTGCCCTGGTATAGAATGGTTTCGCCGGGCGACTCTTCTACTCCTGCAAAAAGTCCTCCAGCCATAACTGAATGTGCACCTGCTGCAAGTGCCTTAACAATATCGCCTGAATACCGAATACCTCCATCGGCAATAACAGGAACACCTGAACCTTCAACTGCTTTTACTACGCTGTAAACAGCCGATAATTGCGGAATGCCTACACCTGCAATTATGCGTGTGGTACAAATAGAACCAGGTCCTATACCTACTTTTACGGCGTCGGCCCCTGCATTTACCAGTGCTATTGCGGCTTCAGCTGTGCCAATGTTTCCTGCAACAATGTCTTTTTCCGGATATTTCGCTTTGACTTTTTTCAGCATTTCAATTACTGCTTTCGAATGGCCATGTGCAGTGTCTATTACAAGAGCATCAGCTTGTGCTTTTACAAGTTCGTCAACACGGTCCATTGTGTCATAAGCAATACCTATGCCTGCAGCAACACGCAGTCTGCCTTTGTCGTCTTTACAGGCAAACGGTTTATCTTTGGCCTTAGTAATATCTTTGTATGTAATCAGGCCTATAAGTTTATTGTTTTTGTCAACAATAGGCAACTTTTCAATTTTATGATACTGAAGAATTTCAGCTGCTTTTTCAAGGTTTGTTGATTCAGATGTTGAAATTATTTTTTCACTCGTCATAACTTCCGAAACCTTTCGGCTCATATTTTTCTCGAAACGCAGGTCGCGATTGGTAACAATCCCAACAAGAGAACCATCGTTTTCAATTACGGGAATACCTCCGATTTTGTACTTTGCCATTAGGTTCATGGCATAAGCAACATTTTTTTCGGGGGTAATAGTAACAGGATCATAAATCATCCCGTTTTCGGCCCTTTTTACCGTAGTAACCTGACGTGCCTGTTCATCAATATTCATGTTTTTATGAATAACTCCAATACCACCCTCACGTGCAATGGCAATAGCCATTTTATTTTCGGTAACCGTATCCATGGCTGCCGAAATAACAGGTGTATTTATGGCTATTGAACGGGAGAATCGTGAAGCAAGATCTACTTCGCGTGGTAATACTTCTGAATATGAAGGGATCAATAGTACATCGTCAAATGTTAGTCCTTCAAAAACAATTTTATCCGATAAGAACGACATGTGTTATTGTTTTTTATATTTAAAAAATTAGGTACAAAGTTACAAAAAATAGTATATAGCTAATTATTAATTTTACTCATAGTTATATTTTCGTTGATAAAAATTGTTAAACACATAAAATGATTTCTTAATTTGTACGAAATGAAAGATTTCAAAAAAATATTGGCGCATTATTGGGGTTATACCGAATTTCGTACACTTCAGTTCGAGATTATTGAGTCGGTGGCTTCGGGTAAAGATACGCTTGGCTTAATGCCCACAGGCGGTGGAAAATCTATTATTTTTCAAGTTTATTCCCTTTCTCAAAAGGGAATTTGTATAGTTATTACCCCTCTTATTGCTCTCATGAAAGATCAGGTTGAAAACCTGAACCGACGAGGAATTAAGGCTTTGGCTATTCATAGCGGTATGTCGTCGGCCGAGATTAAAATTGTACTCGACAATGCCGTTTGGGGTAATTATAAGTTCCTTTATATTTCGCCTGAACGGTTAAATTCTGAAAGGTTTACCGAACGGCTTGTGAAAATGGATGTCAATCTGATAACGGTTGATGAGGCACATTGCATATCGCAGTGGGGGTACGATTTCAGGCCGAGTTACCTTAATATTGCCGCGTTGAGAAATATTTTGCCTAATGTGAAATTTTTAGCCTTAACTGCAACAGCTACCACAAAAGTAGCCAATGATATTCAAGACAAACTGGAGTTTAAGGATAAAAATATTTTTTCCATGTCGTTTAGCCGGCATAATTTGAGTTATATAGTGCGGCACCTCGAAAACAAGATTGGTTATATACTCGAAACGTTGGGAAAAACTTCAGGTTCAGGAATAATTTATGTACGCAGCAGAAAAGTTGCACACGAAATTTCTGATGAACTGCGGAAATACAAAATTTCAGCCGACTTTTATCATGCAGGTTTAAATACTCATCTCAGAAATGTTAAACATGATATGTGGATAAATGGGAAAACTCGTGTAATTGTAGCCACCAATGCATTTGGAATGGGAATTGATAAACCTGATGTGAGGTTCGTAATTCACTGGGATGCTCCTGATTCTCTGGAAGCATATTATCAGGAAGCGGGTAGGGCAGGGCGCGATGGAAAGAAATCGGCAGCGGTTCTACTGTTCAACAATATTGATAAAACCAAGCTTAAAAGGCGTATTCCGGTAGCTTTCCCCGAAATAACTTCAATAAAAAAAATTTACAACTCGTTATGTAACTATCTTAATATTGCCGAAGGATTTGGAAAAGAACAAAAATTTGGATTCAGTCTGCAAGGATTTGCACAAGTTTTTGGATACCAACAGACAATGGTTTACAACAGTCTGAAAATTTTGCAACGCGAAGGTTACATAGAATACATTGAAGAGGTTGACAATCTGTCGAAAGTTTACTTTACCGTTTCGCGCGACGATTTGTATAAATTCCAGGTAGCTAATGCCAATTTCGATGGTTTTATAAAATTACTGCTAAGGTCATATACCGGATTATTTTCAGATTATGTTGTTATTGACGAAGAATTACTTGCCAAAAATGCAGGATTGGACAGGGAAAATATATATAAGTTTTTAAAACATCTGCGTAAATCGAAAGTTATTGATTACATTCCACGCAGTAATATGCCATGCATATTTTTTAACAGAGAAAGAGTTGGTATCGAACGGTTGAAAATTTCTAATGAAAACTACGGTTTGCGTAAAAAAGACTTTCAGGAACGTATCGATGCCGTAATTCGTTACGCGGAAAACAATGAATGCCGGAGCAATATTTTGATAAATTATTTTGGAGAAAACAGTACAGTACGCTGTGGACAGTGCGATGTGTGCAAATCGCTCGAAACTATTGATATAAGCAACACAGGTTTTGATGAAATTTCGGGTATAGTGAAAACAATTTTAGAAGAACCATGCACATACGAGAAACTTTTACTTAAAATTAAAGACAATCAGGAAAAAACAATACAGGTTATACGCTGGTTAATTGACAATAAGAAAATAATTTTCCGCATAGACAATAAATTGGAATGGATTGAATGAGTTTCTTAAATTAACAACTAAGAAACTACATTGTTTTCTTTCTCTTTTTCGGCGGCGAGGGCGTCAACGCGGATTTGTTTAATAATTTCGTCTTTGAGATTAAAAGCGGCAGCGTACGCGGCGTACTGTTCGGCCGATTTAAAGGTTTCGGAGGCAGGGATTGGTAGAAGTGTGGCCTGTGTTCTGTTTCCGGGTATTGTAAAAAACAGCGCATCAAAGTGTTTATTTTGCTTACGGTTGGCAAACAGGGCTGTTTGTTTCATAAAAAAGACAACTTTAGTAGAATTACTCCTGCTAAAGTTGTCTTGAATTTCAAATTTCACACAAAATATTTAATTGTACTTGTTTGGGCTTCCCGGTGTGGGAATACCGTCTGATACCGGTGTGCCGCTTTCAAACGATGAGGCAAGGTTTGTACTGAATGTAATGCCTTGTCCATATACTTTTGTTCCTGTTGTGTATGCGTTTGTGAGTGGCTGTGTAATTTTAATTGTATCGACCGGAACAGTTGTTGCATTGGCACGGCGGCGTACGGCAACAACTGATGCTACTGTTGCTGTTTCGTTTCCAATGGTGAAAGTTTGGCCGGCGCTGAATCCTTCTACGCTGGCAACGGGTATAATTGTTGCTCCTGCATTTGTGGCGGTTGCTACTGTTGTTCCTCCTGTGGTGCCGATTTCGGTAATGGAAACACTCTGGCTTTTCGACCCTGTGCCAACAATTACTTGCTGTCCTACGGCGAAGCCTGTTGTGTTTGCAATTTTAATATTGTTTGACCCCGAAGTTGCCGGTGTTAACAGTGTGATTAGATACTGTAACTTGAAGTCATCAATATTACTGTCGCTGTCGTTGCCGTCGGGATATCTGCCGAAACTCCTGTTGATAACCTGGTTTGATGGAACATTTCTGCTGGCGGGAACTACAACTATATGACCGCCCTGGTCTTGAATGCCTTCAATAGTGGCCAGTTCGGGGCTGGTGATTAAACCGTTGGCTCCCGAATTGGTTTGCTGTGAACCGTAAACCATGGCGTCGATAACAACTTTGCCGCTGGCGTCCATCAGTGCTATTGAGCCTGCCGATGTTGAAAGAGGTCCGCCATACCATTGGTTTGGAGTAGCGCTGTCTTGATAACCTGCTGTTCTTACCGAGGTATTAACAACGGGTGCTCCTGTGTCGTGATTCCTGTCTAAGGCTATGTCGAGTCTGATGCCGCTGCCGAGCGCCTGAATTGCATCGCCGCTTTTGTGTTCAAAACGTGTTGCCGGAGAGAAACTGATTCCTGTTCCGGGGCTTGATACGTCAACTGCAAGCATGTGATCGTTTTTCAAAGGTTCGGTAAGTTCAATTTCTCCGGGGTTTGCACTGGCATTTCCTCCGCGTGGCGATGCCGAAGCAGTGTTTATAATTCGTTTTACTTCGGCAATTTCTTTGCGTGCACCTGTACTGATTGTAAGTTTGTCGCCAACAGTTAAGTTAATATTTGAATTTACTTTGATGGTTGTTTCTCCTGCTTTGGCTGGAACGGCAAGTATGGTTTGTGTTGATGGTTTCCCAATTCCGGTAACAGTAGCTTCGTCATAATTTCCTCCTTTGTCGATACCGATTTTTTGACCGACAACAAAACCGCTTATGTCTTTTACCGGTATGTTTGACGAGCCTGCCGGAACTGTTAACCATGGTCCGGTAGAAACAGGTACAAATATTGTAGTCATAGCCGATGCCGGTGTGCCTATGCTTCGTATCCTTCTTGTTTCGCCGCCTATTTCGATTTGTTGCCCTGCTCTAAAACCGGTAGTGTTTATTACGTTAATGTTATTTTCTCCCTGTTTTGCAGGTGAAGCTAATCCTGAACTTGTTAAACCGAGCAGGTAAAATCCTTTGGCCTGAATTTTTGTTCCTTCCGGTATTGCAGCTAATTTTACAGGAGCCCATTGAATTACTGTGTTAATAATTGACCAATTGGAAATGTCTGCTTCTGTGTCAGCGGCATTATAAAGTTCAATAAACTGGTTGGTTGAATTTGAACTGGTACTCAGTCTAACTTCATTTATTTTTACAGGCACTACGCTTCTTATCAATTGAGCATTTATATCGGATTGGGTTCCGCTGCTGTTTCTCCACTCGGCTTTGCCTGTAAGATAACCTGTGCTTATAGTTTCGGGAGAGGTTACGTTAAATGTTGCGGTTACGGTTTCTCCGTTTGCTACTGATCCGGAAAAGGTCTTAACGTTTTCATTTGTGCCGGCAACTACAGCATTCCACCCCGATGGCAAATTCATGCTTAAATTAACCTTTCTTGCAGGTTTTCCTGTGGTATTGGTAAAACTTAATGTTACTTCCTGCGATGTTCCGTAATTAAAAGTTGTAACACGCGACGAACTTAATCTCTGTACATCGTACTGTGCTGCTACTATGTTTGCCTGAACAGCATTTATAGCGGCATCGGTTGGGTATCCCGAAGTTATAACGCCTTCATAAAAAGTACCGGCCGAACCATTGCCATTATCGCCTCCATTCCCAAGCTGAATTGAGCCTTTTTTATGCATCGGATAGTAGTTTGCGTTTTCTTGCGATTGGGGTCTGATTCCTTTATAAAAGACAGACAATTCGCCGTCCTGTGCATTTCCTCCACGAATTTCCCATACATTTCCTCCACCGCCATTAACCATTCCTGTAACAAAACGCCATGAATCGATAGTTGGATTTTCTTCATTCTGTTTGGTGTTATATCCTGAAAACAAACCGGCTTCCATGTCCGACATTATCCATGGACCTGTACCTGCACCGCTTCCCCAACCGGTAGATGTGCCAAAATATACCGTTGACATGGTGCCTCTGCCTACGGCATCGCTGTTTGTCGAAGTATTCCCGTAGTTAAAACAACAGCCACTGTCGTAATGCGTACCGTCGAAAACCATATAAATGCCTTCCGGTTCATCATTAATTCCAAGCCCTGATGCATCGTTGTTGCGTAGTCCTGTTCCGGGCATTATGTATGTGCCATAAGCTTTATGCCCTCCCATTATTGTAATGGGAGCCATATCGGCTATTGGCAGAGTATTAAATCCGCCTTTTGCAGGCCCGACAAATGTTCCGGGAGGAGCCTGATAAAGATGGTTGCCTTCGCTCGACTGGTCGTAAATAACGGTTATCCAGCAAAGATTATCTGCACAAAAAGAATCGTGTGCGTTAGCGTCGGCGTAACCACCGTTATCGCCATTGTTAACAACGCCTATATCCAACGTTTGACCGTCGGACTGGCGCATAATCTGGTAAAGTGGACCGTTATAGGATGCATACAATGCCCGTGTGGTACTATGGGCTGAA